>DASUQP010000206.1:0-36276 GCA_036280475.1 Methyloceanibacter sp. | reverse complement strand
CTCGAGACGGCGCGGAACCGCTCGATCCTCGTCACGAACACGCCCGGCGTGCTCACCGAGGACACCGCCGACATGACCATGGCGCTGATCCTAGCTGTCCCGCGGCGGCTGACCGAGGGCGCCGCGCTGCTCAAGAGCGAGGCCAATGGCTGGCACGGCTGGTCGCCGACCTGGATGCTCGGCCATCGCATCTATGGCAAGCGGCTCGGCATCGTCGGCATGGGGAGGATCGGCCAGGCCGTGGCCAAGCGCGCCAAGGCCTTCGGCCTCCAGATCCACTATCACAACAGGCGGCGCGTGACGCCCGACGTGGAGAAGGCGCTCGAGGCCACCTATTGGGACAGCCTCGACCAGATGCTCGCGCGCATGGACATCATCTCGATCAACTGCCCGCACACGCCCGCGACCTATCATCTCCTCTCGGCGCGCCGGCTCGCGCTGATGAAACCCTCCGCCTATATCGTCAACACTGCGCGCGGCGAGGTGATCGACGAGAACGCGCTCGCCCGCATGATCGAGAACAACGAGCTTGCCGGTGCCGGTCTCGACGTGTTCGAGCACGAGCCCGCGGTCAACCCCAAGCTGCTCAAGAGCAGCAAAGTGGTGGTGCTGCCGCATATGGGCTCGGCCACGCTCGAAGGCCGCGTCGACATGGGCGAGAAGGTCATCATCAACATCAAGACCTTCCTCGACGGTCACGCGCCGCCCGACCGCGTCCATCCGGCAATGTTCTGAGTGCGCTCCCGCTAGACTAGTCTCGTTTTTCCCGCTCCCCTTGAGGGAGAGCACGCGCGCGCAGCGCGCGGTGAGGGAAAGCGGGCGTAAGCCTGCGTCAAGAAGACCCCCCTCACCCTTCCCGCCATTCGTCGCGCTTCGCGCGCCGGGCGGGAAGCCCTCTCCCTCAAGGGGAGAGGGGAATTTCTTTTTGCGCTGGAGCAACGGGCGTCTCTACATGCTCTGGGCGAAAACCCATGCCGATCAGCCGCGCAGGCAGACGGCGGAGAACGGGGAAGCGGTTGAACAGCGTGACGGCAAAGGGCGGCCGCGGCTGCGTGGTCATGCTCAGCACATTGCTGATGACACGCCTTTGCACGAAGACCTGCACCGCCTGCGTCATCTTTGTCGGCCATTCCCGCCGCCTCTGCACCTTGGCCAGCACCTCCTCCGCGACCCGCCCCATGCGCAGCGGCTCCGATAGGATATTGGCTGCGGCGACCGCGTCCTGAACGGCGAGGTTGATGCCCACGCCTCCGACCGGCGACATGGCATGGGCCGCATCGCCGATGCACAAGAGCCCGGGCCGATACCAGCGTTTCAGGCGATCGACGCGCACGGTGAGCAGCTTCACGTCGTCCCACGAGGCGATCTCCTTCACGCGGTCCGCGAGCGCCGGATTGAGCGCCACGATCTCGTTGCGGAACGCTTCGATCCCTTTGGCGCGCAGCGCCTCGAAACCGCCTTTGGGAATGGCGAAGGCGCACTGCCAGTAGTCGCCGCGATCGAGCATGACGAAAAGGCGTCCGGCCTGGATGCGGCCGAGGGTCTGCGAGCCGTCGCCAGGGCGCTTTGAGAGCCGGAGCCAAAGCACGTCCATCGGCGCGCCGAGATCCTCAACCTCGAGGCCCGCGAGATCGCGCACCTTCGAGTGCCGGCCATCGGCGCCGACGACGAGACCGGCGCTGATCTCGAGCGTGCGGTCAGGCAGCTTCGCTTTGAGTCCTGCCACTCTGTCCCCTTCCCACAAGAGATCGTCGACCTCGGCCTGCATCATGAGCTTGAAGGTCGGATAGCGCTTGCCCTGGTCGGCGAGAAAATCGAGGAAGTCCCATTGCGGGATGAAGGCAATGAAGCCGCAGCGCGTCGGGAGATGGCTGAAATCTGCGAAGGTGACCATCTCGTCGCCGACGATCCCGCCGATCTCGCTCACCTTCTGGTGCGGCAGCTTGAGGAACGCATCCAGCAGGCCAAGCTCGTGCATCACCTCCAGCGTCGAGGGATGGATCGTGTCGCCACGGAAATCGCGCAGGAAGTCGGCGTGCTTTTCCAGGACCACGACATCGACGCCGGCGCGCGCGAGGAGGTACCCGAGCATCATGCCCGCGGGCCCGCCGCCGGCAATGGCGCAGCTCGTGGCGATTTGCTCGGTGGCCATGTTTTCTCCAAACTCGCCGCTATTTCGTCATTCCGGCGAAAGCCGGAATCCAGTGAAAGATTCAAAAGCGTATCTGCTGGATACCGGCCTTCGCCGGTATGACGAGCAAGTTAAGCCAGTGTCCCTCACTCGCTTGCGCCTACCAGGATCGGGCGATGATGCGAGAGATCACGGAAGCGGGGGGCGCGGCCGTTCAGCGGATTGCCGGGGTCCCATCCATAGCTCACCGCGCTGAAGCGTGCTTGAAGCGCGTCGTAGAGGAGAAGCCTGCCGACAAGGCGCTCGCCGATCCCGAGCAGCTCCTTGACCACTTCGACCGCGGCAAGAGAGCCGATGACGCCCGCGACGGGGCCGAGAATCCCGGTCTCCGAGCAGGGCGCGACAGTGCCGTCAGGCGGCGGCTCGGGAAAGAGGCAGCGATAGGACGGGCGCGGATTCCCCGCGCGATCGGTCTCGAAGGCGCGGAACGTGGTGAGGTGACCGTCGAAGGGACCCACGGCCGCGAACACGAGAGGCTTCTTCGCGAAATAGCACGCGTCGTTGACGAGATAGCGCGTGGCGAAATTGTCGGAGCCGTCGGCGACGATGTCGTAGCCGCCGATGATGCCAAGCGCGTTCTCAGGGACGAGGCGGGTCGAGTAGAGGCGCGTCGCGACGTTGGGATTGAGGCGCTCGATCGCGGCCGCCGCACTCTTCGTCTTCGATCGCCCGACGCTCGACGCGTCGTGAACGATCTGACGATGGAGATTGTCGAGGCTCACCCGGTCGCTGTCGATGATCCCGATCTCGCCGATCCCGGCGGCGGCGAGATAAAGAATGAGCGGCGATCCGAGCCCGCCTGCGCCGACCACCAGCACGCGAGAGGCTTTGAGCTTCTGCTGGCCTTCGCCGCCGATCTCCTTTAGCACCAGCTGGCGCTTGTAGCGCTCGATCTCGTCAGGGGTGAGCATCATGCGCAACTTATGCCTTCCCCGGCCGCACCGCCAGTGAGGTAGGCCGCAGCCGACTTTCCCCTCTCCCTTGAGGGAGAGGGCTTTCCGCCTGACGCGCGAAGCGCGACGAATGGCGGGAAGGGTGAGGGGGTGAATCTTTTTTTGACGCGGGCTTACGCCCGCTTACCCCTCACCGCGCCGCAAGCGGCGCGTGCTCTCCCTCAAGGGGAGAGCGGGAAAAGGGAAAGGGCGACGCCGGAAACGGAAGTTCTGTCAGCCGGTGGAGCCAAAGCCGCCTTGCCCGCGCTCCGTCGTCCCAAGCGCATCGGCGCCCTCAATTTCGACCCGAGCGACCGGCGCGATCACGAGCTGGGCGATCCTGTCGCCGCGACGGAGGACGAAGGGCTCAGCGCCGTGATTGATGAGAATCACCATGAGTTCGCCGCGATAGTCCGAATCGATGGTGCCCGGGCCGTTGAGGAGCGTCACCCCGTGCTTCAGCGCGAGCCCCGAACGGGGGCGGACTTGCGCCTCGTAGCCGCGCGGCAATTCGAGCGCGAAGCCCGTGGGAATGAGGGCGCGCGCGCCCGCCAGAAGCACGAGCGGGGAGCCTTCCGGCACGCCGGCCACCACATCGAGCCCCGCGGCGTCTCCTGATTGATAGGACGGGAGCGGCAGCCCCTCGCCATGCGGGAGCCGTTTCACGCGAACGGTGACGCTCATTCCGCCGCCGGGCGCATGGCGGCGAGCGCGTTGGCGGCGCGGGCGAGGAGGCGCGTCGCCGTCTCGTCTTTGCTGAGAGACGGCCAATCCTCCACGCCCGATGCCGTGATGAGATGGACATGCGTCTGGTCGGCGCCCATCACGCCCCTCCCGGACGAGACGTCGTTGGCGACAATCCAGTCGGCGTTCTTGGCCCGGCGCTTCTCGCTTGCGTTGGCGATCAAGTTCTCGGTCTCCGCGGCAAACCCGATGACGAGGCGCGGGCGCTTCGGCCCAGGGCGTGCGATCGTCGCGAGGATATCGGGATTCTGCATGAGCCTCAGCGAAGCTTCCCCACCCTCTTTCTTGAGTTTCTGCCGCGCCTCGCTCGCCGCGCGCCAATCGGCAATAGCTGCGGCGCAAATCGCGATGTCGGCGGGAAGCGCCGCGAGCACTGCGGCAAGCATCTCCTCCGCGGTCTTTACTTTCACCACGCGCGCGCCTTGAGGGTCGGGGAGCGCAACAGGGCCGGTCACCAGAGTCACCTCGGCGCCGAGCGCGATCGCGGCACGCGCCAAGGCATGGCCCTGCTTGCCGGAGGAGTGGTTGGCGATGTAGCGCACCGGATCGATCGGTTCTTGCGTGGGGCCGGAGGTGATGAGCACGCGGCAGCCGGCAAGTGACCTCAACGGCGTGGCGTCGGCGCGTGGCGCGAGCGCCTCCGCGCCGAGCATCTCTTCGATGGCCGCAAGGATCGCTTGAGGCTCGGCCATGCGGCCCAGTCCATATTCGCCGCAAGCCATCTCGCCCTCGTCGGGTCCGACAAAGCCGATTCCGTCGGCGCGGAGTATCGCGAGGTTCCGCTGCGTGGCGGGATGGTGCCACATGCGGACATTCATGGCGGGCGCAGCAAGCACCTTCTTGTCGGTGGCAAGAAGGACGGTCGAGGCGAGGTCGTCAGCCAACCCGTTCGCCATCTTGGCGAGAAGATCGGCGGTCGCCGGCGCAACGACGACGAGATCGGCCTCGCGGGAGAGACCGATGTGGCCGATCTCGGCCTCGTCCTTGAGGTCGAAGAGATCGGTGAAGGTCTTCTCCTCGGTGAGCACGGCGAGCGAAAGCGGCGTGACGAACTCGGCGCCGCCGCGCGTGAGGATGGCGCGCACCGCGGCACCCCGCTCCTTCAAGCGGCGCACGAGATCGAGGCTCTTATAGGCGGCGATGCCGCCGCCGACGATCAAGAGGATGCGCTTACCGTTCATGTCTCGACTCTCGTTCCTGCCGCCCCCTCGTCATTCCGGCGAAAGCCGGAATCCAGAGGGTCAAGCACGGTGCCTTTGGCACTGGATACCGGCTTTCGCCGGTATGACGCTCAAGGCGCGACCTAAGCCATAGAACCTCGGCCTCCGGGCAATGACAATAAAATAGAGTTAGCGGTCAACGCTCAGAAGAGCAATGCAAGCACTCCCCCTCTCCCCCCTGAGGGAGAGGGCTTCCCGCCCGACGCGCGAAGCGCGGCGAATGGCGGGAAGGTTGAGGGGTTGAATTTTACTCGACGCGCGAAGCGCGGCGAATGGCGGGAAGGGTGAGGGGGTGAATTTTACTCGACGCGGGCTTACGCCCGCTTACCCCTCACCGCGCGCCAAGAGGCGCGCGTGCTCTCCCCCAAGGGGAGAGCGGGGAAATCAGAACAGCAATGAGAGCGCGATGGCGATAAGCGCGAGCGCGCCGATCCAGATGCCGATGCGGCTTGCCCGGTTCTCGCGGCCTTGCGCCTCCGCCAGCCGCTCGACGGTATGATCGTCGAGCCTAACACCCTCCTCGGCCATCGCCGAAAGGGCCTCGGCGGTGCGCTCGGCCTGGCCGAGCAGCCTCGGGATGTCGCCCATGAGGCGCCCGACCGAGGCCGCGCCTTGCGCCGCCGCCTCGAACTGGGCGCCGGTGCCGAACTCCTGCTCCATCCACGCCTTCACCACCGGCTCCGACACGATCCAGATATTGAGCTCCGGATCGAGGCTGCGACCCACGCCTTCGACCACAACCATGGTCTTTTGCAGGAGCAGAAGCTCGGGCCGCGTCTGCATGTCGAACACTTCGGTATATTGGAACAGCTGGCCGAGCAGTTGCGCCATCGAGATCTCGTTGGCCGGCCGGTCCATGATCGGCTCGCCGATGGCGCGAAGCGCTTGGGCGAACTGCGCGACGGAATGCTTGCGCGGCACATAGCCCGCCTTGAAATGGACCTCGGCGACGCGGGTGTAGTTGCGGGTCAGGAAGCCGTACAGGATCTCGGCGAGGAAGCGCCGCTCCTTCAGCCCGAGCCGTCCCATGATGCCGAAATCGACGGCGACGATGCGGCCCTCGGCGTCGACGAAGAGATTTCCCGGATGCATGTCGGCGTGGAAGAAGCCGTCGCGCATGGCGTGGCGGAGGAAGGCCTGCATCACCCGCGGGCCCAGCCCCTTGATATCGTGACCGGCGGCTGCGAGGCCTTCGCGGTCCGCAATCGAAATGCCGTCGATCCATTCGAGCGTGAGCACGCGCCGCGCGCTTCTCGTCCAATCGACCGTCGGCACGCGGAAGCCCTCATCGTTCTTTATGTTCTGAGCCATCTCCGAGATGGCCGCGGCCTCCATGCGGAGGTCCATCTCGATGGCGACGGACTTGGCCAGCGTGTCGACCACGGCGATCGGCCGCAAGCGCCGCGAAGGTGGATGGAGCCGCTCGATCATCCGCGCGGCGAAGAAATAGCTGTCGAGGTCCTTCTGGAAGCGCTGCTCGATGCCGGGCCGGAGCACCTTGACGGCGACCGGCGTCAGGGTGCCGTCGGCACCGCGCACCTTCGCCTTGTGCACTTGCGCGATCGAGGCGGCTGCGACCGGCGGCCCAAACTCGGCATAGAGCTTGTCGATCGGAGCGCCAAGAGCCTCCTTGACCGCTTCCCTCGCCTCTTCTTGCGAAAATGGCGGCAAGCGGTCCTGGAGGGTCGACAGATCGCGGGCGAGCTCGCGGCCGATGATGTCGTCACGGGTCGCGAGAAACTGTCCGAGCTTGATATAGGACGGTCCGAGCGAGGTGAGCGCGTCCGAGAGCTTGGTCTCGTTCCGACCCTCGCCTGGTCCGTTCTTCCGCAGCGGCGCGGTGACGCGCGCGAAGAGCGCAAGCGGCGCGGGCAGATTCGCCTGCTCAGGAAGAACGCGCGCGCCCGACCAGGCGAGCACGGCGCCCGCCTTGGTCAAACGTGCCATATTGGCAATCGCGCTCACGATTTGAGCCTCATCATAGACGCCAGGCGGAATGGATCGCGGCAATCCCGCCGCTCAGGTTGCGATAGCGCACCCGCTCGAAGCCCGCATTCTCGATCAGATGCGTGAAATTTTCCTGATCGGGGAAGCGGCGGATGCTTTCCACGAGATAGCGGTATGACGCGCTGTCGCCGGCAACGAGACGCCCAAGCGCCGGGATCGCATTGAAGGAATAGGCCTCGTAGAGCCGGTCGAGAAGGGGCACCTCGACGGCGGAAAACTCGAGGCAGAGGAAGCGGCCGCCGGGCTTGAGCACGCGGAAGGCTTCGGCGAGCGCCGCTTCGAGATGGGTGAGATTGCGCATGCCGAACGCAACCGTGTAGGCATCAAACCGCCCTTTGGCGAAGGGCAAGGCTTCGGCGTTGCCGCGCACGAAGCTCAACCGCTCGCCCCCTGCCCGTCTCCGTCCGGCCTCGATCATCTCGCTGCTGATGTCGCAAATCACGGCCGAGGCACCTGGGCCCGAGGCATGAAGCGCCCTGAGAGCCACGTCCCCGGTGCCGCCGGCGACATCGAGAAGGACGTAAGGAGCGGCGCTCCTCGGCGGGGCGAGCCACGAGACGAGGTCGTCCTTCCACAGCCTGTGAAGGCCGCCCGACATCAAATCGTTCATCACGTCGTAGCGCGGCGCGACCCTGGCGAAGACCTCGTTCACAAGGCCTTGCTTCGCCCCCTCTCCCACCCGGGCGAAGCCGAAGCTCGTCTTGGCGTTGTCGGGGGCGCGACCTTTCAGGTCCTCTGACATCGGGGCGGACAATAGCGCAAGGCCCACGCCCAGGCTATCGTCGCGGCGGAATTCGCCTCCATCGTACTTTGGTTCAAAGCGGATCGTCATGCCGGAACTCCCCGAGGTCGAAACCGTGCGCCGCGGGCTTGCGCCGTTCCTCGTCGGCAACGCGTTTGCGCGCGTCGAGCAGAGGCGCCCCGATTTGCGCTTTCCGCTTCCGAACGCGTTCGCGCAGCGGCTCGAAGGGCGGAAAGTCGAGGCGCTCGGGCGGCGCGCAAAATATCTGCTCGCCCGGCTCGATAACGGCGAGGTGCTGGTGATGCATCTCGGCATGACGGGACGCTTCAGCATCGATTGCCCGCCGCGGAAGAAGCACCCTTCCCGCGATGGCACTGACATCTCTCGAGGCGTCTCTCGAGGCTTCGAAGACTCCCCTCTCGTGCTCGGCGAGTTCGCATACACGGAGGAACGTACGCCAAAACATGAGCATGTCGTGTTTCATCTCGTCGACGGCACGGCGCTCCGCTATCACGATGCGCGGCGCTTCGGGTTCATGGACCTCGTGCCGGAAGCCGCGCTCGATGATCATGCGCTCTTCAGAGGCCTCGGCGTCGAGCCTCTAAGCCCCCCCTTCACGCCGGAATGGATGGCGCAGCGCCTCAAGGGCAAGACCACCTCGATCAAGGCCGCGCTCGTCGACCAGACGCTGATCGCAGGCCTCGGCAACATCTATGCCTGCGAGGCGTTGCACCGCGCCGGCATCTCCCCTTTGCGCAAGGCAGGCTCTCTCGCCACGAAAGCGGGCAAGCCCACCAAAAAGACGGAGGCGCTCGTCGCCTCGGTCAGGGCCGTGCTCGAAGCCGCGATTGCGGCCGGAGGCTCATCGCTGCGCGACTATAAGCGCGCCGACGGGAGGCTCGGCCGTTTCCAGCACAGATTCAGGACTTACGACCGCGAAGGCAAGCCTTGCCCTAGGAAAGGCTGTGGCGGAACCATACGCCGCATCGTGCAAGGCGGACGCTCGAGTTTCTATTGTCCAACCTGCCAGCGCTAGGGCCGCTTTGGCGGGCAAGCGCAACGCGGACAAGGCCTCACACGCGGTAATAGTCGCGATACCAGGCGACAAAGCGCCCGATGCCCTCTTCGAGGGAGGTCGAGGGCTGAAAACCCGTCGCCTCCTGAAGCGCCTCGACATCGGCATAGGTCGCTACGACGTCACCCGGCTGCTGCGGCAGCAGTTCGATCGTTGCCTTCCGCCCGAGCGCCTTCTCGATCGCCGCGACGTAATCGAGCAGGGCGACAGGGTTGTGACTGCCGATATTGTAAAGCCGGTAGGGCGCCGAGGAGGTGGCGGGATCGGGAGCTGCGGCGCGCCAATTCGGATCGGGTGTCGCGACGACATCGAGGGTGCGCAGCACGCCTTCGACGGCGTCGTCGATATAGGTGAAGTCGCGTGAATGCTGGCCGTAGTTGAACACCTGGATCGGCTCGCCGGCGAGGATGTTGCGGGTGAAGAGAAAGAGCGACATGTCGGGCCGGCCCCACGGCCCGTAGACGGTGAAGAATCTCAGGCCCGTCACGGGGATGCCGAACAGATGCGCGTAGGAATGCGCCATCAGCTCGTTCGCCTTCTTGGTCGCGCCGTAGAGGCTCACCGGGTGATCGACATTGTCGCAGACGGCAAAGGGGAGCGTCTGGTTCGCGCCATAGACCGCGCTGGTCGAAGCATAGAGCAAATGCTCGACCCCGTGGTGCCGGCAGCCCTCGAGCACGTGGAGAAAGCCGGTCAGGTTCGAGCTGATATAGGCGTGCGGGTGGTCGAGCGAGTAGCGGACGCCGGCCTGCGCGGCGAGGTGAACAACGCGCTCGGGCCGCTCCTCGGCGAAAGTCGCCTCGACGACGTCCCGGTCGGCGAGATCGCCCTTGAGGAAGCGAAAGCCCTCGTGCTCGTTGAGGCGCCGAAGCCGGGCCTCTTTCAACGACACGTCGTAATAGGGACTGAGATTGTCGAAGCCGATGACCTCGTGCCCACGGTCGAGCAGCCGCGCCGCCGTGTAATAGCCTATGAACCCGGCGGCGCCGGTAACCAAAACACGCATGGGTCGCTTTCTTGACCGGCAGTCCGCTCCCTGCCGCGCCGCAGGAGAGCCACCGAGTTTTCCCGCTGTCAATCGCCCTCGGCGCCGCGCCGGGCTCTTTCTTAGCGCGGTTGACGCTCCTTGAGGCCCTCGTTATAGAGCAGCCGATCAGCCCACACGTTAGCAGCGCAGTCTTGACCAGGAGGTCGCGCGCGCCTCGAGGATCATCTCATGGCCAACACGAAATCGGCAAAAAAGGCGGCTCGACAAGCGACCCGCCGCACCGCCGTCAACAAGACCCGGCGGACCCGCCTCAGAAGCTCCATGCGCAACGTGGAGGAGGCAATCGCCTCAGGCAACAAGGAGGCCGCCGCCGCCGCCCTGAAGGAAGCAGAGCCCATCATCGCGCGCGGGGCCCAGAAGGGTGTCGCCCATCGCAAGGCGGCATCGCGAAAAGTGTCGCGGCTCGCGAAGCGGGTCGGCGCGATGGGAACGCGCTGACAAAAAAACCGCTCCTGTTGCTTGATGGCCACAGAGAGCGCGTCTTACCGCTCTTCCCTCTTGTCGATTCAATGACGATTTCAACTGCTTGCTCATCCGCGCCAAAACGGCGATGAGCGACGCGCGAAATCTGCGACTCGCCTGCAAAAAGAATTCGTGCCACGCTGCGTTCGAGAGAGATCGTCAGCGCCGGCCCGGCCGCGCTTCATGCTTCCATGAATCACGCTTGCCACACAGAGACTTGTGCGATTGGGCTGAACACCCCGTCATGGAGGCGCTTTTGCAGTGTGCGTGGGGGCCGCTCGCTTGATCGGCGGATTGGGCATGTGTATAGTCCAATCATTCCGAACGGGGCGTTCCCCTCCTTCACAATTGAGTACCTTCACCTGGCTCTTGCCGGGAGAGGTTTTTCTTGTCTTCGGTGCAAGGAGAGTGGAAATCTTGTGGAACATTGACGTGTAATCTGTGGGTGGTCGTGGTCTTGTTCGCCAAGTAGCCACTACCTATTGTACCCGTCACCAAATTTGTTTCTTACGTCGTACTCTTGTCTTCAGGAGAGGGCGTTTCCTTTGAGCACACAGAATAACGAGACGGCGGTTGACGATGTCGATGTGGAGACGGTCTGGACGACCCTCCAATCCCATCCTCGATCCCAACTCGTCGATGTGCGAACGCGCGCAGAGTGGACCTATGTGGGAATCCCAGACCTCGCGCCTGTTGGCAAACGGCCTGTCCTCGTCGAGTGGCAGACCTTTCCCGATCAGGCGATCGACACGCGCTTTGCGGAGCGTCTGGCGGGCGAACTCAAGGCGCTTGGTGTCGGTTTGGGAGACGAACTCTTCTTCATTTGCCGTTCGGGAAGCCGGAGCCTGGCCGCGGCCAAGGCGATGGCGGCCATAGGATACCGCGCGTGCCACAACGTCGCTTGCGGTTTCGAGGGACCGCTCGACGACGGCAGGCATCGCGGGGCCATTGCGGGGTGGAAAGCGGCTGGCCTACCCTGGCAGCAAAGCTAGGGTTTGGGGTAAGTCATAGGGACGGTCATGACTGTCCGCGTCGATCTTGTTGACTGCTCATGTATGAGGCGTGCGGTGCGTAACGGCGCGAACCAAAAGAATGGGAAAGAGCAAGAACCGTGGCACAACAGGAGCAGGGCGCGCCAAGCGACGCTTGGGCGAGGGTCAAGAGCCGGTTACGCGCTGAGCTGGGAGAGGATGTTTTCGCCAGTTGGTTCAGGGGGGTGGAGGTCGAGCAGGTGGACGGCGAGGTCGTCCATCTCACCGTGGCGACTCGCTTCCTCCGCAACTGGCTCCGCTCGCACTATTACGACTTCGTCTTGAGGCTCTCGCGCGCCGAGTGGCCGGAAGTCGAGCGCGTCGAATTCAGGGTGAGGCAGCCGCATTTCGGCGTCGAGGCACCCAAGGAGCAGCCGCGCCTTCGGCGCAGTCCCGAGCCCCCCGTGCCCGAGGCGCTCTCACCGCTTCCGCTCCCCTTGAGGACCGGCTATGGCGGCTTCGAGGGCTCGCCGCTCGATCCGAGGCTCAGTTTCGTAAGTTTCATGGTCGGAACCTCCAACCGCCTCGCTTACGCCGCGGCGCAGGAGGTGGCCGGCGCGTTCTCGGCCCCTCAGCCTCTCTTCAATCCCCTGTTCGTGCACGGCAATGTCGGGGTCGGCAAAACCCACCTGCTGCACGCCATCGCCTGGGACGTGAAGAAACGCAAGCCGGAGTCGCAGGTCCTCTATCTCACCGCCGAGCGCTTCATGTCCGGCTTCGTCCAGGCTTTGCGCGCGCGTGACGCGCTCGCCTTCAAGGAGAAGCTGCGCCGGATCGACATCCTCCTGATCGATGACATGGAGTTCCTGCAAGGTCCGACCATCCAGCAGGAGTTCTGCCACACCTTGAACTCGCTGATCGACGGCGGGCGTCAGGTCGTGGTCGCCGCCGACCGCGCGCCGACCCAGCTCGACAAGCTCGACATGCGGATGCGCTCGCGGCTGGGCGGAGGACTGGTCGCCGAGATCGGCGCCATGGACTACGATCTGCGGCACAAGATCCTGGAAAAGAGAGCGGCGGAGGCTTGCGCCGAAACCAAGGGCCTTTCCATCTCCGACACCGTGCTCGCCTTCCTTTCCGAACGCCTGACCGAGAGCGGGCGCGAGCTCGAGGGCGCGGTTCATCGCCTGCGCGCGAGCTTCCAGCTCACAGATCAACCCGTGACGCTCGAAACCGCAGAGCAGATCGTGCGCGATCTGATGCGCGGGGCCGAGCCTCGGCGCGTGCGCATCGACGACATCCTGCGCACGGTATCGAAGCATTACGGCGTCAACCGGGGCGATCTTCTGTCGGGACGCCGTAACCGCTCGATCGTGCGGCCGCGGCAGATCGGCATGTATCTCGCCAAGCTGCTGACCTCGCGCTCGCTGCCCGAGATCGGGCGGCGGTTTGGCAACCGCGACCACACCACCGTCTTGCACGCGATCCGCAAGATCGAGCAGTTGATGAACGACGATACCCAGCTCCGTGAGGAGATCGAGCTTCTGAAGCGTCTGCTACGGGAATGAGGGGAAGGCGGATGGGGGGCTTGGATCCCAAGCCAAGGCGTCCCCCCGCCGCTCTTGCAAATTCCCCTCTCTCGCGTCAAGTTCGGGCCCTTAGGGCACCTCATCCACGCCTTCGTCAGGGTCGGACTGGAGCAGAAGCGCTTCGGCCAGGGCTGAGCTTACCGGCGGGAAATCGTCACTTTTTCGGGGATCGGGCACTATGCGGCTCACCATCGACAAACCCGGACTTGCCAAGGCGCTGGCCCATGTGGCGAGCGTGGTGGAGCGCCGTAACACCATTCCCATCCTTTCCAATGTCCTGCTCTCGGCGGGCCGGAATGAGCTCAAGCTCACCGCCACCGACCTCGATATGGAGCTGGTCGAGACCGTGCCGGTGCGCGCCAAGGGCGAAGGGGGCACCACCGTGCCGGCGCATATGTTCTATGACATCGTGCGCAAGCTTCCCGAGGGCGCCGAGATCGAGTTGGCACGAGACGGCGAGCAGGGACGTCTCTCGATTCACAGTGGCCCTGCGCAATTCTCGCTGCAAACGCTGCCTGCCGATGATTTCCCCGCGCTCAGTGTCGACGATCTCGGCCGCAGCTTCAGCCTGCCGGCTTCCGAGTTGAAGCGTCTGATCGACAAGACGCGCTTCGCCATCTCGACCGAGGAGACCCGTTACTATCTGAACGGCATCTATCTCCACGCGGCGCAAAGCGGCGGCAAGCCGGTGTTGCGCGCGGTCGCCACCGACGGGCACAGGCTCGCCCAGATCGAGCTGCCGCTTCCGCCGGGCGCCAAGGACATGCCTGGCGTGATCGTGCCGCGCAAAGCCGTGCTTGAGCTCGCAAAGCTCGTCGAGGATGCCGAGGGCGAGGTTCGCGTCGAGCTGTCGCCCTCGAAGATCCGTGTGTCCACGGCGCGCGTGGTGCTGACCTCCAAACTGATCGACGGCACCTTCCCCGATTACGAGCGGGTCATCCCCCAATCCAACGACAAGACGATGGAGGTCGACAACGCCGCTTTCGCCCAGGCCGTCGATCGCGTCTCGACCTTGTCGAGCGACAAGGGCCGCGCGGTCAAGCTCACGATCAACGAGGGCAAGCTCACGCTTTCGGTCAACAATCCGGACAGCGGCAGCGCCACCGAGGAGCTCTCCGTCGAATATCGCTTCGATCCCCTGGAGATCGGCTTCAACGCCCGCTATTTGCTCGACATTTCGGCGCAGCTCGAGAGCGGCACGGCCGAGTTTCAGCTGGCCGATCCCGGTTCCCCCACCATGGTGCGCGACGGCAAGGACGCCTCCGCGCTCTATGTGCTCATGCCGATGCGGGTATGAGGGCAGATCGCAAGGGTGAGGGGGCGGCAGAGGCGATCGCCGGCGACCCTGCCAAGACCCTTTTCTTCGTTCGCAGCTTGAGGGTCGCCGATTTCCGCAACTATGAGCGGGCGGAGCTTGACCTCGATGCGCGCCCCGTCGTGCTGTTCGGCGAAAACGGGGCCGGCAAGACCAATCTCCTCGAGGCCGTCTCGCTTCTCGGTCCGGGCCATGGGCTCCGCGGGCGCCCCTATGTCGAGCTCGCCCGGAAAGAGGGCGCCGGCGGCTTCGCCGTTGCGGCAAGGGTCGTGTCGGGCGAGGACGAGGTCGAGATCGGCACGGGACTTGCCGCTGGCGAGAACGAGGACGCGACGGGGCGGACCGTGCGCATCGCGGGCAAGGAGAGGAGCGCGGGCGCCCTTGCAGAATATGTCAATCTGGTCTGGCTCATTCCCGCCATGGACGGCCTGTTCACGGGTCCGGCTTCCGAGCGGCGCCGCTTTCTCGACCGGCTCGTGGTTGCGGTCGACCCCAAGATGCGGAGCCCTCTTGGCCGCTACGACCGGGCGATGCGGCAGAGGAACCGGCTCTTCCAGATGCGGGAGGGATCGCGCGCCCTGTTCGAGGGGCTCGAGGAACAGATGGCGGAAGCGGGCGTCGCGATCGCCGCGGCGCGGCTCGACGCCACGGGGCGGCTCGTCACGCTGATCGAGCGCATGCGCGCGGAGCGTGGCGAAGGTCCCTTCCCCTGGGCGTCGGTAGCGCTCGAAGGGCGGCTCGAAGCGGCTCTTGCCACGCACGCCGCGACCGAGGTCGAGGATGAATTTCGCGCCTCTCTCGAGGAGGGCCGCGAGCGCGATCGGGCGGCCGCGCGCGCCCTTGAAGGACCGCATTTGAGCGACCTAATTGTTACTCATGGCCCCAAAGAGGCGCCCGCTACCGAGTGCTCCTCGGGCGAGCAGAAGGCGCTTCTGATCGGGCTCATCCTCGCCAAGGCCGAGCTGATCAAGGAGATTGAGGGTGTGGCGCCGCTCGTCCTTTTGGACGAGGTCGCGGCCCATCTCGACGAGGCCCGCCGGGAGGCCCTTTTCGGCCAGATTCTGGCCCTCGGCTGCCAGGCTTGGATAACCGGGACCGACCGCGACTTGTTCGCGCCGCTGGCGCAAGACGCTCAAATATTTGCTGTGAATCGGGGTATGATCGGGGCCTGATTCACGTGCCTCGGCGGCCACCCGCCAAAGGCGCCCAGAACCGTTTCCAGGGAACCATGACACCAGCGTCCAAACGCAAAGAAGCCGCTGCCTCCGAGTACGGCGCGGAATCGATCAAGGTGCTGAAAGGCCTCGATGCCGTGCGCAAGCGGCCGGGCATGTATATCGGCGACACCGATGACGGCTCCGGCTTGCACCACATGGTCTACGAGGTCGTAGACAACGCGATCGACGAGGCACTTGCCGGCTTCAGCGATGAGATCGCCGTGATCTTGAATGCCGACGGCTCCGTCACCGTCGAGGACAATGGGCGCGGCATCCCGACCGAGATCCATAAGGGCGAAGGCGTGTCGGCGGCTGAAGTGATCATGACGCAGCTCCACGCCGGCGGAAAGTTCGACCAGAACGCCTACAAGGTCTCGGGCGGGCTGCATGGCGTCGGCGTCTCTGTCGTCAATGCGCTGTCCTCAAGGCTCGACCTCACCATCTGGCGCGACGGCAAGGAGCATTTCATGCGCTTCGCCGACGGCGTGGCGGAGGCGCCGCTCAAGCCCGTCGCCGATGCCGGCGCTAAGAGGGGAACGCGCATCACTTTCGTGCCGAGCACCAAGACCTTCACAATGGTGGAGTTCGACTATTCGACGCTTGAGCATCGCCTGCGCGAGCTTGCGTTCCTGAATTCGGGCGTGCGCATCGTCTTGTCGGACAATCGCGGGGTCGAGCCCAAGGTCGAGGAGATGCGCTACGAGGGAGGCTTGCGCGCCTTCGTCCGTTTCCTCGATCGCACCAAGCATCCGCTGATCCAAGAGCCGATCGTCGTTGCGAAGGAGCAGCAGAAGATCTTGGTGGAAGCTGCCTTGTGGTGGAACGACAGCTATCACGAGAACGTGCTCTGCTTCACCAACAACATCCCGCAGCGCGACGGCGGCACGCATCTTGCGGGCTTCCGCGCGGCGCTGACCCGCACCGTCAACACCTATGACGCGGAGTCGGGCATCGCCAAGAAGGAGAAGGTGGCGCTGACCGGCGACGACGCCCGCGAGGGGCTCACCTGCGTGCTCTCGGTCAAGGTGCCGGACCCGAAATTCTCGAGCCAGACCAAGGACAAGCTCGTTTCCTCGGAGGTGCGTCCCGTGGTTGAGAGCGTCATGGCCGCCGCACTCTCGGGATGGTTCGAGGAGAACCCGGGCGAGGCGCGCAACATCGTGCAGAAGATCGTCGAGGCCGCGGCCGCGCGCGAGGCCGCGCGCAAGGCCCGCGAACTCACGCGGCGCAAGGGCGCGCTCGACCTCGCCTCGCTTCCCGGCAAGCTCGCCGATTGCCAGGAGCGCGATCCCGCCAAGTCCGAACTGTTCCTGGTCGAGGGCGATTCGGCCGGCGGCAGCGCCAAGCAGGCGCGCGACCGCGCCTTCCAGGCCGTGCTCCCCTTGCGCGGCAAGATCCTGAACGTCGAGCGGGCGCGCTTCGACAAGATGCTGTCGAGCGCCGAGATCGGCACGCTCATCACTGCGCTCGGCACGGGCATCGGCCATGACGAGTTCGATCTCGCCAAGCTCCGCTACCACAAGGTCATCATCATGACCGACGCCGACGTGGACGGCGCCCATATCCGCACGCTGCTGCTCACCTTCTTCTACCGGCAGATGCAAAGCCTGGTTGAGGCCGGGCACTTGTTCATCGCGCAGCCCCCGCTCTACAAGGTGAAGCGCGGCCAATCCGAGCGCTACTTAAAGGACGAGAAGGCGCTCGAGGATTATCTCATCGGCGAGGGGCTGGAGGACGCGGTGCTCGTCACCGGAAGCGCGACGCGGGCCAGTGCCGATCTGCGCGACATCGTGGAGACGGCGCGGCGCATCGGGGTGATCCTCAAAGGCCTGCACAGCCGCTATCCGCGCTTCATCGTCGAGCAGGCGGCGATCGCGGGCGTGCTCAATCCGAAGGTGCTGAAGGACATCAAGCAGGCGCAACAGGCCGCCGCCTATATCGCCAAGCGGCTCGACGCCTTGGCCGAGGAGACCGAGCGCGGCTGGCGCGGCGAGGCCCTGCCGGAGGGCGGCTTGCGCTTCTGGCGCGAGTTGCGCGGCGTCATGGAGACTCATCTGATCGACGGGCCGTTCATCGCTTCGGCCGACGCGCTCAAGCTCGACGGCTTCGCCGAACATCTGCAGGAGGTCTATGCGCGGCCCGCGACGCTCAAGCGCAAGGACACGAGCCTCGCGGTGCACGGGCCGAGCGAGCTTCTCGATGCGGTGATGACGGCGGGGCGCAAGGGGCTCACGCTCCAGCGCTACAAAGGGCTTGGCGAAATGAACCCCGATCAGCTGTGGGACACCACGCTCGACCTCGACACCCGCACCATCCTCCAGGTGAAGATCAAGGAGGGCGAGGACGCCGACGACATCTTCTCGCGGCTGATGGGCGACGTGGTCGAGCCGCGGCGCGAGTTCATCCAGGCCAACGCGCTCCAGGTCGCCAACCTCGACGTGTAGCCTGATCTGGCCTCTCGGTCGTCGTCCGTTGACTCACCTCACACGAAACCACATCCGCCAGTCATTGCCGGGCTGGACCCGGCAATCCATTCCAATGGCGCTTCAACGCGTTGAGACGTATCGGCATGGATGCCCGGGTCAAGCCGGGCATGACGAGGAGTGGCAGGTGAAGTTCGAGGTTTGCCTGCCGAACTCCTAAAAGCAAGTTCCCGGTCATGGCCGGGCTTGGCCCGGCCATCCACGATTGAAGTCCGAGTCATTGATTGAGCCTCTCGTAGAGGTCGTCCCAATCGGGATTCGCCGCGTGGATCAGCCGCACTTTCCACGCTCGCGGCCAGTGCTTCAGGTTCTTTTCGCGCTGAATGGCACCGAGGATGGTGTCGTGGTACTCGCACCAAACAAGGCGCTTAAGGCCGTAGCGTCGCGTGAAGACGCCGCCGAGGCCTTCCCGATGCTGCCAGATGCGGCGGGCGAGATCGCGCGCAACGCCCGTGTAGAGAATGCCGTTTCGCCGGTTCGTTAAAATGTAAACCCACCCCCCTCGCATGCGGTGAGTTTGCCAAATCGTGGATGGCCGGGCCAAGCCCGGCCATGACGGAGTTTGCTTTGCGAGACCGGATGTCGGCTGACGATTTCACGCCGGCCCAACAGGCATGGTGGCGCAATCCTTTAACGTCGTATCAAGGCGGAACGCCTAACTTCGCCCCATGGAGTGCCGAGAGGCTCCAAGGCCGGTCGGCGCTCTGCGTTTGCTTGTCTCCACGGGGTGGAACCACATGCAGGGCGCGCGGCACACGGCAAGGCCCGGCGCGAAAGTCAGTCGCGGGCCTCAGCACAGTTCCGGCGCGCGGCGTGGGTCCGCGAACCCGCGCCCCGGGTCCGCGCGGCGCCGGCCCTCGCGGCTGAAGCGCTGGGCGCGCCGCCATCCCTGGCTCGCCCGCGCACTCCGCTATGCGGCGGTCGCATCCCTGTGCGGCGCGGCCGTCATCGGCGTGATGGCGATCTATATGATCGCGCAGATGCCGGATCCCAGAAGCGCCGCGCTCGACGACCGGCCGCCCAATGTCACCGTGCTCGCCCAAGACGGCGCGGTGATCGCCGAGCGCGGTTTGCGCCGCGGCCATATGAGGCTCGATGCGCTTCCGCCTTACCTGGTGCAGGCCGTGCTTGCCACCGAGGATCGCCGCTTCTACGCCCATTTCGGCGTCGATCCGCTTGGGCTGATCCGCGCCTCGCTTCGCAACGCCTCCTCCGGCGCCGTGGTCGAGGGCGGCTCGACCATCACCCAGCAGCTTGCCAAGAACCTGTTCCTCACGCCGAAGCGCACCCTCTCGCGGAAACTCGAAGAAGCCGTCTATGCGCTCTGGCTCGAGCAGCGCTTCTCCAAGGACGAGATCCTCGAACTCTACCTCAACCGCGTCTATTTCGGCGGCGGCACCTATGGCGTTGAGGCCGCCTCGCGCCGCTATTTCGGCAAATCTTCGCGCTTCCTCACGCTGCCCCAGGCGGCGCTTCTTGCCGGACTGCTCAAGGCGCCCTCACGCTACGCGCCGACACGGAGCGCCAAGCGCGCCGGCATTCGCGTCGATGAGGTGCTCGAGAACATGGTCGAGGCGGGCTACCTCACGGAAGAGCAGGCACGGAACGCCAACGAGCAGCCGCTCAAGCTCTCGGCCAAGGACGACGACACGGGTTATGCCTACGCGGTCGACTGGGTGGCCGAGCTCCTCCCCGAACTCATGGGCGAGCAGCACGGCGACCTCTTCGTCGAGACCACGATCGATGCGGGCCTCCAGCGCGCCTCGCAGCAGGCTCTAAGGCGCATCCTCGACAGCGAGGGCACAGCGGTTGCGGCGAGTGAAGGGGCGGTGGTGGTGCTCGATCCTTCCGGCGAGGTAAAGGCGCTGGTGGGAGGCCGCGCCTATTCGACAAGCCCGTTCGACCGGGCGCTCAAGGCGCGCCGCCAGCCCGGCTCCGCCTTCAAGCCGTTCGTCTATCTTGCCGCTCTCGAGGCCGGCTATTCGCCGGACTCGCTCGCCCATGACGGGCCGATCACGGTCGCAGGCTGGTCGCCGCGCAACTATACCGGCAAGTATCGCGGCGAGATCAGCCTGCGCGACAGTCTCGCCCACTCGATCAACACCGTGGCCGTAAGAATCACCGCCAAAGTCGGACCTTCGCAGGTGGCGCGAACGGCAGAGCGCCTCGGCATCCATTCCGAGCTGCATGACCGGCCCTCGATCGGGCTCGGCACGGCCGAGGTCACGCTGCTCGAGCTCGCCGGCGCCTATGCGCCCTTCGCCAATGGCGGTCATGGCGTCCTGCCGCACATCATCACACGCGTGCGTGACGGAGACGGCAAGGTGCTCTATCAGCGCCGGCGCTCGACCATCGGCCAGGTCGTGGCGCTCAACGATGTCGGCGCGATGAACGACATGCTGAACGCGACAATCAGGTTCGGCACGGGGCAGAAGGCCGCCATCGAAGGCCATGAGGCGGCGGGCAAGACCGGAACAACACAGAGTTTCCGCGATGCCTGGTTCGTCGGTTACACCGCCCACTTTGTCGGCGGGGTGTGGATCGGCAACGACAACGGCAGGCGGATGAAGAAGGTGACGGGCGGAACGCTTCCCGCCACGCTCTGGCACGATGTCATGCTTTACGCGCACCAGGAAAAGCCGCCGCTGCCTCTGCCCGGCAGCAACGGTCCGCGGCTTCCCGAAGCGATGGCGGCGCTGCCGTGGCAAAGCTCAAGCGGCGGCGATACGCCGTTCCTTCGCCGGGTGTTCGGATTCTTCGGCGGTCGGTAAGGTCGGGACCGATAAACTGAGCGAAAAACCCGGATGACGGCTTCGAGCGCAGAACGGAGCTCAATCAGCCGGCCGGTGGCTTGCGGGTGTTAACCGCCAATTGAGCCTCGAAAGCCCGCTTGTAGGCGGGCCGCGCTTCGCCACGGGCGAGATAGGCGGCCAGGTTCGGATATTCGTCCAGAATGCCCGATGATTTTAGCCTGAGCAGCACCGACACCATCATCAGGTCGCCTGCGCTAAACCCACCATCGAGCCAGCGGCACTGCCCAGGCGAGCGGAAAGTTGATTCAACCGGTCGCGGACGCGGTCCTCGACCAGAGGCAGGCGCTCCTTACTCCAGGGCTTATCGACCTCCAGAAGCCTGGCGTTTGCGAGTTCAAGGATCGGCGGCTCCACCGTGTTGAGCGCGGCAAACATCCATGTGATCGCGCGCGCCCGCGCATCGGTATCGTCCGGCAGCAGGCCCGCATGGCGCTCGGCGATATGGAAGACGATCGACCCTGTCTCGAACAGGGCGAGATCGCCTTCCTCGTAGGTCGGAATCTGGCCGAAGGGATGAAGCGCCAGATGAGCGGGTTCCTTCATCGCACGGAACGAAACAAGGCGAACCTCGTAGGGTTGGCCCACTTCTTCAAGTGCCCAGCGAACGCGGGTATCACGCGCTAGTCCCTGGCCGCCATCGGGTGACCGTTGAAAGGCGGTAATGGTGATGGTCACCTCCCGCTATTCGATGCTGCGCTTCGGCGAGGTGCGCGACGAGGGCTTCACCCCCTCGGCGCCGCAGCGATGCAGGCTCGCGCCATGTTTCCTAAGCCAGCTCCGCGCCTCTTGATGGCGGGGCATGGTGCGCTCGACGAGAGCCCAGAAGCGGGGCCCATGGTTCATGTGGGCGAGATGGGCGACCTCGTGGGCCGCGAGATAGTCGAGCACGAAAGGCGGCGCGAGCACGAGCCGCCAGGAGAAGGACAGCGCGCCCGAGGTCGAGCACGATCCCCAGCGCGTGGTCTGGTCGCGCACGAAGAGCCGCTTCGGGGCCAGGTTGAGGCGGCGCGCATGGTGCTCGACGCGCGCTTTCAGATCGAGATGGGCTTCACGCTTCAGCCAGTCGAGCAGCCGGCGCGGCGCATGCTCGTCCGCACCCGCCACATAAAGACGCGGCAGGCGCCTCACGCCCACGCGCGCCCCTTCGGGCCAGGCCGGCGCGGCCTTCGCGTCTTCGGCGGCCTCTATCCACACGACACCGCGGCGGCGCACGAGGCCCGCGAAGCGAAGCACATGCGCCCGTCCGCGCAGAGGAACGATGGCGCCGTGGGTGAAAGGCACGGGTGCCGACAGTCCGGCGACACGCTCCTTCAGCCAATCGAGATGACGCGAGAGAAATTCGTCGGCATCGGCGAAGCCCGAATAGAGCGGCATGGTGAGCACCGCACCGCGGCGCGCTTCGTTCACTTGCAGGCTGAATCGTCTGGCTCGCGCGCTCCGCCGGAGAACCATGGGGATGTCGAGCCCGCGGATTTTGACCTCTATGGTCTCGCCGCGCGCGAGATTGAGCCGCTTTAACATCGATACGCTCCCTACCGCCGAAGGTCCCCCGATTCGGCGGCAAGTACAGTAGCACAGCGTGTCCCGGGAACGCTCGCCTGAGCTTTAGGCAGCCCTGCCGAAGGCCCGCGCCAAGAGGCCTCCCCGGCGCTGGTGCGTCGCGATAAAATCCCGGATTTTCGGGACAATTTCAGCACGAAAGCGGGACCCGTTGAACACGCCGTAATGGCCGACGCCGGACTGAAGATGGTGTGCCCGCATGGTGTTCGGAAGGTTGGTGCACAAAGTTTGGGCAGCAAAGGTCTGACCCATCCCGGTGATGTCGTCCTTCTCGCCCTCCACCGTCATCAGGGCAACTTTCCTGATTGCGCTTGGTTCGACGAGGCGGTTGCGGTGGGTCATCTGCCCCTTGGCGAGCGTGTGCTCGAGAAAGACGGTCTCGATCGTCTGCAGGTAGTATTCGGCTGCAAGGTCCATAACGGCAAGAAATTCGTCGTAGAACTCGCGATGCTTGTCGGCGGAGTCGCCATCTCCCTTGATCAGGTTATGAAAAAGATCACGATGCGCCGAGACATGGCGGCCGAAATTCATCCCCATGAAACCGCTGAGCTGAAGGAATCCTGGATAGACCATGCGCATCACGCCCGGATAAGGCCACGGGACCTGGGCGATGACGTTGCGGCGAAACCAGTCGATCGTGCGGGCCTCGGCGAAGCGATTGACGGCGGTCGGATTCTCGCGCGCATCGATCGGGCCGGCCATGAGGATCATCGAGCGCGGGCTTGAACGATCCCCCATCCCTTCGAGCAGGGCGACCGCGGCAAAGACCGGCACGGCCGGCTGGCATACCGCCATCACATGCACGTCACCGCGGAAATAGCGAAGAAATTCAATGATATAGTCGATATAGACATCGAGGTCGAACGGGCCTGCTGCGCGCGGCACGAAGCGCGCGTCCTGCCAGTCGGTGACATAGACATCGTAATAGGGAAGCAGATCGCGAACCGTGCCGCGGAGAAGCGTGGCGAAATGGCCCGCCATCGGCGCCACAACCAGGAGCTTGGGGTCATTGCGAAGGCGCCAGCGCGACCCCTCTCGCTCGAAATGAACGAGATTGCAGAAGGGCTTGGAAATGACGACGCGCTCGCTGACGGCGACCTCCCGGCCCCTGACCTTGGTCTTGTCGATGCCCCACGAAGGCTTGCGGTAGCGACGCGTGGTGCGCTCGAAGAGTTCGAGCGCAGCTGCAGCGCTCCTGCCAAGGGGGGTGTAATAGGCCGGATTGAGCGGGTTGCGGAACAGCAGCCGGTAGGCGTCCGCCGCGGCCCGCGCCGGGCTCAAGGCCGCGCGGTTGAGCTCATAGAAATGGTACAACAAGAATTGTCCCTCCCGTCCGAGGATACAGTAAATGCTGCATCGCAGAATCAAATGGTGATTCTATGTTGCAGTGCAAGGACAGGATGTCGCGGGGGCAAACACGCCGCGCGGCTAAAGGTAGCGGCGAAGCGTTTCCGTCATTTTGTCGGCCGGCGTGCCATAGGCGAAATGCGTGACGTATTCGCCGTTCCTGCCCATCAGATAGACGAGCGCTGAGTGGTCGACGCTGTAATCGCTCGACGCCGGGTCCTCCTGGAACTTCGAGTAGGCGATACGATACCCCTTCGCCGCCGTGGCGACGGCCTCGGGCGAGCCGGTCAGCCCGACGAAGCGCGACCCGAAATTCTTGACGTATGCGTCCATGACCGCCTGCGTGTCGCGCTCGGGGTCGAGCGTGATGAAGATGGGGACCACTTCCTCGGCTTGGGGCCCGAGCGCCTCGAGGCTTTGCGAAATGACCTGGAGCTCGGCGGGGCATATGTCGGGACAATGGGTGAAGCCGAAGAAGACGAGCATGAAACGGCCGCGGAAATTCTGATCGGTGACCGTCTTCCCGTTCTGGTCAATCAGGGCGAAGGGTCCGCCGATCAGCGCCTTGCCGGAGGTCGCGACCTGAGGGCCCGAGCCGTTGCCGGTGAGCGCCAGCACGGCCGCCCCTGCAATCGCGCCGATGAGGAAGCCCGCAACGATCACGACGATGAGGCGCGTGCGCATCTATTCACCCAATTGCAGCAGCGAGCCGTTGACGCGCGCGCTGGCGAGAAAGCGGATAAAGACCAGATAGCCGACGATGAGATAGACGGCGTTCAACCCGAGCGCCCACCACAGATCGTTCGCATCGAAGCGATGCTCGAGAAGGATCGCCCGCATGCCCTCGAACACGTGGGTCGGAGGCAGCGCGAGCGCAACGGGCTGGAGCCATTCCGGGAGCACCGATACGGGATAGTAAACGCAGCAGATCGGCAGCAGCAGAAAGGCGAGCGACCAGGCGAGCTCCTCGGCGCCGAGCCCGTAACGCAAGATGACCCCCGCCGAGATGAGTCCGAGCGACCAGCTGGTGAGGACCAGGACGGCGAAGAAGGCAGCGAGCGCAAACCCGAGTTCGAGGAGATTGAACCCGAAGATGAGATAGGCCGCGAAAGCAACCGGGATCATGCTCACCGAAAGGCGGATCACGCTCCAAAGGCTCAAAGCCGCGACGAGTTCGGAAGCACGCAACGGACTGATCAGGAGATTGCCGAGATTGCGCGCCCACATCTCCTCGATGAAGGTCGTGGAGAAGCCGATCTTCGACCGGAACAAAATGTCCCAGAGCAGGACGGAGCCGATCAGGACGCCCGCGGCTTGCGCCACGGGGCTTTGGGTCTCGGCCAAGTATGTCTGCAGGAAGCCCCAGGTGAGCATCTGAAGGAAGGGCCAGTAGATCAGCTCGAGCAGACGGATGCCCGAGCTCCGCAGAAGATAGATGTAGCGCTCCAGCAGGGCGCCGATGCGGCGGAGCGATGCTCTCGCGCCCGTCGGCGGAAGGATGATGGGCGTCGCGCCTTGCGCTATTTTCGGGGCCGTGGTCACGATGCCTTCCGTTCCGGTGCGGCACCGCGGTCGACAGCATCGGGATCCTGTTTGGCGCGTCCGCGCACCACGTCGAGAAACACTTCCTCCAGCGTTTCCCGTCCATAGGTCGCAATCAGATCGGCCGGCGTCTCGTCCTCTATGATGCGTCCCTGATCGAGCAGGATCACGCGATCGGCGAGCCGCTCGACCTCGGCCATGTTGTGCGAGGCAAGCAGAAGGGTGGCGCCGCGGGTGTCGGCATAGTCCTTGAGCTTGCGCCTGACCCAGTCCGCCGTGTCGGGATCGAGCGAGGCGGTGGGCTCGTCGAGCAGGAGCAGATCAGGCGCGTTGAGGAGAGCCTTTGCCAGCCCCACCCGCGTCTTCTGTCCGGCCGAGAGCTTTCCGGTCGGCCGATCGAGCAGCGGCCCGATCTGCAACTCCTCGGCAATATAGGCGACGCGCTCGACCGCGTTGGCGATACCGTAGAGTCCGGCATAGACGGTGAGGTTTTGCTGCACCGAGAGCCGCGCCGGAAGATCGACATAGGGACTCTGGAAATTCATGCGATGGGCGACCGCGCCGCGATTGCGGCTCACATCTTCGCCGAACACCCTGACCTCGCCCGCACTCGGCACGACCAGACCGAGCAGCATGGCGATCGTCGTGGTCTTGCCGGCGCCGTTGCCGCCAAGCAGCGCAACCGTCGTTCCTTCCGCGAGCGTGAAGCTGATGCGGTCGACGGCGGTGACGGCGCCGTAGATCTTGGTGAGGTCGCGCACCTTCGCGGGTACGTCCTTCCCGTCAGGCCCTTTTCCGGCTGCCGCGGGCGCTCCGATGTCCCGGCCGACTTTACTAACCCTATCGTTCATGAGCTTTGCGCTGCGCGTTCGGTTTGTCGGAATTAAGACTGCTCCGCCATGGTAGACTTGAGCTATGAACGCCGTCGACAATAGTCAAACCATCCGCCGCGCGACTGTGCCCGCCTGGCTCAGGCAGGGCGAGACCAGGCTCAGGCTGCAAACCATCGTCCGCTTGCGCTGGCTCGCTGTGCTCGGCCAGAGCATCACCGTGATCGGCGCTTATTGGGGGCTCGGGATCGATTTGCCGATCGCGGGCTGCCTTGCCGTCATCGCCTTGTCCGCCTCGCTCAACGTGGCCTTACGCTTGCGCTATCCGGCGAGCAAGCGGCTCAAGAGCAGTTTCGCCTTCGCGATGCTCGGTTACGATATCCTTCAGCTTGCCGTGTTGCTCTACCTGACCGGCGGTCTGCAAAACCCCTTTGCCTTCCTCCTCATTGCACCCGTCACTGTGTCGGCCTCGACCTTGCCTCTCGGGATCACGGCGGCCCTCGGGGCGCTTGCCATCCTGGCGGCCTCGGTTCTTACCACCTTTCATCATCCCCTCCCCTGGTTCAACCATACGAACCTCCTGCTTCCCTTCCCCTATGTGATGGGCGCGTGGGCGGCGGTCGTCTCGGGCATCCTGTTCATCGCCTTCTACTCCTGGCGCACGGCCGAGGAGGCGCGGCGCATGGCCAGGGCGCTCGCCGCGACCGAGATGGTGCTTGCCCGCGAGCAGAAGCTTTCGGCGCTCGACGGTCTTGCCGCCGCGGCGGCGCATGGTCTCGGCACGCCGCTCGCGACCATCGCGGTGGTGACGAAGGAGCTGATACGGGGCGCCGGGCCCGACGACCCGCATTATGACGATCTTTCGTTGCTCAGAGGGCAGGCCGAGCGCTGCCGCGACATCCTCGCCGAGATCGGGGGCGGCGGCGAGCAGCGCGATCTGATCGTATCGCGGCTATCCTTGAGTCACCTCATCGAGGAAGTGGTGGCGCCGCACCGCGTGATGGCTGTGCCGATCGAGGTTCGGATCGGGCCGGCGCAGGACGGCGGCTCCCACGGCGTGACGCTTGCGGAGCCCGTGAGCGAGCGCAATCCCGGCGTTCTTTACGGTCTCGGCAATATCGTCGAGAACGCCGTCGATTTCGCCGCGAGCAAGGTCAATGTTGAAGCGCGCTGGTCGAGCGACGAGGTGAGGATCGTTATCGCCGACGACGGAACAGGTTTTCCGCCGAACGTGCTCGAGCAGCTTGGCGAGCCTTTCGTCACGACGCGGGCGACCCGAACCGATGGACCCGACACGCCCGACGAGCATGTCGGGATGGGTTTGGGCTTCTTTATCGCCAAGACGTTGCTAGAGCGTTCGGGCGCCCGGCTCGAACTTGCCAACCGGGGCGGTGCGGTCGTGACGGTGATGTGGCCGCGCGCGAGGTTCGAGCAGGCCCCCGGGGAGGCGGGCGCACGGGCCGAGCCGGCCGCTTTCGCTTAGGGCCAAGAGACGGGGGCGCACTGCGGCGGGCGCGTCACGCCCGCGATCGGGAGCGAGGAGAGGCTTGCCGTTGGGGGGAATAATGCCTAGGTCTAGGCCCTGTTGAGGGCCATAGGCAGAAAATCTCCCGCACGTTCGGGGAATTGCGTCTTGGACAATTGCTTTAAGGAATAACGGGAAATGGAAGCTGATCAGGCCTTGCCTTCCACCGAAGCCCATTCGGGCAAGCTCGCGGACAACACGCTCCTGATCGTCGACGACGATCGCGCCTTCCTCGCCCGGCTCGCGCGCGCCATGGAAGCGCGCGGCTTCGAGGTCGAGGCGGCGGCTTCGGTCGAGGACGGGCTTTCGTCGCTCAAACGCCGTCCACCCGCCTTCGCCGTCGTGGATATGCGTCTGGAAGACGGGAACGGCATCGACGTCATCGCCGCACTCAAGGAGGTCCGCCCCGAAGCGCGCGCCGTGGTGCTGACGGGCTACGGGAATATCGCCACCGCCGTCACCGCGGTGAAGCTCGGCGCGGTCGATTATCTCGCCAAACCCGCAGACGCCGACGATGTCTACAACGCGCTGGTCGCTTCGGCCTCGACGGTCAAGGCGGCGCCGCCGGAAAACCCCATGTCGGCGGACCGCGTGCGCTGGGAGCACATCCAGCGGGTCTACGAGCTCTGCGACCGCAACGTCTCGGAGACGGCGCGGCGCCTTAACATGCATCGCCGCACATTGCAGCGCATCCTCGCCAAGCGCGCCCCGAAGTAACGGGGGTCATCCCCCTCTCCCCTTGTGGGAGAGGGCTTCCTGCCCGGCGCGCGAAGCGCGACGAGTGGCGGGAAGGGTGAGGGGTGAATCTCTTTTGACGCGGGCTTGCGCCCGCTTACCCCTCACCGCGCCGCAAGCGGCGCGTGCTCTCCCTTAAGGGGAGAGCGGGGTCCGATATAAGGCGTCATCCTGAGGTGTAAGCGGAGCGAGCCTCGAAGGATGACGACTGCACACTGCGTCCTTCGAGGCCGCTTCGCGGGCACCTCGCATGACGAGCCGGCTCAAGCCTCAAAACCGCAAGAGGGATCGAGGTGGAGCTGCAACCGCAGTGCCGCGGCACGGGCGAAGGCGAGCATCATCGCCTTGCGCCGCGCGGCCGAGAGTCGTTCTTCGACCGGCTCGCGCACAAGCTCCGCGCCGTAACGATCGGCGAGAATGAGGCCAACAGGCGGCGGGATGATTTCGCGCGGGAAGTCGGCCGCGACGGCGAAGTAGAGCCGGTCGCAGTAAGGACCGTAGTCCTGCCACTTGCCGTCGCTCCGATAGTCGATAAGGCAGGACTTGATCTCGACGATCGTGATGTCGCCCGCGCCCGACAGGGCTACCACGTCGGCGCGCCTTCCGTTGGCGAGACAGAGTTCGGTAACGACCGAGTGCCCGCGCGCGCGAAGTGCGCGGCAGACGCCACGCTGCAACGCCGCGGCGACCGGGGATTGTCGCCCGTCGAACGGTATGATCGCGTCGTCCCTGGCGCGGGTGTCCTGCATGCGAGGACTCCGGCAAAATCAATTTGTCTCACAGAGTTGTGCATGCTTAACCATTCCCCGCCCCGGAACAAGCTGGTAAATCTCGCGTTTCGGTGGTGGCGCGTCGGCTCGGCGGATCCGGGCTTTTCCCGGCGACTTGCCCTAATCCGAGGGAGCTGATGATGAACCTCCATAGCGCAGTCCTTAGCACAGCCGAAAAGCCCAAGACCGAATCGCCCGTCTTGCGCGACCGGCTCTTCGCGACGCGTGCGTTGTCGTCAGAGCTTACCAGCCCCTTGAGCGACGAGGACCAGGTCGTCCAGGCGATGGACGATGCGAGCCCGGCCAAATGGCATCTCGCTCACACGACATGGTTCTTCGAGGCGTTCCTGTTGAAGCGCTTCCTCGCAGGCTATCGCGTCTTCGACGAGCGCTTCGAATATTGCTTCAACTCCTACTACGAGAGCGTGGGCCCGAGGCATCCGCGCCCGAAGCGCGGGCTCCTGACGCGGCCCGCGGCGGAAGAGGTGCGCGCCTATCGCGCCTCCGTCGACGCGGCGCTCGACCGCCTGTTCGACGGTCCGCTCGCGCCGGATGCGGCAGCGCTCATCGAGCTTGGCATCAATCACGAGCAGCAGCATCAGGAGCTTCTGCTGACCGACATCTTG
This sequence comes from Methyloceanibacter sp., assembly GCA_036280475.1. GTDB lineage: Bacteria > Pseudomonadota > Alphaproteobacteria > Rhizobiales > Methyloligellaceae > Methyloceanibacter. Next base: position 6,532 of record DASUQP010000206.1, on the reverse strand, counting down.
AGCCTGTTCGCTGCCGAGCCGCTCAAGCCCGCTTACCGCGAGGTCGATCCCGGCGTTCCGGCCGGCGAGACGGAGCCGATCAGCTGGCTTTCGTTCGATGGCGGCATCGTCGAGGTCGGGCACGAAGGCGAAGGCTTTGCCTATGACAACGAGGGACCGCGTCACGAAACGCTGATCAGGCCTTTCAAGCTCGCCGATCGCTGCGTCACCAATTCCGAATGGAGCGAGTTCATAGCCGATGCCGGTTACGCAACGCCGACGCTGTGGCTTGCCGATGGCTGGAACGTCGTGCGCGGTCAAGACTGGCGTGCGCCCCTCTATTGGGAGGACGACGAAGGCGGAGCGGCGCAAATGAGCCTCAACGGCTTCCGCCCGATCGATCCGGCGGCACCGGTCACGCATATCGGCTATTACGAGGCCGATGCCTTCGCGCGCTGGGCGGGCTACCGGCTCCCCACGGAATTCGAGTGGGAGGTGGCCGCGGCAAGCGCGCCGCTCGAAGGCCGCACGCTTCGAAGCGGTTCTCTCCAGCCGATGGCCGCCTCAACCGGCGAAGGGCTGAAGCAGATGATCGGCGATGTATGGGAATGGACGGGCAGCGCCTACCTGCCCTACCCGGGCTTCAAGGCCGCACCGGGCGCGGTCGGCGAATATAACGGCAAGTTCATGTGCAATCAGTTCGTGCTCCGGGGGGGCTCCTGTGTCACGCCCGAGGGCCACATCCGCCGCACCTATCGCAATTTCTTCTATCCTCATCAGCGCTGGCAGTTCACCGGCCTGCGCCTGGCCCAGGACGGGTAAGGGGCGGAGGGCGGGGATGGGTAGCGACATCTCGCTTCATGCTTCCGCGGGATCGGCCGCCCGCTCCGGCGCGAGGCCGGAGGAAGCGGCCGAGGACGACTTTGCCGCCGCCGTGCTCGCTGGTTTGTCGCGGAAGCCCCGCAGCATCCCCTGCCGTTTCTTCTACGATGCGCGCGGCTCGGAATTGTTCGAGGAGATCACCAAGCTCGAAGAGTACTATCCGACGCGCACCGAGACGGCGCTGCTCGAAGCTTACGGATCGGAGATTGCCGCGCTCGCCGGCGAGGGGCGCGTTCTAGTCGAGTTCGGTTCGGGGTCGAGCCGCAAGACGAGCCTCCTGTTGAGCGCGCTGAGAGGGGTTCCGGCCTATATCCCGATCGACATCGCCGCGGAAAGCCTGGAGGAGGCGGCGGAATGGCTGTCAGGGCAACATCCGGGCCTCACCATCTTGCCGCTCATCGCCGACTTCACCTCGACGCGGGCTCTGCCTCAGGCAGCGCGGAGCAAGAAGCGGCTCGGGTTCTTCTCCGGCTCGACCATCGGCAATCTCAGCCATGACGAGGCGAAAGCGTTTCTTGCGAACGCGGCGCGGCTCTTGGGCAGGGGAAGCGTCTTTCTCGTCGGCCTCGATCTCAAGAAGCCGGCTTCCATCCTCGTGCCCGCCTATAACGACGCAAGCGGCGTCACCGCCGCTTTCAATCTCAACCTTCTTGCGCGCATCAATCGCGAGCTTAAGGGCACATTCGATCTGTCCCGCTTCGCCCATGACGCGGTGTGGAACGCCAAGGCGGGACGCATGGAGATGTATCTCAAGAGCCTCGCCGATCAGACCGTGCGCGTCTTGGGCCGCGGCTTCGGCTTCGCCAAAGGCGAGCGCATCCACACCGAGAACTCGCACAAATACACGGTGGACGAGTTCCAGGCGCTGGCGAGCGCGGGCGGCTGGCGCCCTGTCAAAGCGTGGACCGACACGGACATCCTCTTCAGCCTGCATCTCCTGCGTCTCGAGTGATCCTCGTTCTCCTTCCGTCATCCTGAGGTGCGAGCGCAGCGAGCCTCGAAGGATGACGGGCTGACCTTGCAATAAACTGCCCGCTCTCCCCCTGGGGAGAGCACGCGCACCACTTGGTGCGCGGTGAGGGGTCATGGCGCCGCGTCAAAAGGCTTCACCCCTCACCCTTCCCGCCATTCGTCGCGCTTCGCGCGCCGGTCGGGAAGCCCTCTCCCACAAGGGGAGAGGGGAAGAGCGCCGCATGAGTCCACCTCATCAGACCTTGCGGGGGACGCCCGGCACGCCGAGCGGAGATTCAAGCGCGGCGCGGTCCCAGTTACCGGCGGTGGCCGCTGCTTCATAGGTACTGGTCAAGAACGCCATCAGCGTCTCTTCCGGATCGCTCGCGGTGCGGACCGCTTCGTATGGAAGCAGGTATTGGTTCAAGTCCCCGTTCCAGAAGGCTTCGGCCGGACGCACCGTTGCTTTGTCAAAGCCCGGCGGCGACGGCGCGGCGTACGAGTAGAAGGCGGCATAGTCGACGCCTTGACCGCCCGGCCAGAACCCTGCGCTGCTGCACTCGTGCGAATAGGCGTCGAGCACCACGGAAGCGGGCATGTTCGGCACACTGCCACTGCCGGAGGGCAACGGAGATGCCGGCCGCCCCGAGAAGCGCGTCACGGCGAGATCGAAACTTCCCCAGAAGAAGTGGACCGGACTGCACTTCCCCATGAACGATGTGCGGAATCTGCTCATCACTTGCGTCGACTGGGCGAGAATGCGCCAGAAGCGCTGCGCGAACTCGCCATCGTAGGACGCATGCACATGATCCTCGCTGAAACGGATCGCGTCGGGGATCTCGTTCGGCAGCTCATTAATACGGATGTTGATGCCAAGGTCGGTGAGGGAGCGCATGAGCTCTGCATAGAAATCGGCCACGCTCCGCGGGTAGAGGCCGACGCGACGCCTTCCGCCATCGCTGGTCGAGACCCACAGCATGTGGTCGAGGAAATCGAAATCGAGCTGGAAGGTGCGATCCCCGAACGGAATCGGGGAGGTGGTCAGGCCCCGCGACGACACATAGAGCACCACGTGCCATGAGTGGTTGAGCCATGGCGTCTGCTTGAGGCGGATCTTGCCTGCGATCTGAGTCCATAGCTGCAAGGTCGCGCAAGTTTCCTTCCACGCTTCGTAGGGCAGTTCCGGCCAGACATCCCGCGATGACATGATGACACTCCTGCTGATGGCGCGCGACACGATCGCACATGATAACGGCCAAAGCTGGAGCATTGTGGCCCGCTCTCCCCTTGAGGGAGAGCACGCGCCGCTCGCGGCGCGGTGAGGGGTAAGCGGGCATAGCCCGCGTCAAAAGAATCCACCCCTCACCCTTCCCGCCATGCGTCGCGCTTCGCGCGCCGGGCGGGAAGCCCTCTCCCACAAGGGGAGAGGGAAATCTTGCCAGGGCGCAAGCGTCCGGGGCATGGTGCCCGCCGTTGCGATAGAGAGGTAGAACGTGCCCGATCTTGTTTCCGGCAATGCGGCGATCGGCCAGTCCGGAGGGCCGACCGCCGTCGTCAATCAGTCGCTCGCAGGCGTGATCGAAGGCCTGCGCGCGGGGCTGGCCGCGTCGGGCAAGGTCGGCCGCATCTTCGGCATGCGGCACGGCGTGCGCGGGCTCATCAAGCCTTCCGCCGACGGGCTCCTCGATCTGACCGCCCTCGACAAGGCCAAGCTCGAGGCGATCGCGCGAACGCCCTCCGCAGCCCTCGGCTCGACCCGCGACAAGCCCGACGAGGCCTATTGCGAGAAGATCCTCGCAAGCTGCCGCAAGAACGACATCCGCTATTTCTACTATATCGGCGGCAACGACTCCGCCGATACCTGCCGCATCGTGAGCGAGAAGGCGTTGGCCGCGGGTTACGAGCTCCGCTGCTTCCATGTGCCGAAGACGATCGATAACGATCTCCTGGAGAACGACCACACGCCGGGCTTCCCTTCGGCCGCGCGCTACGTGGCGCTCGCGCTGATGGGGGATGCGCTCGACAATGCAAGCCTCGGCGGCATCAAGATCAACGTCATCATGGGGCGGAACGCAGGGTTCCTCACCGCGGCGGCGGCGCTCGCCCGCAGTGCGGCGCCCGATGGCGCGCTCCCCGAGCACAGGCCCGCGCCGCATCTCATCTATCTGCCCGAGGTCCCGTTCTCGACCGATGCTTTTCTCGCCGATGTCGAGGCCGTCTATGCCAAGCTCGGGCGCTGTCAGATCGCGGTTAGCGAAGGCATTCGCGACGCCCAAGGCGCCGAGATCGGGCCCAAGCTGATGCGGGGGCCGGGCGAGGTGGACGCCCACGGCAATGTGCAGCTCTCAGGCTCAGGTGCGCTCGGCGACGGGCTTGCCGATCTCGTCAAGACAGCGCTCACGCCGAAGGGCGGCAAGGCTCCCCGCGTGCGTGCCGATACGTTCGGCTATATCCAGCGCTGCTGGCCCGAGCCCTCGCCGGTCGACACGTTGGAGGCGCGCGCCGCCGGCCGCTACGCCGCGGAGCTTGCGGCCCGGGGGGATGCTTCCGCCTCCGTAATTATTGTCCGCACCTCGAACGCGCCCGACGCCTATCGCAGCGCCTGCGCCCGCGCAGACCTCGCCGCCGTTGCGCGGCGCACGCGGCATGTGCCGGCGGAGTTCATCTCCGGCGCAAACGACGTGAGCGCCGCCTTCCACGCCTATTGCCGGCCGCTGGTGGGTGACCTGCCGCGCATGGAGCGGCTTTAGTTTTCCCTCCCCGCGAGGGGAGGGTGGCTGCCATGGCGCAAGACATGGCAGCCGGGTGGGGCGACATGGCCAACGAAACTGCACGATCACTTCGAAAGTGAATGACGCCCCAGGAGGTGAGGCTTTGGGTGCGGCTCCGATCCTTGAGAGTCCTCGGACATCACTTTCGGAGACAGTCTCCCATCACGCCGTATGTCGTCGATTTCGAGTGTCGTCGATCAAGGCTGATCATCGAAGTCGATGGCGGACAGCATGCCTGTGACGGCGACCAACGCCGTGACGTTGCGCGCGACCATCACTTGCAGAAGAGCGGGTACCAGGTGCTCCGCTTCTGGAATAACCAGATCGATCGAGAGATTGACGGCGTTCTAGAGATGATTCTCCTTGCGCTCGAACCACCCCCACCCCACCCGGCTTCGCCGAAACGGCGCAAGCCACCCTCCCCTCGCGGGGAGGGAGGTTAGGCGGCGACCAATTCCTGCACGTAAGAAGGAAGGGCGAAGGAAGCGACATGGACTTCAGGGGTCCAGTAGCGCGTCGCGAAGGCACCGGCCTTCTCGTGGCGGCGTGCGATCTTCTTGCGCTTATGCTCGCGCAGCGTCTTGTCGTCGGTCGCCCAGCCATAGGACATCGGGCCGCCGAAATAGGTCGGCGTCGTGGCGAGATAGGCGAACGCGTCGGCGAACAGCTCGCGGAAATAACCGACGCTCTGCTCCAGCTCGCCCGCCTGAAGGAACGGGAGCCCGTTCTGGGTGACGAGTAGGCCGCCCGGCTTCAGGCAGCGCCGGCAGCCGGCATAGAACGCGCGCGTGAACAGCACCGCGCCGGGCCCGACAGGATCGGTGGAATCGACCATGATCACGTCGAAACGGTCGGCCGTCTCGGCCACGAATTTCGTGCCGTCGGCGATGACGATCCGGGCGCGCGGGTCGTCATACGCTCCGGCCGAAATCTCCGGAAAATACTGGCGGCAGAGATCGATGACCCCACGGTCGATCTCGCACAGCGTGACCTGTTCGAGCGCGGGATGCCGGAGCGCCTCGCGCAAGACGCCGCCATCGCCGCCGCCGACGATCAGCGCCCTCTTCGCCCGCCCGTGGGCGAACAAAGGCATGTGCGCCATCATCTCGTGATAGATGAACTCGTCCTTGGTCGTGACCTGGACGATGCTGTCGAGCATCATCACCCGGCCAAAGTCGGCATTATCGAAAATGATCAGACGCTGGTGCTCGGTCTCACTGTCGAAAAGGACGCGATCCGCCTTCAGATTGACACGGAAGCCTCGGTGGAGCGTCTCTTCGACCCAGCGTTCCATCTACTTATTTCCTTGCCGCGCAAATGCTCCTTGACGACGATCCGGCGAGGCGAGAAGGCCTCTTTCAGGACGTCGATCGCCGCCCGCGGATCGGTCTGGCCGCACATGAAGACATCGAGCGCGGCATAGCCGTATTCGGGCCAGCTATGGATGGAGATGTGCGACTCGGCAAGAACCGCGACCCCCGATACGCCCCCGTTCGGCGTGAAATGGTGAAGATGGATGTGCAGGAGCGTCGCGCCGGCAACCTCTACACATCGTCTGAGCGTATGCTCGATGTGGTCTAGGTCGTCGAGCCTCTCTGCCCGAACGAGATCGATGATGAGATGGGTGCCGGCATAACGAACCCCATCACGCTCACAGAAAAAGTCCTTGCGTCCCTCTCCGTTTGGAGAGAGGCACCGGGAAAGCTTTTCTTCCGTTTGGGCGGTGCTTGAACCATGATCCAAGTCCATCCCCAATTGGAAGAGGGCGTCACTGGACATGGCGTCCTCCCCAACCAGCAGATGTTCAAGACTAAACGACGGGGTATTTACACCCACGTTCGAGCGATGCAAGAGGTTTTTGGCCCATGAGACAGAAGGTCCTCAAAAAAGCTTCGGCGCCCGATCGGCGTAGTGCGCGCGCGGGCGGTGCAAGCGGAGTGAAGAGAGCG
>DASUQP010000205.1:0-3180 GCA_036280475.1 Methyloceanibacter sp. | reverse complement strand
ATCGAAGCTGAACGAAGCCGGTCCCCTCCCTCAACAGGCGCCTGTCGTGCGATGGGGAGGGACACCCTAAGGAGGATGCCGTGAAATTCATGCTCACGACTTGAAATCCTCGAAATCGTCGCCGACTTTCCTTTTGACCCGGTTTTTCCGACGCCGGACCCGTTAAGAACCAGGTGAGCCATGCGGCGAAGAGCGAAACGGTGCGCACTAGCGGCGGCCCTTCTCATGGGCCTCGGTCTTCCGGCTGCCGCAGCCGAGGAGGCCGCGAAGCCGGCCGACGCCGAGTTCGGCGGCGAGTGCGTGATGGGACTTGCGTTCGGCAAGGACATCAAGACCGACTGCTCGGTCTCGACCGTCTATGACGGCAAGACCTATTGCTTCGGCAACGACACTGCCAAGCAGCTCTTCCTCAAGAAGCCCGGCGAGTTCCTGCTCAAGGCGCATGTCTATCATTCGAGTAGGCAGCCGAAGCAGGGTCAGTAGCCCCCAAGCCTCTCACCCCAGCACGACCGTCATGCCCGGCCACCCGGGTCCGGCTTCGCCAGCCCGGGCGCAAGCTTGTGCCCGGCATCCACGTTTTAAAACAACTCCAATAAGAGCAATCGTGGATGGCCGGGACAAGCCCGGCCATGACGAACACTTAATACATTACCGAGGGCGCTAGACCGCTCCGCTTCTGGAAGAAGAGGGGTGCAAACTCAGCCAGCTTGCCGTGGAACCGAGCATGAGCCCAACCTTGCTGCCGACGTTCACCTTGACAATAAAGTCCCTCAACAGAATCGACGATTGTCAGCCATAAAGCAAAAAGGGCGCCCGCCGAAGCGAGCGCCCCACACCATCTGCGGCATCCTGCTTTAGCGGGTGTTACAAGGGATGCCACTTGCCACGATGCTTTTCCCTTTTGGGGTCAAGCTCTTCTTTGTGGCGTAATTCCAATCTGAGTACAGGTCGTTCATCGTGTTCGCGACTCTGGCTTGCCAATTTCCTATAGCCACAGTCCTGCTCAACGAGGGGGACGTGATTGTAACGCGCGGTCCGCAGGAGGCGTAAGCATCCTGAGAGAGAACGACCAATGTGATCGCGCTCATTGCCGCCCAAGCTAGTGTCCGTGCCATGGTAACCTCCATCTGTTGGCTCACAGTGAACTTGGACGCATCTTGAGCCAGCCAGGTTCATGCGACCCTCAAAACCCGATGCTTTTTTTTGGAGACACGGCGTCTTTGACCCGGGAAGGAAGACCCAGCCCGCGGCGGAAAGAAGGTCCTGGGGAAGCTCGCCGCGGCGCGCTTAGGACCCGCTCGGCTGCGACTGCGCCGCGAACTCTGTAGCGTCGGTATCGGTCACGACCACGTCGAGTTCGTTCTTCTCCCCCCGCCCGAAGGTGAAGCGGAAATTCGGGTTGGTCGAAATCGAGAAGGTGCTATCCATCTTGAACACGAGTTCGCCGTCGCGCTTCACCGTCACCTCCTTGACGAACCGCGCCGGGATGATGTTGGCGGTATTGATGTCGAGCTGCATCCCGTTCGCGTTCGGGTGCTTGATCATGACTTGAGCCGACCAGATCGGGTTCTGCTCGAGCGCGGGCGGAAAGGTCTTCACGATCATCTTGCCGAGCCCGACCATCTCGGTGTCGGGATCCTTGGCCTGCATCGCCCCGCAACCGCCGGCGGCGGCCACGAACTTGCTCGCCATGTGCAGCGAGCCGTCTTCGGTCTCGAGCACGGCGCGGACATGGGAGAACGTCTCGATGCGGACGCGGGTCGAGAAGCTCCGCTCGCCGCCCTCGCCCTGTGCCGGCCCGAAGGTGAGCGTCGCCACCTTGGGATCGGGGTTCTTGTCGATGAACAGCGTCAGCGATTTGAGGTCGCCCGTCACATGCGGCGGCACGCGCACGGTCAGGGGCACGATCGCCGCATCCTCGGCCGTGCCGGGGATCTCGAGCACCACGGCGCCATCGTTTTCGGCGATGGCGCGATCGCCGAAGGCTTGCTTCTTGAGCGTCGGCCATACGTCCACATCGGCCTTCGCCGCGGGCGCGAGAACAAGAAGGCCCGCAAGCGCGGCAGCGCCGCCGAGAAAGCCCAAGGTCTTGAGGGGCAGGGGCATGGCTTCGTCCTTATCCACTGTTCGGGTCAACTATATCACTCCCACTCAAGCTCTGCGAAGGCCGCAGTGACGTTGCGGACGTGATAGTGGTCGAAGAGCTTCCAGGCTTCGCGCTCGGAAAAGCCGGCCGTGCGGATCGCATCCTCCAAGGTCTTGCCGTCCTTGATCAATTTCCTGACGTCGGCGGCGATGGCGCCGAGATATTTCTGCTCCGGCTGAAGCGCCTCGGGCATCGCCATGGCATGCGGTCCATGGCCGGGAACGACCCGCGCGGGGGTCTGCCGGGAGAGCGCTTCGAGCAGCGCGAGCCAGCCCGTGATCGATCCGTCGAGCGTCGGAACATGGACCGAAAAGAGCAGATCGCCGAGAAAGAGCGTATCGGTCGCCGTGTCGGTGACGGTCAAATCATTGTCGGTATGCGCCGTAGGCTGCGCCTTGAGCTGAAGCGTGCGGCCGCCGAGATCGAGATCGAGGCTGTCCTCGACGCCGACGGTGGGCAGGATGACCTCGATCCCTTCGAATGCCTCCTCGCCAAGCATCTGCTTGTTGATGGCGAGATAGCGTTCGGCCCGAGAGCCAAGCCCGCGCGCAAGCTTGTAGTGGCCGACGAAGGTCGGCTTGTCCTCCTTGAAGGCGGCATTGCCGAACACGTGGTCGGGGTGCATGTGGGTATTGATCACGTAGCGAATGGACTTATCGGTGACAGAGCGGAGGGCGGCCTTGAACGCGCGCCCCGCGACCGCGCTCCCGAGCGTGTCGATGACCGCGACTCCATCGCGACCCACCACGAAGCTCGCATTGGCCATGTCGCCGCGATTCTCCGGTGATTGCAGCTCATAGCGCCCTTGATGCACGAAGATGCCGGGCGCGACCTCGTTGACCTCGAACCCGCTTGCCGCTTGCGCCGGCACATAGCGCAGGAGCGGGGAGGCTGCGAGCGCAAGTGCCGCGCGCAAGAACGCTTGACGCGAGATCGTTGGCGCCATCGATGCGGGGCGGAGATCGAAGTCCGTCATTGGCACCCTTCGCTCGGAGGCTTGCCGGCGGAAGTTGTGGCGGCTCACGGCCCCAGTC
>DASUQP010000204.1:0-2389 GCA_036280475.1 Methyloceanibacter sp. | reverse complement strand
GGGCGGAATCCCCAGCGCGGCAAATTTCTGCGCGGGCGTGTAGACGACAAAGCCGCCCTCGAAATGCTCGGCGGCGCCGGGCGCCTCGCTCAAGACCGTCGCGATCAAGCCGCCGGTGCAGGATTCCGCCGAGACCGCCTTCGCGCCTCTCCGCTCGAGGGCTTGCAGCACCGCGACCGCCCGCTCCACGAGGCGGGCGTCGATCCTCACGAAATCGAGCTCTTCGGCCGTGACGTCATTCGGCATGGTTTCGAGGGGCAAGCGCTGAGCAGCAGGCAAGCGGATGCGTTCTTAAGCCCGGCACACGCGCGCTAGCGCCGGATCAACGCGTAGAAAAACCCGATCGCAGCGGCGATGCCGACCGCCGCGATCGGATTGCTGCGAATGTTCTGTTCGAGACTCTCCTGCGCCCGGGTGAGCTGCTTGCCGGCAACGTCGGTGACCGTCGAGGTCAGAGTCTGCAGTTCCGCCCGCAAAGCCTCGATCTGGTCGCTTAATTCCTCCGGGCTCTTGGGCCTTCTGCCGCCCGAGCGCGGCGCCGTATCGCCAAAAGTCATGTTACCGCTCCTGTGACATTTCCTGCTCAACGCGTGTCCGCGCAGGGCGTTCCACGCCCGGAACTGTCGGCAAGCTTGGTGTGTTTGCAGGAAAAAGGCCCGCGCACATGTCCCGGATAACCCGCTTCGCCAAGGATGTCGTAAACGGCTGGCTTGCTGCCGACGCCTTCAGCCTGGCCGCGACGCTTGCCTATTACGCGATCTTTTCGATTGCGCCCCTCTTGCTGCTTTCCATCCACCTCGCGTCGCTATTCCTCGACCGCAACGTGGCGGTGGAACGGCTGACCAATGAGCTGATCGGCGTGATAGGGCCGACCGGATCGGACGCCATCCGTCAGATGCTCGAGGCGGCCGGCACGGCGCAGACGGAAAGCTGGTCGGGTCTGATCGGGTTAGGCGTCCTGCTGTTCGCCACGACCGGCTTCGTCGGCTCGCTTCAGGATGCGCTGGATCGAATCTGGGAAGCGCCGCCACGGCCGGGCGGCTTCGGGGCGTTCATCAAAGGCAAGATCTTTACGTTCACTCTCATTCTCGCGGCCGCCTTCTTGCTGCTGATCTCGCTCGTGTTGTCCACCGTCATGACGGCGGTGACGGGCGCCATCACCGATGCATTCGGCCTGCCCGATGGCGTTGTGGCGGCTGTCATCGCCACGGCGAATTTTCTGCTCGCAACGCTGATCTTCGCCGCCATCTTCAAATATGTCCCGTCCGTCTTCGTGACGTGGCGCGCGGCCGTTGTCGCCGGTCTCATCACGGCGGCGCTCTTTGCACTGGGACGGTTGGCGCTAGCCTGGTATCTCGGGCGCGAAGCCGAAGCCTCGGCCTACGGCGCGGCGACCTCGCTCGTTCTCCTGCTGGTCTGGGTCTATTACTCCGCGCAAATCCTGTTCTTCGGCGCGCAGTTCTCCCAAAGCCTGCAAACCGCATGGCTGGGGCGGCGCCCGGTTGCAGGGCCTGCGCCTCACCGCCCGCCATCCCAGCTCTCGCCCGACACTGATCTGGCAAATGTCGCGGGCGCGCTGGTGCTCGGCTTCGTGCTCGGCGCGCTCGTCACGCAAAGGCCGCGACCTCGCAGCACTTTCGCGCGGCCGCGGCGGGCGCCTGATTGGCTCGCGTTCGTCCGGTCTTGGCTGGGGTGATCGGGCAAGGTCTTGTCGCATCCTTTCGGCACATCAACATGGAGAAGCTTGCATGTGGACACCATCGCTCAGCATCGTGGAGTTGATCTTTCGCGGGGTGGTCGTTTATGTTGCCCTCTTTTCGCTTCTGCGGCTCATCGGCAAGAAGCATGTGGGCGAGCTCAGTCCGTTCGACCTCGTCGTGCTCCTGATCATCAGCGAGACGGTGAGTGGCTCTTTGGTCGGCGATGATCATTCTTTGACGGCAGGACTCGTTTCGGCCGCCACGCTCGTGGCCGTCGTCCAGATCGTCGGCTACTTCACCTGGCGCTTCCGCAAGGCCGAGCGGCTGGTTGAAGGCGTTCCCCGCATCCTCGTGCGCCATGGGCACGTGAATGACAGCGTCATGGCAGAGGAACAGATCACGCGCGCGGAACTGATCGAAGCGCTGCGCCGCGAGGGTCACACTTCACTGACCGGCATTCGCTTTGCCTTGCTCGAAACGGACGGTTCCATCACGCTCGCCGCGCGAGCGCAGGACAAAAAGGAGTAACGGCGGACTATTCGAGATAAAGCTTCATGGCGATGATGACGAGCGTCAGCAAAAACGTCACCACATTTGCGATCATCATCGGCCAGTTCCAGATCAAGACTCCGAGCACGAACCAGAATGCCACGCCCACGGCAAATGTGACATCCATCCACAGCGACACG
>DASUQP010000203.1:0-3662 GCA_036280475.1 Methyloceanibacter sp. | reverse complement strand
CGGCCATCTCGGCGATCGTCTCGGCCTTGCTGCCGTCAACTTTCAGTCCGCGCAGGTCGTTGGGAACGCCTGTGGCTTTGCGCAAGGAAAGCACGGCTTCGAGGAACCCGTCGAATCCGCCCTCGATGCCGAGATAACCGGCGAGCCGCGCGATCTTCTGCTCGATCGCGGACCGGTTGAACACGAGCACATAGGGCATGAACACGGCGTTGGTCGTGCCGTGATGCGTATGGTAGAGCGCGCCGACCGGATGCGACAGCGCGTGGATGGCGCCGAGCCCCTTCTGGAAGGCCGCGGCCCCCATCGCCGCCGCGCTCATCATATGCGCGCGCGCCTCCAGATCGTTGCCGTTGGCCACGGCCTTGGGCAGATTCTCGAAGATGAGCCGCATGCCCTCGACCGCGATGCCGTCGGCCATCGGGTGATAGCCCACGGCGCAATAGGCTTCGAGACAATGGGCGAGCGCATCCATGCCCGTCCCCGCGGTGATGGCGGGCGGCATGCCGGCGGTCAACTCCGGATCGCAGATGACGACGCGCGGCATCATCTTGGGGTGAAAGATCACCTTCTTCGTCTGCGTCGCTTCTTGTGTAATCACGCCGGCGCGGCCGACTTCGGAGCCTGTCCCCGCCGTGGTCGGCACGGCGACGATCGGCGCGATCTTGTCGGCATCGGCGCGCGTCCACCAATCGCCGATATCCTCGAAGTCCCAAAGCGGCCGGGTCTGTCCGGCGGCAAATGCGATGACCTTGCCCGTGTCGAGGCCAGAGCCGCCGCCGAAGGCTACGACGCCGTCATGCTTTCCGGCACGGAAGGCGGCAATGCCGGCTTCGACATTCGCTTCGACCGGGTTCGACTGAACGTCGGAAAACATGGCGACGGGAAGTCCCGCGTCTTTCAGAAGGCCGAGCGTTCGTTCCGTGATCGGGAGCTTGGCGAGACCCGCATCCGTCACCAGCAACGGGCGGGCGATACTCGCGGCCCGGCAGGCATCGGCAAGTTCCTTGATGCGGCCCGTGCCGAAACGGACGGCGGTCGGATAGCTCCAATTGGCGGTCGGTGTGCTCATATGCGGTTCCGAATTGCTTGGGTCAGACTTCGCGGAGGTGGAAGCTCTTCGGCTGAGTCAGCGCCTCGAAGCCGAGTCTCGACAGCGCCGTGCCGCGCCCGGTCTCCTTGACGCCGGTCCAGGTGAGATAAGGGTCGAGATAGTCGCACCGGTTCATAAAGACCGTGCCGGTCTCGATCCGGCTGCCGAGCTCCGCCGCCCGCTCGATATCGCGCGTCCAGATCGAGGCGGTCAGTCCATAGGGACTGTCGTTCATCAGCGTGACCGCCTCGTCGTCATCGTGCACCTTCATGATGCCGACAACGGGCCCGAAACTCTCCTCCCGCATCACGTCCATCTGGTGATTGACGTCGATCAGGACTTCCGGCGCAAGATATGGCGATCCTGACGCGTCGCCCTCAACCTTCATATTGATGAGAGGTTTCGCGCCCTTCCGCTTGGCTTCGGCGACCTGGGCGCGAACCGTGTCGGCGAAGGAGGCGCGCGCCATCGGGCCGAGCGTGGTCGCGTGCTCGAGCGGATTGCCCACCACGTATTTGCGGGTGAGTTCGGCGAAGCCCTCGACGAAATCGTCGTAAACCGACGCATCGACATAGATGCGCTCGATGCCGCAACAGCACTGGCCGGAATTGTAGTACGTGCCGTCGACCAGATTCTCGATGGCATGATCGAGCTTGGCGTCGGCGCGCACGTAAGCCGGATCCTTGCCGCCGAGCTCCAGGCCAAGCGAAGCGAAGCTGCCGGAAGCGGCGCGCTCGATGGCGCGGCCGCCGGCGACCGAGCCGGTGAAATTGATATGGTCGATGCGGCCCGAGCCGATGAGCTTCTCGGTCTGCTCATGCGATAGGACGAGATTGTGGAACAGGCCCTTGGGCAGTCCTGCGCGCCTGAACGCCTCGGCGAAGCGCTCGCCGACAAGGAGCGTCTGCGCTGCGTGCTTCAAGATCACGGCATTTCCGGCAAGGAGCGCCGGCACGATCGTGTTGATCGATGTGAGATAGGGATAGTTCCACGGCGCGATCACCATCACGATGCCGAGCGGCTCCCGCGCGATGTAGCGCCTGAAGCCCTGCTTTTCGGGCGGGTAATAGGGCTGAAGCGCCTCCTCGGCGAGCGCCACCATGGCGCGCGTGCGCTCCTCCGCGCCGCCCTTCTCCCCACCATAACGGACGGGCCGGCCCATCTGCCAGGCAAGTTCCGTGGTGATGTCGTCATTCATCGAAAGAAGCGCATCGAGAAAGGCGAGCATGTAGCGGCCGCGCTCCCCAATCGGGGTTGCCCGCCATTTCGGCAGTGCCGTGCGCGCGGCAGACAGCGCGGCGTCGATGGCGGCGTCTTTCGCAATGGGGCGCTCGGCGTAAACCGAGCCGTCGATGGGGGAGATGATCTTTACGCTGTTTGACATCTTACGCCTCTCGGCTCACGACCGCTCGAAACCGCGCTTCAATTCCCAATCGGTGACGCGCCGGTCATACTCGAATTGCTCCCACTCCGCATTATGAACGTAGTGGTCTATGACGTCGTCGCCGAAGGCCGCGCGCAGCATCTTCGAATTCCGCATCAATTCCGTCGCTTCGCGCAGCGTCTTCGGCACCTCGGTCAGCGCCTTGCCCTGGTAGGCGTCGCCGACGAAGGGGGCCTCGAGCTCCAGCTTCTGCTCGATGCCGGCAAGTCCCGCGGCGATCAGCGCGGCAAAGGCGAGATATGGATTGAGGTCGGCGCCGCCGATGCGGCACTCGATACGGATGCCTTTGCTTTCCGCCCCGCACAGGCGAAAACCGGCCGTGCGGTTGTCAAGCGACCAGATGGTCTTGGTGGGCGCGAAGGTGCCGGCCTGGAAGCGCTTGTAGGAATTGACATAGGGCGCGAGGAACCAGGTGATCTCGCGCGCGTGCGCAAGCTGTCCTGCCACGAATTGGCGCATCAACCCCGACATGCCGTGCTCGCCCTTCCCGTCGAGGAACAGCGGTGTCTTGCCGGCGGCGTCCCACAGCGAGGCGTGGATGTGGCTCGACGAGCCGGCGAGGTCATAGCGCCATTTGGCCATGAACGTCACCGATTTGCCGAGCCCATAGGCGATCTCCTTGCAGCCGTTCTTCAAAATGACGTGCCAGTCGGCCATGGTGAGCGGATCGGCGTAGCGGACGTTGACTTCCTCCTGCCCCGGTCCCCATTCGCCCTTGGAGTTCTCGACCGGAATGCCGGCGCCCTGCAAGCCGTTGCGGATGGCGCGCATCACGTCCTCTTCCTTGGTGGTCTGGAAGATGTGGTAGTCCTGAATGTAGGAGCCGGCGGTCTTCAGATTGTTCCACAATTTCTCTTGCGCCGACTCGTACGTCTCGTCGAACAGATAGAACTCGAGCTCCGAAGCCATGCGTGACGACATCTTCTGGTCGCCAAGCCGCGCAATTTGCTTGCGCAGGATGGCGCGCGGACTATGCGCGAGCGGCTCGTGATGGTGATGGTCGAGCACGTCGCACAGCACGAGCGCCGTTGCCGGGAGCCAGGGAATGCGCCGCAGTGTCGAGAGGTCCGGCTTCATGACGAAGTCGCCGTAGCCTCTCTCCCAGCTCGCGGCCGCGTATCCGGGCAC
>DASUQP010000202.1:0-5229 GCA_036280475.1 Methyloceanibacter sp. | reverse complement strand
ATCCAGAAATACGTGCAGGACCCGCTCGCCGAGATGTTGCTCGAAGGCAGGATCCATGACGGCGAGAGCGTGAAGATCACCGCCGGCAAGGACGGGCTGATGTTCAACGGGGAGGCGGCGAAGCAGGCGGCTTAGGCCAATGCAGTTTGCTTTTGTACTTCTGGGGGCATGAGGCCATGGCCGCTAGCTGTATGAAAGACCACCTTGGTGCCTGTCTCTTGAATTTTATTTGTCAGCCAAGCGAGTTTTCGAACCTGCACCCTCTTTATGCGCCCCTGGTTTTTAGCGGGATCATGGTAGGTCTTCCCGTCGAAATTGTTCATATCGACTCCGTACATATGGATTTCAGCGGCTCCCATGTACGAAGCCAATTGCATCGCGACTCCGGCGATCGTAGCGCCACAGTAGAACCTGGGAGTCTCGCCCCGGAATGCAGAGGTAACCGGCCTTACAAGGAACGTATCTGACCATGGATGGTAGTAAAAATAACGATGCGGCGCGTACGCGCGCTCGATAGGTCGAAAGTTGAAATAACTGAAGCGGGTCCATACGGAGAATTTCTTTTTGAAGAGCGGCAAATTCCGCATTGTATCTCTATCGCTCTTTTCGGGCACCACGATCGGATCGAATGGAGCAAGAAAGTTGGCGATTAAGCGCGTCGCGTTGACTCGCTGGGAAGCCAGAAACCAGGGCATTTGCGGTGACTGAAAGTCGCCGCACATGAAATAGTCGTAGTTGAAATCGATCAGGGCAGCCCCATTGACTGCAATCGTGCAGTCGTACCCGCCCCGAAAAAACGATAGAGACGGTCCGCTGCCTAAAATGGCCAGCTTCGATTGAGCGAAGCAGTTTTTCAGCGTAGAGACCATTGAGGCTGTACCCCCGGATTGGCCGTGATCGGCCCAGCGAGTGGTCCACTTGCAATGTTAGTCTAGCCGCGGTTTCGGCGCCAGAGCGGCGCGTCGTCGCCCGGGCGGTCTGAGGGCACGCGTATGATCGCTGTGCCCTTGATGTGTCGCCGCCGGTGCTACCGCCGATCGCCGATCACGGGCTTTATGATCTCTCTCTCCAAATGCCACGGATGACCCTGCCACCCTTGATGCGTAAATCCCGCGACAAGCAGTGAGTCTGTCGGTCGCAGGCGACGACGAATCCAATCGTAAGCGACCATGCCGGTGCTCGGCATCTGACGAATTTGCATTCCGAGCTTGAGTAAGCTCGTATGAAGTCTCACCGTCGAGACAAAAGAAACTGCGCGAACGGGCCAGAAACGATTCAACTCAAAAAACTCCGTACGGACATTGAGACGACCTCTCAACAGATACGCACCGAGCGTGTAGGCGCGCGGATTGCGGCATAAGATGATGCTCGTAGACGTGAATACCGGCAGCGACCTCAGGGACGTCAGGCGATGCTCTATCGCGCCGATGATTTCCGGTTTGGGTGCCGTGTTGCTCACGAAGCCGTAATTGTCTCGGACAGACGGCAACACCTCTGCGTAGGTACAACCGTTGCATTGGATGATGACATCGGCATGCGCGGCGTTCTCGACGACAGCATCGGCACAGTTCGGCGCGTTCCCGATCAAGAGGTATCGCATCCGGCCTCACTCTTTAGACGTATCGCATCCAGCTTCACTCTTAAGTGTCAGACGCTCCGATGGGTGGAGTTTCAATCTACCTAACACCCCGCAGGATCGAACGGCGCACGTTTCTCCAGCAACGGTGCAGCACTCTGCGTATTGCACCATCGTACATTCAATAAGCCCTCCGTGACATGATGGTCTCATCTTAGGTGCGACCTGCCTGCGCAAAGCCGGGACTTCGCTCCGGCGAAGGCCGGGCGAGAGCATGCCTCGAAGGATGACGATAGGGACCGCGTCCTTCGAGGCCCGCTTCGCGGCCGCCTCAGGATGACGATTCCCTTTTCCAACCGCCCCTCGTGAAGAGGTCGGCGCGCATGCTCTATTGTTATGCTACCGCTCCGCTACTTGAGCGCATGCGCGCCGAGTAGGGGCGTAGCGCCCAAGTGACAAAGGCTCTCGCGTTGAAAGACCGTGACCCCTCACCCTTCCCGCCATGCGACTTGCGAGCTACGCCGCAAGATCGCGGCGGGAAGCCCTCTCCCTCAAGGGGCGAGGGGGAGGCGCTCAGGTATCGCGCGGCGCCGAATTGCGACGGAAAAGAGGCAAGGAAAACAAGGCTCGGTACGCCCCTCAAGCGCTTGCCTCTTGTCGCGTTCTGTTGTCTCCTCCGGTTGAGGAGAAGTGCCGGAAATCGGGGGATCGGGAACGTGCTTAGCCGCGTGCCTGTCATACTGCTCGCCGCGGGGCTCGCCGCTTGCGTGTCAGGCGGCGGCGAGGATTGGCGCCTCCACTATACGAGCTTCGGCGCGAACCCCCCGCGAGGGAACCGCGTCACCATCTGCCACGCCTATACCTGCAAAGAGCAGACCCCCTACACCTTCAACGCCGCCCAGGTCGCCGAGATCGCGGCGATCATGAAGAAGGTGAAGCGCGCCGACACGCCGTTCGAGGAGCGCCGCGGCGTGGCTTACGCCGTCTCCTATATGGAGGTGAAGGTCGGCAACAAGCTCGGCATCAAGGACGTGGCGGGAATGCAATTCACCGCCTCCGGCGACAAGAGCCAGCAGGATTGCGTCGACGAAGCGACCAACACGACGAGCTATCTGCTCGTGCTTCAGGAGAACGGGCTGCTCAAGCATCACACCGTGTCCGGCACGATGTCGAAGGAGAACCTCGCCAAGGGCATCGCCACGCTCAATCCGGTGAAATACTGGCCGCATTGGACCGCGGTGCTGACCGAGACCAAGACCGGGCAGAAATATGCGGTCGACTCGTGGCTGTTCCCGAACGGCGAGAACCCGGCCGTGGTCAAGGTCGAGGACTGGTACATCAAGGACCGCGAATAATCTCCCTCTCCACTTGCTGTGGATGGGGGTGAGTTAAGGACGGGCTGGCGCCTGACCCCTCACCGCGCGCTATGTCGCGCGTGCTCTCCCCAAGGGGAGAGCGAAGACAGAGGCACAGCTTCTCCTCGAACCTCCCCCTCGTGGGGAGGTCCGACGTCGCCGAAGGCGGCGTCGGGGTGGGGGCTTGCACTTCAACCGGCTAAGCGGTCGCGGGTTGAAACGCCGTCACCCCACCCGGCGCGCGAAAGGTCGCGCGCCGCTCCTCCCCATCAAGGGGAGGGGATGATTCAGCGAAGCGGAAAAATAGGAGAGAAACGAGAAGAGCTACTGCGTGGTGGCCTGGGCGACGCGGCTCGTGACCGGGTCCATCTGCATCAGCGTCTCGATGCGCCGGCGCTCTCTCTGGAACTCGGCGAGCTGGCGCCCTGTGAGCTGCAGCCCGCGCGGCACTTGAATCGTCATCGGGTTGACGAAGCTGTTATTGACCAGAACCTCGAAGTGAAGATGCGGCCCGGTCGAGAACCCGGTCGAGCCGACATAGCCGATGATCTGGCCCTGCTTCACGGCAACGCCGGGCTCGACGCCCGCGGCGAAGCGGACCATGTGGCCGTAGGCCGTGGCGAAACCGTTGGCGTGGCGGATGCGGACATAATTGCCGTACCCGCCCTCGCGGCCGACGCGCTCCACCGTGCCGTCGCCGGCGGCGAGGATCGGGGTGCCCGAGGGCGCGGCCCAGTCGACGCCGGTATGCATGCGGATTTTCCGCAGCAGCGGATGGCGGCGATCGCCGAAGCCCGACGTGTAGCGGCCGCCTTTGACGGGATTGCGCATCAGGAACTTCTTCGCGCTGTTGCCCTGCTCGTCATAATAGTCGACCACGTCGTCGGGCGTACGGAAGCGGTAGAATTTGCGGATCGCTCCGTCGATGGTCATGGAGGTGTAGAGCAGCTCGCCGAGCTCCCCCTCGTCGCCGCCGTCGAAGAACATGTCGAAGCTGTCGCCGGCCTTGACCCTCTGCTTGAAGTCGACGTCGTAGGAATGGACGCGGAGCAGCTTGAGGATGGTTTCGGCGGGCATCTTCTGCGCGAGAGCGGCGTGATAGAAACTCGTATAGAGCGTGGCGCGGGCGGCGGCTTGCTGCTGCTTGACGTCGTTGCCGATCGCTTCGGCCGATGCGACGAACAGACCCTGCCGGTTGCGCACCACGGTGGCGAGGTGGGTGCCCTTGGCGAAGATCGAGACCTTGGCGGGTTCCATCTGCCCGCTGTCCGAAGGCGCCGGAACGAGCGTGAAGCGGACCTCCTGGCCGGACTTGAGATCCTTGGCCGCGAAGATGGGTTCGAACGTCTCGGTGATCTCTTTCGCCTGGCTTGGTTCGGCGTCGATCTTGGTGAACAGGCTCATCAAGGTATCGCCGCGCCCGACCGTCAGCGTCTTGGTCTCGGCACCGGCGAAGAGATCGTCGAACGTATCCTCTTCCTCTTCCGCCACGTCTTCCGCGGATTTGCGGATCACCGTGGTCTGCGGCGAAGCGCCGAGTCCTTCTTCGGGACGATAGGCCGCTTGAATGAGGCGGGCCTCGCCGTCGCCGGCGGTCGCGCCCTCGGCATAGGCGAAAATCTCGGCGGCCTCCGCCACGAGCCTACCCACGTCCTCGGGCTTGAGCTCGACCCCATCCGATTGCGGCAGGATGCCGCCGGGAACCTCGACGACGTTGACGGTCACGGCCTGCGGCGCGTCCTCGGCCTCGCCGCTCGCGCCGACCGGCGTCGAATCGGAATAGAGCTTGAACGGATTGAAGGGGGGAAGCTCGTCGGCATCGGCCGGCGGCTCGGTGGCGAGCCCGGCCATGATGCGAAGGTAAGGCTTGATGGTGATGAATTCGCGGCTGCCGTGCCGCTCGATGACGGTGTCGTGGATGACTTGGCGGGTGGCGAAGCCCGCTTCGGTCATGTGAATGCGGTCTTCCTTGTGGCCGCCGGCGCTCTGCCAGGATTTGGCGAGCGTTGCGGTGCGCATCGGCTCGAGCGCGGCGAGGCTCGCGCGCTTGATCGAGCTGACCATGCCGGAGCCGTCTTCCATATTGAGCGAGGCGTAGATCGCGACCCCGATGAGGCACACGCCGACCACGCCGGCAAGACAGGTGCTCGCCAGCCACTTGATGCGGCAGCTTGCTCCATCGGGGCCCGTTTCGCAGAGATAGACCGGCGGCAGCTTGCGCTCGGGCTTTGGCATCTCGCCGAGAAAGATGGATGGGAGTCCGGAAGCCGCGGCCGGCACGAGGGCCTGGCCGAGCTT
>DASUQP010000201.1:0-2824 GCA_036280475.1 Methyloceanibacter sp. | reverse complement strand
GAGCGCTTGGCGCGGCTTGCGGCAAGAGTGCAGGTCATTGCCGTGACCCATGCCCCGCAAGTTGCGGCCGTTGCCAGCGGCCATCTCCTGATCGCCAAGGAGCCCGTGCGCGGGAAAGCGGGCGAGGCCATGGCAACCCGTGTTGCCGTTCTCGAAGGCGATCAGCGGCGCGAGGAAATCGCCCGCATGCTCGCCGGTCAGACCATTACCGAAGAGGCGCGCAAGGCGGCCGAGCGGCTCATGAGCCGGACCGGCTGATGAGAGAGAATGAGCAAGACGAAGCCGAGAAAGACGGCCGCAGCCGGACCCGCCCTGGAAGACAAGCCTTCAGCCAAGCTCGACGAGGCCGAGGCCGCGACGGAGCTTGCCCGGCTCGCCGCTTCGATCGCCCATCACGACGAGCTCTACTACCGCAAAGATCAGCCTGAGATCTCCGACGCCGAATACGATGGCTTGAGGGCGCGCAACCAGGAGATCGAAGCGCGCTTTCCCCATCTCGTCCGCGACGACAGCCCCTCGCTCAAGGTGGGCGCGGCCCCGGTCGAGGCGTTCGGCAAGGTCACCCATCGCATGCCCATGCTGTCGCTCGGCAACGTGTTCGACGAGGCGGGCTTGCGCGACTTCCTCGACCGCATCCGCCGCTTTCTTGGGCGCGACACCATCGAGGGGCTTGCCTTCACCGCGGAGCCCAAGATCGACGGACTCTCCATCACGCTCCGTTACGAAGGCGGCAAGCTCGTCCAGGGCGCGACACGCGGCGACGGTTACGAAGGCGAGAACGTCACCGCCAATGTCCGCACCATCGCCGACATCCCGAAGACGATAAAATCGCGCGGCTTTCCCGACCCGTTCGAGCTGAGGGGGGAGATCTATATGAGCCGCGCGGCGTTCCAGCGCCTGAACGAGGAGCAGGCGCGCGTTGGCGACCGCCTCTTCGCCAATCCGCGCAACGCCGCGGCAGGGTCTCTGCGGCAGCTCGATCCCGCGATCACGGCAAAGCGGCCCCTGCGCTTCTTTGCCTATGGCTGGGGGGAGGTGGCGGGCGGCTTTTCGGCCGAGACCCAATGGGACGTCTATCAGCTGATGCGCGCCTGGGGCTTTCCCTTGAACCCGCTGATCAGGCTCACCCGCTCGGTCGAGGAGATGCTCGAAACCTATCGCGATATCGAGAGCGGGCGGGCGGGCCTCGACTACGATATCGACGGCATCGTGTACAAACTCGACCGGCTCGATCTGCAGCAGCGGCTGGGCTTCGTCTCGCGCTCGCCCCGCTACGCCATCGCCCACAAATTTCCAGCCGAGAAGGCGACCACGATCCTGCGCGAGATCGACATCCAGGTGGGACGCACGGGAGCGCTGACGCCAGTCGCCAAGCTCGATCCCGTCACCGTCGGCGGGGTCGTTGTGCAGAACGCCACCCTCCACAACGAGGATGAGATCGCGCGCAAGGACGTGAGGAAAGGCGATACCGTCATTGTGCAGCGCGCCGGCGACGTCATTCCGCAGATTCTCGGCGTGGTTGAAGAAAAGCGCCCTAAGGGCGCGAAACGATTCGTCTTTCCCAAGTTCTGCCCGGCCTGCGGCAGCCATGCCTCGCGCGAGATCAATCCCAACACCGGCAAGGAGGACGCGGTCAGGCGCTGCACCGGTGGGCTCATTTGCCCGGCGCAGAGGGTCGAGCGGCTCAAGCATTTCGTCTCGCGCAACGCCTTCGACATCGAGGGGATCGGGGAGAAGCACATCAAGTCGTTCTATGACGACGGGCTCATCCAGTCGCCGCCCGACATCTTCACGCTTCTCGCGCGCGACAAGCGCGCAAGCGCCAAGCTTGCCGACCGCGAAGGCTGGGGCGAGACCTCGGCGAAGAAGCTGTTCGACGCGATCGACGCGCGCCGCAGCATCCGGCTCGACCGCTTCATCTATGCGCTCGGGATCCCTCACGTCGGCGAGACCACGGCGCGGCTTCTCGCGCGGGACTACGGCACGATCGAACGGTTCATGGCGAGCATGGGCGCCGCCGCCAAGGGGCGCGAGAGCGAGGCCTTCGCCGAGCTCGACAGCATCGAGGGCATCGGCCCGACGGTCGCGGCGGCGATCGCCGATTTCTTCGCCGAGCCGCACAACGTGACCGTCGTCAAAGAGCTGCTGAGGGAAGTGACTCCTGAACCGCTCGAAGCGGTCGATCACGCCTCGCCCATCTCGGGCAAGACCGTGGTGTTCACCGGCACGCTCGAACAGATGACCCGCTCTGAGGCGAAGGCCCGCGCCGAGCGCCTCGGCGCCAAGGTGGCGGGCTCGGTCTCGAAGAAGACCGATTACGTGGTTGCCGGCCCAGGCGCCGGCTCGAAGCTGAAAGACGCCAAGGATTTGGGCCTTACCGTGCTCACGGAGGACGAGTGGCTGAAGCTGATCCATTGACGCGAAAACACGAAAACGCGAGATTCGTGAAATGAAGAATGTCACCGTCAGCCTCAACGAGAACCGCGCATAAGGGCCGCCGAGCAGGGCAAAAGCCTGTCGCAGTTCTTGGGGGACCTTCTAGAAGAGCGGATGAGGCACGAATCCGATTATGAGGCCGCTTATGAGGCCGCGCGCCGCCGGTTCATGGCAGGGAAACCCTTCGCTTTCAGGCAGCCCGGCGAAAAGCTTCCCACGCGCGATGAAATCCATGACCGGAAGCGTCTTCGTCGATAGCAACGCGGAACCAATCACGATCAAGATCTCAATGGGCTAAGGGTCATCGATCCATTCGTGGTTGAGCCCGGAGCGGACCTCTAACGCGACGTCCGAAGAGGAGCATCTCTCATGGTCGATCATTCCGCCC
>DASUQP010000200.1:0-7021 GCA_036280475.1 Methyloceanibacter sp. | reverse complement strand
GCTTGGGCGAAGCCGGGCCGCACCGCAAAAAATGGCCGGTTTTCTATAACGCAGTTTCCCTATACTTGGGGCCATCTTCCGATCGCCATGGTGATTTTCCTCCGGTTATTTTCAGAGTGGCATGGGCGACAGCCTCGGTGTCATGACCAGTGGGGAAGCGGCAGTTTTTTGCCGTTGGCGCCGGGGGGAGATTTGCTAAGCTAGGCCATAAGAATCGAGGGTTTTGGCAGGGCTCAAAGTCGGGGGCGGCTCTTGGGACAGCAGCGGACTTCACTGCGTGGCGCGCAGCGCTTGGCGCTGTCGGCTGCGGTTGCGGTGCTTGCTTCGGCGGGGCTCACCGTGGGCGCGACCACATCCGTTCTCGCCGAGTTCGAAATCGAGGAAGCTGGAATTGAGAAGCGCGAAAAGGAGTTCGAATATCGCGGCGCCGTCCATGAGGGGTTCCCCAAGGCCGAGCGCGAGGCGGCCGAGGAGGGCGGGGGAGGCGGCGCCCTCGAGGAGGAAGAGGAAGGCGAATTCCTTCGGCAAAGCCACGACTTCGAATTCCACTACGGCATTACCGAGCGGCTCGGGTTTGGGACCACCCTCATCACTAACGAGCCGCTCGACGGCAGCTACGATTTGAGTGCGGTCGAGGTCGAGCTTCAATATGAGCTGATCCAGCGCGAGGGCAACGGGCTAGGACTTGCGTTCCTCGGCGGCTATGGTATCGCCACGCGGGGCGGCGAAGCCGACGAAATCGAATTCGGACCCATCGTCGAATTGGCGGCCGGCAGGGCGTTACTTACCATCAATCCGTTCTTCACCTCTCAGGTCGGCGACAACCGCGAAACCGATGGCCTCGGTTTCGAATATGGCTGGCGCGGCCAATATGCGATTGCCCGGCACTGGGGCGTTGGCGTGGAGATGTTCGGAGAGATCGAGGATCTCTCCAATGCCGGCTCGTTCGACGACCAGCCTCACAGCATCGGCCCGACCCTGTTCTACAACCCCGGCGAGGAAGAGGACGAGGGCGGAAACGGCGATGACGACGACAAGATCGCGCAAGGACCGGAGATGGAAATCTCCTTCAATGTCGGCGTCCAGTTCGGCCTGACTGACGCAACCTCCGATACGGCGGTCAAATTCCAGGGCTCGCTCGCGTTCTAAGCGCGCGAAGCCCAAGCGGCAGGATGGGCTTCGTAGCACGCTGAGGCCGTTGTCTTTTTGCCTTGACGGGGCGGGGCGCCGGTCGCCATCTGATCCTTCGTCATGCTGATCAAAGTCCTCGGCTCGGCGGCAGGCGGCGGCCTTCCGCAGTGGAATTGCAACGGCCGCAACTCGGCGGACGCTCGCAAGCGCACGCCAGGGCTGCCGCCGCGCACCCAAGCCTCCGTCGCTGTGACCGCCGACGGGTCGCAATGGGTTTTGCTCAACGCGGCTCCCGACCTGCGTCAGCAGATCAACGATACGCCGGAGCTTCATCCCGTCTCCGATGGTCCCCCGCGCAACAGCCCGATCAAGGCTGTAGTGCTCACCAATGGCGATGTCGATGCGGTGGCGGGCCTTTTGACATTGCGCGAGGGCCAGCCCTTTACCGTCTACGGCACCGCGCGCGTGCTCGGCGTTCTCGCCTCAAACACGATTTTCGATGTGCTCGACAAGCGGCTGGTCAAGCGGGTCGTGATGGAGTTCGGGCGCCTCTTCGCCGTGGAAGGCCCTTCCGGTCCGCTCGGCCTGACCATCGAAGCCTTCCCGGTGCCGGGCAAGGTTCCGCTCTATCTCGAAGACGCGACAGCGAGGGGCAATCTCGGCACGCAGGAGGGCGATACGGCGGGTCTCAAGATCACCGACACATCGAGTGGCCGCCACTTCTTCTACATCCCGGGCTGTGCCAGGCTGGACGATGCGCTTCGCGCGCGGCTCAAAGGCGCGCCGCTCCTCTTCTTCGACGGGACCCTCTATACCAATGACGAAATGATCGCCCAGGGACTGCTCAACAAGACCGGTGAACGCATGGGTCATATGAACATGTCGGGCAGCGCGGGCAGCATCGCCGAGATCGCTCCGCTCGCGATCGGGCGAAAGATCTTCATCCACATCAACAACTCCAATCCCGCCTTGCGTGAGGGCTCGCCCGAGCGCGCGGCGGTCGAAAGAGCGGGCTGGGAGGTCGCCTATGATGGGATGGAGGTGAGGGTCTGACGGCCGCCGTTGCCGGGGCAAACCGGACCGTCGATACGCTCTAGCTTGCGCGCGGCGCGCGCAAGTCGCCGAACGCCACCACATTGTCGGGCCGGACTTCGGCCGTGGCCTTGGCGGCATCGCCGGCTGCAATCTGCCAATAGGTTTCGATGCGCTCGGCGAACGGCCGCGACCGCTCGGCGAACAGTTTCTCACCCTGGACATGTGCCTCTTTGCGCAAGGTTTTGTGGCGCCTGCGGCAGCGTTTGAGGAAGGCTGCGGTTTCCTCGGCCGTGCCGAATGTCATCGTCGGCGTCGAAATGAGCCGGATGAGCAATGAAATGTCGTGGTCGTCGCCGAGGATCTGCGAGAGTGCCTTGGCGGCTTCGGCCCGCGCCGAAAGCTCGGACGGCCAACACGGCGCCAGCAGCTGCATCTGCCGCCAATGATGCTGCACGCCTTTGCGCCATTCATGCAGATCTTCATCGCGAGCGGTGTCGACCGCGTGCCGAAACGCGTTACGGGTGGCGCGGTAGCAGCGCCTAAGGCCTCTGGAAAGGGGGCGGAAGTCATCCGGATAGACGGCGACCCCGGCAAAGGCCGGTCTGATTTCGAGCAGACCCCGCATCGCGTCCGAAGCGGCGCTCTCCGCGAGATTCTGCTCGGCCGCGTGCCGTCTTTTGTGCAGCCACGCGCGCAGCGAACGCAGCGGACCGAGACCCGGCCCCGCCCCCGTCTCGCGTTCGAGTTTGTCGATGGCGTCGCTCAAGGCGGCGGCATCGCGTGCCGCAGCCAGCCCTTTGGCGATGTCCGCCAGCCGGTCGGTCAGAGTCCGAAACGCAGGCTCAGGCATACCGGGCCTCGCCAGCAGAAGCAGCGAGCGAAGCCGCTTCAAACATTTGCGGGCGTTGTGGACGCCGCTATGGCGTTCGGGCGGGGCTGCCAGCGCACCGTGAGCAAGCTCGAGCTCGGCAAAGGCCGCGCGCCGCAAGGCATCGCTCATCGGCAGGGCCGGATCGAGTTGATAGCTCATGAGGCTCCTCGGCTTGGGGCGCTTCCGACGCAATAATCCTTTCGGGGGCCGGTCCGGGTCAAGTTTCAAACCGCCGAATCAGGCCTGTGCAATGTCTGTGGATAGCTTGCGCCACGGCGCGGTCGCGGCGATCCAGTTTTTCACGCGCAAATCAGGATCTTCGCTTGTCACAATGTCGGTTATGACCGCGGCGGAATCGGCGCCCGCCTCAAGCACGATCGGCACGCGGTCCAGTGAAATGCCGCCGATTGCAACCAGGGGACAGCTAATACCGGCTCGCCATTCCGCGATTCGGGGCAGACCCTGCGGCGCCCAGGGCATGGCTTTCAGCTTGGTCGCGTAGATCGGACCGAGCGCGACATAGTCGGCGCCGGCGGCAAGCGCCGCATCCAACTCCGCGCGACTATGCGTGCTGACACCGATCTTCACACCTGCGCCCCTGATTGCGGGAAGGTCGGCGGCAGCCAAATCCTCCTGGCCGAGATGGACGAAGCCGGCGCCGGCGTCGATCGCTTCCCGCCAATAGTCGTTGACCACGAGTTGGCAACGATGCGCGTCGCAGAGCGCCATCGCCTTTTCTATCTCGGCGCTGATGACGCGCTGCGGCTTGTCCTTGAGCCGAAGCTGCGCCAGCTTGATGCCGTGAGGCAGGAGACGGGCGAGCCACGCCGTATCGGGGAGGATCGGGTAAAAAGGATCGAGCCGGATCAAAGCGGGGCCTGACCCAGGATCGATCAAGAGGCCTGATCGATCTTGAAGAAGGGCGTGCCGGCCACCGGCGTCGAGGGCGAGGCCATGTCGCGCGGCTCGATCAGCCCGGCTTCGAAGGCAAGCCGCCCGGCCGCGACGGCCTTGGCGAAGGCTTCCGCCATCTTCACCGGATCGCCCGCCTTGGCCACGGCCGTGTTGAGCAGCACACCGTCATAACCCATCTCCATGACTTCGGCGGCATGCGAGGGGGCGCCAAGTCCGGCATCGACGATGAGCGGGATGTCGGGGAAGTAGGCGCGGAGCGTCTTGAGCGCCTCCTTGTTGATAAGGCCGCGCGCCGAACCGATCGGCGCCGCCCACGGCATCAGCACGGTGCAACCGGCCGCGACAAGCCGTTCGGCCGCGCTCAGATCTTCGGTCGTATAGGGGAGCACCTCGAAGCCTTCGCTCGAGAGCGCGGCGGCGGCTTCGACGAGGCCAAACAAATCGGGCTGCAACGTATCGTCGTTGGCGATGACTTCGAGCTTGACCCAGTCCGTGCCGAACAGCTCGCGGGCCATCTTGGCCGTGGCAATCGCCTCTTTCGCCGTGTGGCAGCCCGCGGTGTTCGGCAGCACGCGGCAGCCCATCTCCTCGATGAGCGCCCAGAATCCCTGGCCGGTGCGGGCGCGCGACGATTCCCGGCGAAGCGAGATGGTGACGATCTCGGCGCCCGACGCCTCGACCGCCTGCTTGAGACTGTGTGGCGAGGGATATTGCGCCGTGCCGAGCAGGAGCCGCGAAGTGAAAGTCTTGCCGTAAAGCGTGAGCATCAGCCGCCCTGCCTCGGCGCCACGATCTCGATCTCGTCGGCATCGGCGAGCGTGGTTGCACCGCGCGAGGAAGCGGCGACGAAGCTTCCGTTCACGGCGGTCGCGATCTTCGCCCCGGCAAAGCCGAGCCGCGCACAAAGCTCGTCGAGGGTCTTCGCATCGGTGGCGAAAGCTTCACCGTTGAGCAGGATCTTCAACAAACACCTCCGGGTCCTTCGCACCCGTCTCGACATAGTCGGCGACCAGCTCGGCCAGAGCGGGGGCGAGCAGGAATCCATTCCGGTAGAGACCGTTGACGTAGATATAGCCGTTCCGCGCGATAATCCTAGGCCGATTGTCGGGGAAGGCAGGTCGCGCGCCGGCGCCCTGCGCGACGATCTCGGCCTCCGCGAAGGCGGGATCGAGGGCATAAGCGGCCGAAAGGAGATCGAGCGCCGAGCGAAGCGTGATCGGGCCTGCCTCCTCGCTCTCGATCACCGTTGCGCCGATCATATAAAGTCCGTCGCCCCAGGGCACGACATAGATGGGAAAGCGCGGATGCAGCAGGCGCACCGGACGCGTCAACGTCACATCGCGGCTCTTGACCACGATCCGCTCGCCGCGCACGCCGCGCAGGTTCGGAAGATCGTCCTTGGCACCGAGGCCGCGGCAATCGACGACAATTTCGGCACCCTTGGGCGCAGCGCCGTCATCGAGGCGTAGCGTCACCCCTTCCGCCTGGGCGCGATCGAGCAGGAAACGCAAGGCGGCCTCGGGCGCAAGATGGGCTTCCTCGGGGAAGAAGAGCGCGCTTGCGAAGCGGTTGCCGAGAGACGGCTCCAGTGCCGCAAGCCCGGCCGGTGACAATCGCTGGTGCCCGACCGTCGTGCGGGCGAAGCGATCAAGCTCGGCCCGGTCGCGGCCGAGTGCCACGGCAATCGTGCCGTTGACGGCCGTGCCGGAATAGGTCTCGCGCCAGAGTGCGATGCCGCGCTTGCCGAGCTCGTTCACGACGGGCTCGGCGTTATCCTCCTCGCAGCGGAGCGCGAGCATGGCGCCGGCATAGACGCTGCACGCGCCGGCGAAGGGCTGCGCCGACTGCTCATAAAGCCTAACGGCGTGGCCGCGCCGGGCAAGCACAAGCGCCTGCCAGAGGCCGACCACGCCGGCACCACGAACGGCAATCGCGTAGCTCCGGCGCGTCATCAGTCCCCCAGCGCCACGCCTTCGCGGCGCGGATCGGCGCCGCCCTCAAGCCCTTGGCGCGTTATGGCAATGACATGCTCGCCGCTGGTCAGAGGAACGCGGCGTACCTCATGGCCCATGGTGGCAAGAGAGGCGGCAAGATCATCCCACGCCGCCCCGGGCTCGAGCAGAACCGCCTTCTCGATGCTGCCGAAATTGATTAGCGCGAGCGCTTCCGCAGGGTCGAGGCCCCAATCGATCAAGGCGACGATGGTCTTGACGTTGTAAAAAATGATCGCCGAGCCGCCGGGGCTGCCAAGCACGTAACGAAGACCGTCGGGTCCGAACACAATGGTCGGGTCCATGGAACTGCGCGGACGCTTGCCGCCCTCGACGCGATTGGCGATGGCGCGGCCGTCTTCGTCAGCGGCAGCAAAGGAGAAGTCGGTGAGCTGATTGTTGAGCAGAAAGCCGCGCACCATGGTCCGCGCGCCGAAGGCTTGCTCGATGCTCGTGGTCATGGAGAAGGCGTTGCCATGACCGTCGACGACGGAGATATGGCTTGTTCCCTTCCGCTCATGCGTGCGATCAAGCCCGAAGGAGCCCTGCTTCGTGTTTGGCGGGAGACCGGCCGCGACATGCTCGCGCGCGCGCGTCGGATCGATCAGAGCGCGCCGCTCGGCGAGATAGTCGGCATCGAGGAGACCCGCCACGGGAACGGAAACGAAGTCGGGGTCGGCGAGGTAAAGCGCGCGATCGGCATAGGCGAGCCGCTCCGCCTCGACAATGAGATGAGCGGCGTGCGCCCCCAGCGGCGCGGGACCGAGGTCGTAGAATTCTATGAGCGCGAGCACTTGGCCCACGGTGACGCCGCCTGATGAGGATGGACCCATGCCGCAGACGCGATGAAGTCGATAGGGCACGCAGACCGGCTCGCGCTCGATGGCGCGATAGCGGGCGAGATCGTCGGTCGTCAAGTTGCCCGGCCTGCGGGGATCGCGCTGCACCGCGTCGGCGATGTCGCGGGCGATGGCGCCTCGGTAGAACGTATCAGGTCCGTCGCGGGCGATCGTTTCGAGTGTTTCGGCGAGAGCGGGGTTCTTAAGCCGGTAGCCCGATGGCAAAGGCCTTCCCGCCT
>DASUQP010000199.1:0-9651 GCA_036280475.1 Methyloceanibacter sp. | reverse complement strand
GCTACTTGAGCGCATGGCGCGCCGGGGTGGGGGGCGCGGATTTAACCGGCGAAATAGTCGTGCGTTGAAATACCATCCCCCCACCCGGCACGCTAAGCGTGCCGACCTCCCCACGAGGGGGAGGCAGAGCAAGGGCGCGTGCACAGGCTGCTCAGGCCGGCGGCTTGTCCCAGCGCGTCAGCGAGGCGTCGTCCCGCGCCTCGGCCTCAACCCAGCGCGCACCGGACGGGCCGTCCTCGCGCTTCCAGAACGGCGCGCGGGTCTTGAGATAGTCCATGAGAAAGCGCGCCGCCTCGAACGCGGCGTCGCGATGCTCGGACGCGGTCACGACGAGAACGATATTGTCGCCGGGCTTGAGCGACCCATGGCGATGCACGACGAGGCTCGCCTGCAGCGGCCAGCGCGCGCAAGCCTCGGCCTCGACGCGGGCGAGCTCCGCTTCGGTCATGCCCGGATAATGTTCGAGCGTCATCGCCGCGACGGCGCCGTCTTGATCGCGCACCGTGCCCAAGAAGGTGACGATGGCGCCAATGTCGCTCCGGCCAGCCTTCAGCCGCGCGACCTCGGCGCCGATATCGAAATCCTCCTGCTGGACCCGGATCACGCTCAGCCTCCGGTCACGGGCGGGAAGAATGCGATCTCGCGTGCGCCCTTGATCCGCGCGTCGTGGCGCACGTGGGTGTGATCGATCGCGGCGCGGATCACCTCGGCGCGGGCAAAGGCATTGGCGAATTCCGGCCCGCGGCCCTTCAGCCAATCGATCAGCTCGGCGACGGTGGCGACGCTCGCGGGCGGCTCGATGTCTTCGGCGGCGATGCCGGCCTTCTCCTTGACCCAGGCGAAATAGAGGAGCCGCATCGCGCTACTCCTTCTTCATCGCATGGCGGAAGGCGGCCATGAGATAGTCGTAGCCGGTATAGAGCGTGAAGATGGCGGCGATCCACAGCAGCGTCAGCCCGAACAGCGTGGTGTGAGGCCAGATCTTGTCACCGGCGCTCCCGGCCAGAAGGAATCCGATCGCCACCATCTGGACCACGGTCTTCCATTTGGCGAGCCGCGTCACCGGCACGCCGACGGCGAGCGTGGCGAGGAACTCGCGCAAGCCCGACACCAGGATTTCGCGGCAGAGGATGATGACGCCGGCCCAGAGCGACCAGCCGGCGATGGTCTGATCGGCGGCGAGCATGAGCAGCGCCGCCGCCACGATCAGCTTGTCGGCGATGGGATCGAGCATGCTGCCCACCGTGCTCTGCTGCTGCCAGGCGCGCGCGAAATAGCCGTCGAGGAAATCGCTGACGCCGGCGGCAATGAAAATCCACATGGCGGCCCAGCGCCCCCAATCGCCGGTGACGAAGAAGCAGGCGACCAGCGCCGGAATGGCGAGGATGCGCCCGTAGGTCAGGATGTTCGGCAGGCTGCCGAAACGGGGACGGGCGCGCGGGCGCGCCGGCCCCGCAAGGCCTGGCTGCGTCATGTCCGACTGCTGGTTCACCGCGACCTACCCGCGCTCATGGAAGTGATCATAGATCGTCCGCGCCATTTGCGCGCTAATACCGTCGACCGCTTCGAGATCGGCAATGCCGGCGCGGCTGACCGCCTTGGCCGAGCCGAAATGCTGCAACAGCGCCCGCTTGCGCCGGGGCCCGATGCCGGGCACCTCGTCGAGCGGCGAAGCGGTGATCGTCTTTTTGCGTTTGGCGCGATGGGCACCGATGGCGAAGCGATGCGCTTCGTCCCTGAGTTTCTGGATACAATAGAGCACGGGGTCGCGCGGCTCCAACAGAAGCGGCTCCTTTCCCTTAAGATAGATTCGCTCCCGCCCGGCGTTGCGATCGGGCCCCTTGGCCACGGCGGCCACTTTGATCTCGGAAAGGCCAAGCTCGTCCAGAACGGCGTAAGCGGCGCCGAGCTGGCCGGGGCCGCCATCGATCAGCACGAGATCGGGCGCGGCCCAGCCGTTCACCTCTGCCCGCTCCTTGGCGAGCCTGCTGAAGCGGCGCGTCAGCATCTCGCGCATCATCGCATAATCGTCTCCGGGGGCCAGATCCTCGCTCTTCATGTTGAACTTGCGATACTGCCCTTTGATGAAACCGTCCGGCCCCGCAACGATCATGGCGCCCACCGGATTCGTGCCGGAAATGTGACTGTTGTCGAAGACCTCGATACGCTCTGGACTTTCGTCGAGATCGAACAACTCGGCAAGCCGCGCCAGGATCGCGGCCTGCGACGAGGATTCGGCCAGGCGCCGCGCCAGCGCCTCGCGCGCATTGACGAGGGCGTGCTCCACCAGTTCGCGCCTTTCGCCCCGCGCGGGCGTGCTCACGTCGATCTTGCGGCCGGTCCGCAGCGACAGGGCTTCGCCGAGCAGGCGCCTCCCTTGTATGTCATGCGAGAGCAGGACGTGTTTCGGAGGCTGCTTGTCGTCATAGAACTGGGCGACGAAGGATTCCAAGACCTCCTCGACCGGAACGCTCCTGTCGGCGCGCGGAAAATAGGCGCGGTTGCCCCAATTGTTGCCGCTGCGGAAGAAGAAAACCTGGATGCAGGTCTGGCCGGCGTCCTGGTGGGCGGCGAACACGTCGGCCTCCCTCACGCTCTTCGGATTGATCCCCTGGCGCGACTGGATGTGGCTGAGCGCCGTCAAGCGGTCGCGAAAGCTCGCCGCCCGCTCGTAGTCTTGGCGGAGGCTCGCCTCGTCCATCAGCGCGCGGAGCCTCAGCTTCACCTCGTCGCTCTCGCCGGTGAGGAAGCGGAGCGCTTCGTCGACGAGCGCGCCGTAATCGGCGAGCGAGATCTCCCCGGTGCAAGGCGCGCTGCAGCGCTTGATCTGGAAGAGCAGGCACGGCCGCGTGCGGCTCTCGTAATAGGCGTCGGAGCACGAGCGCAACAGAAACGCGCGCTGGAGCGTGTTGATGGTGCGGCCGACCGCGCCGGCCGAAGCGAAAGGACCAAAATAGTCGCCCCTGCGGTTGCGCGCGCCGCGATGCTTCAGGATCTGCGGCACCGGATGGTCGCGCGCGATGAGAATGAAGGGGAAGGACTTGTCGTCCCTGAGCACGACGTTGAAGCGGGGCTTGAGCCGCTTGATGAGATTGGCCTCGAGCAGAAGCGCCTCGATCTCGGTCGCCGTGGTGACGAATTCCATGCTCGCGGTGTCGGCGACCATGCGGGCGATGCGGTTGTTGTGGCCGGCCCCCCGCGCGTAGCTCTGCACCCGCTTCTTCAGATGCCGCGCCTTGCCGACATAGAGCACCTCGCCCGCGGCATCGATCATGCGGTAGACGCCGGGTCCGGCCGGCGCCGTCTTGGCATGGCGGCCGATCACCGGCGCGCCGGTCTCGACGGCGCGCAGCGCATCGAGCGCGCGCGCAAGGCGGGTGGATCCGGCGGGGTCGGGGTTCTCTAAGGGCATGGGATCATCGATCTTCGCACATGCCTGCGGCATGCGCTTGCACAAGCGAAGGTAGGGTTTTGGCCTCGCCTCCTTCAAGAGCCTGTGAGGCAGCCTCAATGGTCGCCGCTTTTGGCCTTGAAAACCAGATGCTGGCCACTGTCGAGTGCGATGATCTGGCCGGTGATCGAGGGCGTTTCGAGCAGGAACCGGACGGCGCGGGAGACATCGTCGGTGCCGACGGCCCTTTGCAGCAAGGTCTCGCGATACTCCCGTTCGAACGCGCTCTCACTTTGCCCGTCGGCATTGAGCACGGGACCTGGCGCGATGGCATTCACCCTGATCCGCGGAGCGAGCGCCTGCGCCATGATCTGCGTCGCGGACCAAAGCGCCGCCTTAGCCATGGTGTAAGAAAAATAGTCAGGGTCGGGGCGCAGGACTTTCTGGTCGATGATATTGATGACGTTTCCTTCGACGCCGTCGGGCAGGGTCCTGGCGAAGGCCTGAGTCAAAAAGATCGGAGCCCTGAGATTCACATCGAGGTGCGCCTGCCACGTTTCACCCTGAAGCGTGCCGAGCGTGTCGTGCTCGAAACGCGCGGCATTGTTGATGAGGCAGGCGGGAGGACCGAGCGAAGAGGCGCAATCCGCGATCAACTTTGAAAGCGCGTCCAGGCGGTCGAGATCGGCGGCAAGCGCGGCTGCCGTCCCGCCATTGCGTTCGATCTCCGCCACGAGGGCGGCGGCCTCGGCCGCGGAAGCGCGATAATGCACGCCGACGCGCCAGCCGCGGGCGCCGAGATCGAGCGCGATGATCCGGCCGAGCCTTCGCGCCGCGCCGGTCACGAGCACGGTCCGGTCGTGTTTGTCTTTCGCCATACCGTCGCGTTAGAGATGGGTCGGTGAGAGAGCCGGGTGCACGGGCTACTCTAAGTGAGCCCCTCCATGCGAACAAGGCTCGCCCTTTCCTCGGCGCCTCCCGCGTCCTATTGAGACCGGGAGAGTTTTGCGAAGAGGTGAGGCCGTGCTTGACGAGAACGCCGTCGCGAGGGCGCATGCGGTCTATACGCCCTTCGCCCTCTCCATTTACGACGTGCTCGTCCACGGCCTGTCCAATCGTTTCGCCTGGCGCTGCCCGACGCGGCGTCTCGTGGAACTCTATCGCGACAATCTGTCTCCTGACCATTTGGAGGCCGGTGTCGGCACCGGCGTGCTGCTCGATCGCGCCGGGACGGAGCGGCTGAAACGGCTCGTCCTGCTCGACGCCAATCGCAATTGTCTCGACCGCTCCGCGCTGAGGCTCGCCCGCTTCGACCTCGAACTTCATCAGGTCGACCTGCTTCAGCCGGTCGCGTTCGACACGGCGCCCGTCGCCTCCGTCGGGCTGACCTATGTGCTTCATTGCCTACCCGGCCGCATGGACGAGAAGCTGAAAGCGGTGGACCATTTGCGTCCGCTGATGCGCGATGGCGCCACGCTATTCGGCGCGACGATCCTCGGGCGCGGGATCGCGCCGAACCGCGCCGCTTCGGCGCTGCTCGATCTCTACAATGCGCAAGGCGTGTTCAACAATCGCGAGGACGATCTCGCTTCCCTGTCGGACGGATTGCGGCAACGCTTCGCCGATGTCGCGATCGCGCAAGAGGGCTGCGTCGCCATCTTTCGCGCGAACTGAGCTTACGGTCAGCGCTGCGCCGGGGGCGGCACGACAACCTTCGGCGCGGCGCAAAGCCGCCTCTGATCCTCGTTGACGCCGCAGTTCCGCGGGCTGAGATCGCGGCCAAAGCACACCCTGATATCGAGAAGATGCGCTTTCCGGCACGTGATCGAGATCATGTCCGGCGTGAGCCAAGGGTTGGCGTCGAGAAAGGCCCGCTCGATCTCCTCGGGAGAGTCGAGGTCGGCGCCAGGCGCGAGAAAGGCCGCCGGAACGCTGATGCGCTCATAGAGAGCGCGCGCGGCCGCGAAATATTCCTTGGGCTCGAGACCCGAACAGGTTCCGTGTGCGCGATATTCATGGATCACCAAATTCTTGCTCGGCATGATGTCGCCCATCTCGGCGATCACGCTTTCCGGCACCCAGGGGCGCTTGACCGTGCGGCAATCGAGAGGCCAGCCGATTTCGTGTTGCGGCCATAGCCCATGCAGCAGAAAGGCATGCGGCTTGGTGCCGTCGCATTGCTTGTCCTTGCGGCCTTTGCCCTCGCCCCGGCAGTAGGACGGTATCCAGCTGAGAACGAGCGCATAGTAATCGAACGCGCCCGGCGTGTTGCGTTCCGCGCCCGCGGCGCCGCTTGCCCCGGTCAGAGACACGAGCGCGAGGGCCAGGGCCAGGGGCAGGGGCAGGGACCGCGTAAGACCCGACCGCATCACGCGAGCGCGCCAAGCTCGGCCAGAATACGCACCCAGCTCCGCATCCCCTTGGTGAAGCTTTGGAGATTGTATTTCTCGTTCGGCGCGTGGATGCGGTCGTCGTCGAGCGCAAAGCCGACGAGAAGCGAGTCCATGCCGAGGCGAGACCGGAAGGACTCGACGATCGGGATGGAGGCTCCGCAGCCGATGATCGCGGGCGCCTTGCCCCACTCGGCTTCGAGCGCGCGGGCGGCCGCAACGAAGGCCGGCGCGCTTGTGTCGAAACCGATCGCAGGCGATCCGCCCTCATGCGCGTAAGACACCTTCGCATCCGCCGGCAACCGCGCCGAAACGAAGCGATGAAAGCACGCGATGACGTGTGCCGGATCCTGCCCGGGGACGAGACGGAAGGACAGCTTCGCGGTTGCCTGTGCAGGGATCACCGTCTTGGTGCCCGGTCCGCCATAGCCGCCCACGATGCCGTTGATCTCGGCGGTCGGACGCGACCAGAGCTGCTCGAGCATGGAGACGCCTTTCTCGCCGGCGGGTTCACGCAATCCCACGTCGCCGAGAAACCCCGCCTCGTCGAAGCCGAGCGCGCGCCAGCTCGCGAGTTCAGCGGGGGAGGGCGCGCGGATGCCGTCATAGAAACCTGGAATGGCGACGCGGCCCTCGCCGTCGTGAAGCGCGGCGAGAATCTCGGACAGAACGCGCAAAGGATTGAGGGCAGGCCCGCCGTAGACGCCGGAATGCAGGTCGCGCGACGGGCCGCGCACGGTGATCTCGGAGAAGGCCAGTCCGCGCAGGAAGGCTGTGATGGCGGGGGTCTCTGCATCCCACTGCGCGGTATCGCAGACGAGCGCGAGATCGGCCTTGAGCTCATCGCCGTGGGCAGCGAGGAACGGTGCAAGACTCGGGCTTCCGGATTCTTCCTCGCCCTCGATCAGCACGCTGACGTCGAGCGGCAGCGTTCCAAGCTCGTCGCGCCAGGCCCGCGCGGCCTCGATGAAAGTCATCATCTGACCCTTGTCGTCGGAGGCGCCGCGGGCGACGATGACCTTGCCGTGATGCGGATCGTCGGCGAGATGCGGCTGGAACGGCGGCACGGTCCACGCCTCGAAAGGCTCCGGCGGCTGCACGTCGTAGTGACCGTAGAACAGCGCGTGGCGGCGCGGCTTGGCGGAAGGACGTGCGCGCGAATGCCCGACCACCATCGGCTTGCCGGAGGTCGGCACCACCCGCGCATCGAAACCTGCCTCGCGCAAGAGACCGGCGCAGCATTCCGCCGCGTCGACGCATGCTTGGTGATAGGCAGGATCGGTCGAGACGCTGGGGATGGCGAGCAGCCCGAACAGCCGCTCGAGCGCGCGCGGCTCCTCGCGGGCGAGCCGGCCGAGCACGCTTTGCAAAGCGCTCACCGGCGCCTCGGATTCATTCATCGCCATGCCTCGGCCGCGGCGCACTCGAGCGTGAGAACGGCGCGCCAATGCGTCATCGCGTTCCCGGCGGCAGCGTGCATGCCGCCGCTAACGGAGCCGATCGATGTAGCGTCCGAATGTAAGGGGAGGACTATTCGCCCATCTGCACGTTGATCGCCTGCGGCCCCTTGCCCCGGCGGTCCGGCTCGGTCTCGAAAGAGACGCGGGCGCCCTCGTCGAGCGCGGGAAGGCCCGAGCGCTGCAACGCCGAGATATGCAAAAACACATCCTTGCCGCCATCGTCCGGCGTGATGAAGCCGAACCCTCGTGAGTGATTGAAGAACTTGACCGTACCGGTCTGACGCATGGGAAGCTCCCTTTCCCCTTTCACATGGTCTGCGCGCTAAAGGCCCTCGCAGAAATTCAGGCAAGTCTAGAAAGCGGGAAAAGAAACCGCCTCGCCTCCCACGGAGCGCATGCGGCCAATCTCCACCCGAGTTCGCAGTCTGCCCGCAAAGCGCCTCACTCTAGGGGCGCCAGACCGCCCAACGCAAGACCCATCTGGCCGGTTTCGGCGCCGTCAGTGCGCATGCGAAAACGCTTAATTGGGATAGGGATCGTGCAGCGGAGCGCCATTGAGCGGCGCGGGCGGGAAGTCGAAGTGGGGCCCGAAATCAATCGGGGGCGGAGGCATCTTCGCCGGTCCCCAGATATCGCTGAGGGTTAATCGCGAAAAGCCGCCGGGGCGCGGCCTGACCGGGCCGTAGCTGCGCGGATAGTCTCCGGCGCCTTGCGCCGACTGATTGCCGCTCGCCGCCTGCTGGGCGCTGGCGTCCTCGATTGCGACCAACGCGAGGAACGCGCCGGCAACTGCGGTGAGGATCAATTTGCGGGAGGCGGGGAGCTTGAACATGTGGCCTTCTAACGTGGTTTGGGGTCGAAAAGTTTCGAATCACCGCCAAAAATGTGCCGGGCCGAAGTTTACGATTGCGTGACCGGCCGTCGCAGGCTTGAGCCGTGCTCCAGAAGCGATTCGTCATATTGTGGTTCGCTTCCAAGAGCACCACTATGCGGTCTTTCTTGGCGCGTGCCTATGGCTTCCGTGCAACAGGTGCCGGCGATCTCGCGGCTCGCCGGCACGACTTCGCCTTTGGTTTTCGAGGATTAGCCTCAACCGGAACACACTTAAAGCCCGCTCTCCCCTCGGTTTGAGGGAGAGCACGCGCGCCGTTTGGCTTCGCGGTGAGGGGGTGTAATCCTGCGAGGCGCGAGAGGTTCGCCACCCTCTCCCGCGACGGGAGAGGGGAATGCGTGCCTCGTCCCGTACGCGCTATTTAGGCGCTATTGGATTCGTCATCCTGAGGCGGCCGCGAAGCGGCCCTCGAAGGATCGCCGTTACGGAAATGTCATACATCGAGGCTCGCTCACGCCCTGCCTTCGCCGGAGCGAAGTCCCGGCTTCGCGCAGGCAGGTCGCACCTCAGGATGACGGCCGGCCCTCGAGGGCGCTAGCCCATGGCGCGCCGCGCCCGCACCCGGGCGGATTTTGTGAACCCGGGAGTGGTGCCGGAGACGGCATAAGGATTGAGCGTGTTCGATGCCACGTTGACGCGGCGGCTCGAGAACCTCGAAGCCTCGCGCGCTGCCGTCCTGATCCCGTTGGATGCCACGATCATGCGGCGGCTGGAGAACCTCGAAGCCTCCCGTGCTGCGGCCCTGATCCCGTTGGAGGCCACGACCACGCGGCGGCTGGAGGCGCGCGAAGCTTCGCGCCCTGTACCAAGGCCGTTGGCGGCCGCCACGACTTGAACGCGAGCCTTCGCGTTTGCGCTTGGCCGCGATCGCTTGGCGGCTGCCACCTTGATCGTCTGCGAACCCACCCGCTTCTTCGACGCCGCGGATGCGGTCACGGCGAGGGTCTTGGTCTTGGCAGGCTTGGACGCAACGTTGGCCTGCTGCGACGGCTTGGGCGAAGCCTTGGCCTCCGTGGCAGTGGCGCCGGTCATTTTCGCCGAAACGATCTGCACCGCGGCTTCCGGCGCTGCCGGAGAAGCCGCCTCATGAATGCGCGACTCGCCCTTTGCCTTGACCGTCGACTCGCCCAGGCCCGCGAGCACGCCGCCGGCGGCAGTGGTGACCCTGACCTTGGCGGTGCCTGTGGCGATCATGCCGATGCTGGCGGCGGCGGCTTTCGACAGGTCGATGATCCGGCCGCCGATGAAGGGGCCGCGGTCGTTGATGCGGACGACAACGGACCGCCCGTTGGAGAGATTCTCGACCACGACCCGCGTCCCGAACGGCAGCGACCGGTGCGCGGCCGTGAGCTCGTCGGGATTCATCCGCTCCCCGTTCGCGGTCTTATTGGCTGGAAGGGAATACCATGAAGCGTGGCCGAGCTGGTCGGCCTTGGCAAAGTCGACAGGTACTAGCGCAGCGGCGCCGAGAAGTCCCACCGAAATCATCTTGGCTCGCATTTTGAACATGCGGTCGTT
>DASUQP010000198.1:0-11424 GCA_036280475.1 Methyloceanibacter sp. | reverse complement strand
GCCGATATGGCCGATCACCTCGGCGGCGGCGAGGCTCCCCAGGCGGCCGCAAACGGCCAGTGGCGCCCCTTGCGTCAGCCCGTAGAGAAAGCCGGCGGAGTAGAGGTCTCCGGCCCCGGTCAAATCGACCACGCGAGCGACCTTCTCGGCCTCGATTTTAAGGCTCTCGCCTCCTGCCACAATCACCGAGCCCGCTTCCGAACGGGTCAGTACGGCCATCTCGCAGTCGGCGAGAGCAGCCCGGGCCGCCTCCTCGAAACTGTTGACCCGGTAGAGCGTCGTAATCTCCTTCTCATTGGCGAAGACGATGTCGGCGCGGTCTCGCACCAGGGCTCTGAAATCCTTGCGGTGGCGGTCGACGCAGAAGGCATCCGACAGGCTGAGCGCCACCTTGGCCCCTGCCGCTCTCGCCGCGCGGGCGGCCTTGCGGAAGGCAGCCTTGGCCTCGGCGCGGTCGAACAGATAGCCTTCGAGATAGACGATCTTGGCGGCGGCGATCATCGGAAGATCGAGATCGCGGGGCGCAAAATCGACGCTCGCGCCGAGAAAGGTGTTCATGGTGCGCTCGCCGTCGGGCGTCACGAGGATGAGGCAGCGCGCGGTCGGCGCCCCGTCGGTCGCGGGGAGCGTGTCGTAGGCCACCCCCAGCGAGCGGATGTCATGGCGGAAGATCCCGCCGAACTGGTCGGCCGCCACCCTGCCGATAAAGGCGCAACTGGTGCCGAACGAGGCAAGACCGGCAATCGCATTCGCCACCGATCCGCCCGAGCGCTCGACCGCGGGCCCCATCGCCGAATAAAGGCGGTTCGCCTCCTCGGCATCGATCAGGCGCATCGAGCCCTTGACGAGGTCGTGCTTGGTCAGGAAGCCCTCATCGCAGCGCGCGATGATGTCGACGATGGCGTTGCCGATCCCGACCACGTCGTAAGTCTTCCCTGCCATGTGCTTGACCGCCCCGCCTTGCTCTTCGCCCGCGGTGTCTCTTCTACCCCCGGTGTCTGTTCCACCCTGGAGTCTTCGGCTCCGCCCATTATATTCCGTCGCCGGAAAGGAACACGTCATGCTCAGCGCCGCAGGTCAAGCCTTCAACGACGTGTTCACGCCGCCCTTCCGCGCCGTGCTGTTCAAATGCGTGGCCTTCACCATCGGGCTCCTCGTCCTTCTTATCGTCGGCATCGAGTGGACCTTCAGCCATTTCGTGCAGTGGCCCGGCTGGATCGAGACATCGATCCAGTGGCTCGGGGGGCTCGCGCTCGTGGTCGGTTC
Source organism: Methyloceanibacter sp. (assembly GCA_036280475.1). GTDB lineage: Bacteria > Pseudomonadota > Alphaproteobacteria > Rhizobiales > Methyloligellaceae > Methyloceanibacter. The sequence continues at coordinate 10,158 of DASUQP010000198.1, read as the reverse complement.
GATCTTCCTCATCCCGCCGGTCACATCGCTGATCGCGGGACTCTATCTCGACGACATCGCCGCGGTGGTCGAGCGCGAGCATTATCCCGCCGATCCTCCGGGCGAGGCACTGCCGACATTGCAGGCCATCGGCGTGGCGCTGCGGTTCTTCTTCGTCGTGCTGCTGGTGAGCCTGGTCGCGCTGTTCCTTCTGCTCATCCCCGGCGTCAATCTGATCGCCTTCTATCTCGGCAACGGCTACCTGCTGGGGCGCGAATATTTCGAGCTTGCGGCGATGCGGCATGTTCCGCCCGCAGAGGCGAAGGCGCTCAGGAAAGCCAATCGCCTCACCGTGCTGTTGAGCGGTCTCGTCATCGCCGGCATCGCCTCGGTGCCGATCCTCAACCTGATCACGCCGCTCTTCGCGACCGGCTTCATGGTGCGCGTGTATAAGGCGCTGGCGCGAAGCGCGGGGCTTCGTCCTTCGCACGAGCGACCTTGACAGAAGTCGGGCCGGTTACGCGGGAGCGGGCGTCTTGGGCTTGTAGAGGCAGAGATCGGCGATGAGGCAGCGCCAGCATTCGGGCCGCCTCGCCTTGCACACATAGCGCCCGTGCAGGATCAGCCAGTGGTGGCAGTTGCGCTTGTAGCGCTCCGGCACGAGGCGCTCGAGCTTGAGCTCGACTTCGAGCGGGGTCTTGCCCGGCGCGAGGCCCGTCCGGTTGGCCACCCTGAAAGCATGGGTATCAATCCCGATCGTGTTCTGGCCGAAGGCGGTGTTGAGCACGACATTGGCGGTCTTGCGCCCGACGCCAGGAAGCGCCATCAGTACCTCGCGCGCTTCGGGCACCTTGCCGCCATGTTCGGCAACAAGTTTCTTTGCGAGCGCAACGAGGTTCTTCGCCTTGCTGCGGTAGAGGCCGATCGTCTTGATCTTGGCCTCGAGTTCGGCCACGGCGATACCGGCAAGTTTTTCCGGCGTATCGGCGATGTGGAACAGATCGGGCGTCGCGCGGTTGACGGAGGCGTCGGTCGCTTGCGCCGACAAGACCACGGCCACGAGCAGCGTGAAGGGGTCGCGGTAATGGAGCTCGGTATTTGGATCAGGGTCAAGCTTTGCGAAGCGGCGGAAGATCTCGTCGATCGCCTCGCGGCTGAGCCGCGATCCGCGCGCCCGCTTGGCCGGGACCCGCGTCTTGCCGGCCGTCCTTCGTTCCGCCACGGGCCTTGCCTCACGCTCGCCAGGGGATTAGCAGTTTCCTTGCTATGACAGAGGCAAACGCCGCACAACAAGACCCTTCAAATGGGAGGCCTTCGCGGTTCAGCGCCGTGCTCACGCCGCATCGCTCCCTCGGACCCAAGGGCTTCATGGTGCTCATGGCGGCGGTGTGCGTCGTGAGCTTCGCCACCGGACTGTTCTTTTTCCTGCTCGGCGCCTGGCCGGTGATCGGCTTCATGGGGCTCGACGTCGCCCTCATCTATGTGGCGTTCCGGCTCAACTTCCGCGCGCTCAAGCTCTACGAAACTGTCGATCTGACCCAAGACGCGCTGACGGTCACTCGCGTTGCGCCCTCCGGGAAATCGCAATCGTGGAGCTTCAATCCCTATTGGGTCAGACTGAGCCTCCAGCCGCGGCTCGGACGGTCGAGCGAGCTGTCGCTCGCCTCGCACGGCAAGCGGCTCGTATTCGCGAGCTTCCTCTCCGACGCGGAGCGTGAGGACTTCGCCTCCGCGCTATCCTCGGCGCTCGCTTCGGCGCGAAGCGCCGGCGCAGTGTATTAAGCGTCACAGCAAGCGTAATGACTAGGCGGCGAGATCGCGCTTCTCGGCGACGGTGCCGTCGGCATTGAGCCGGTAGACCAGAGGCATGGCGGTGCCGAGCTCGACCTGCATCACTTCATCTGGCGATAGGCGGTCGAGCTCCATGATCAAGGAGCGGAGCGAATTGCCGTGGGCGACCAGGATCACACTCTTGCCCTTCTGCAGCTCTGGCATGATCCATTTCTCGTAGAACGGCAGGACGCGCAACGCGGTATCCTTGAGCGACTCGCCGCCGGGAGGGGCGGTGTCGTAGGAGCGCTGCCATATGTGGACCTGCTCCGATCCCCAGCGCTTGCGCGCCTCCTCCTTGTTGATGCCGACAAGCTCGCCATAGTCGCGTTCGTTCAGCGCGGCGGCCTTGACGGTTGGAAGTTTGCGCTGGCCAAGCTCCTCGAGGATGATGTCGAGCGTGTTATGTGCGCGCTTAAGCGTCGAGGTGAAGGCGCAGTCGAAACGCACTCCGCTCTTTTTCAGCATCGCGCCGGCGCGGTGGGCCTCGGCCATGCCCTCTTCGGTGAGGCCGACGTCCTTCCAACCGGTGAAGCGGTTCGCCCGGTTCCACTCGCTCTCGCCGTGGCGGACGAGAACGAGCACGTTTTCGCCGGGAGGGGTGTCTGCGCTGTCGGGGCGTTCGGTCATTGCCTCAGCCGATGCTTCCTGTCGCACAGAACGCCTAACGAGAGAACCTTAAGTTCGATCGCAATTTGCGAAGCCACCATTGACGCCTTTTAGGTCGGTGTACATCGTTTCGCCAGATGCCAAATCTTCGCACCTAAATCTTCGCACCTAAAAGAACTCACAAGCCAAGCACGTCCGTCATCGCATAAAGCCCGGGGCCGCGTCCGCGCGCCCATAACGCCGCCTTGACCGCGCCGCGGGCGAAAATACCGCGGTCGGTGGCGATATGGGCAAGCTCGATCCGCTCGCCCGGCCCGGCGAAAATCACCCGATGCTCGCCAACCACGTCGCCGCCGCGGAGCGCCGCGAAGCCGATATCGCCTTCGCGCCGCGGCCCGACATCGCCGTCGCGGGTCCGCACGCCGCGCTCGGCAAGCGAGATGCCTCTCGCCTCGGCCGCGGCCTTGCCGAGCAGGAGAGAAGTGCCCGACGGCGCATCGCGCTTGTGGCGGTGGTGCATCTCCAGAATCTCGATGTCGAACTCAGGGCCGAGGGCTGAGGCCACCCGCGCGGCGAGAGCGGCGAGAAGGTTCACGCCCTGGCTCATATTGCCCGCCTTGACGATGGAGGCGTGCCTCGCGGCGGCCTCGATCTTGGCGTCGTCAGCCTGAGAGAGGCCGGTCGTGCCGATGACGTGCACGATGCGGGCCTGCGCCGAAAGCGCGGAGAAGGCGACGGTCGCGGGCGGGGTGGTGAAGTCGAGCACGCCGTCGGCATGGGCAAAGACGGGGAGGGGATCGTCGGTAATGGCGATGCCGAGCGGGTCGAGGCCCGCCACCTCGCCGAGGTCGCGGCCGACAAGCGGGGAGCCCTTGGCCTCGATTCCCCCGGCCACGGCGCATCCTGGCGTCTCGACGAGCACCCGCGTCAACGCCTGGCCCATGCGGCCGGCCGCCCCCAGCACGGCGATTCTCATGTCACTCATTGGCCGTTGACCATCAGGCCGTGCGGGGCGCCGACGGACTCCCGGCTTGTTCCCTCGAATCCCCCACGCGCCGACCTTCTATGACGGCAGAGACCTCGCCCACAAGCCCCTCGCTTGGATTAGGCCTGACGCGTCGTTAGTCCCCTAGGAGGGGGTTCCGGGGCAAGGACCCGGGGTGAAACTCGAGGCTTAAGCCCAGGCGAAGGCCAATTTGCGCAACGAGACATCGCCGAAGCTCTCGGCGCCCTCGGCGACCGGCTTGCCGCCCAGGCTAAGGTAGAAGGCGCACGCCGCGTCGTTGTCGGCGAGCGCCCAAACCAGCAGGCCCCTCAGCCTGAGTTCGGAAAGCCGGCTGCGGGCGCCATCGAAAAGCTTCTCGCCAAACCCCAAGCCTTGATAGATCGGGTGCAAGTAAAGCTCGAAGATCTCGCCTTGAAACTGCGTGCGGAGCCTCGAGCGGCCATACGTCACGTAGCCCGCCGCTTCGCCGCCGAAGTCGAGCACGAGAAGCGGCGTCCGCTTGCGGAGCGCGCTCTCCCACCAGCGAAGCCCGCGCCGCGCGATCATGCGCTCGAGCGAAAGATGCGGGATGATGCCCTGATAAGCGTTGCGCCAGGCCTCTTCGTAGGCGGCGGCAAGGGCGGGCGCATCCTTGAACCGCGGCGGCCTGATCTGCACGACATCGACGGTCATGCTTAAGCCTAGCGCAGGAGGGCGGCGCTCGGCAAAGGGGTCGTTGCAAATTTTCCCGCCAGCTATCTCTTGACGCGTGACGATCAGGCAACATCCTCGGCAAGACGCTGCCGCTCTGCCTTCTTGCGCTCGTTCGGATCGAGGTGGCACTTGCGCAGACGGATGGATTTCGGCGTGACCTCCACCAGCTCGTCGTCGGTGATATAGGCAAGCGCCCGCTCGAGCGTCATGCGGAGCGGAGGCGTAAGACGTACCGCTTCGTCCTTCGAGGTCGTGCGAATATTGGTGAGCTTCTTGCCCTTGAGCACGTTGACTCCGAGATCGTTGTCGCGCGTGTGCTCGCCCACGATCATGCCGCCATAGACCCGCGTTCCAGGGTCGATCATCATGGCGCCGCGATCTTCGAGGTTCCACAAGGCGTAGGCCACGGCGTCGCCGCTTTCGGTCGAGATCAGCACGCCGTTGCGCCGACCCTGTATCGGCCCCTTGTGCGGCGCGTAGGCGTGAAACAGCCGGTTGATGATGCCAGACCCGCGGGTGTCGGTGAGAAGCTCGCCCTGGTAGCCGATCAGTCCCCGGGTGGGCGCGAAGAAGCGAAGGCGCAAGCGGCCGCCGCCGGAGGGCTTCATCTCGACGAGCTCGGCCTTCCGCTCCGAGAGCTTGCGGACGACGATACCGGAATGCTCCTCGTCGAGATCGATCACGACCTCCTCGATGGGTTCGAGCAGCGTGCCATCGGGGCCGCGCCTGAACAGGACCCTGGGGCGCGACACCGAAAGCTCGAAGCCCTCGCGGCGCATGGTCTCGATGAGAATGCCGAGCTGAAGCTCGCCGCGACCGGCGACCTCCATGGAGTCGCGCTCCTCCGATTCGGTGACGCGCAGTGCGACATTGCCCTCGGCCTCGCGCAGCAGCCGGTCCCGGATCATGCGCCCCGTAACCTTGGTCCCCTCGGTGCCGGCAAGCGGCGAATCGTTGACCCGGAAGGTCATTGACAGAGTGGGCGGATCGATCGGCTGGGCGGGAAGCGGCGCGATCACCTCGGGCGCGGCAATCGTATGGGCGACCGTGGCGTTGGGCAGGCCAGCGAGTGAAACAATGTCGCCCGCGCCCGCCTCGTCGAGACCGACACGCTCAAGACCGCGAAAGGCGAGCACCTTCGTGACCCGGCCCTGTTCCACGACATTGCCGGCATGGTCGAGCACCCTGACCTGCTCGTTCGGCGCAATGGAGCCGGACGTGATGCGGCCGGTGACGATGCGGCCGAGATAGGGGTTTGCCTCGAGGATGGTGCCGAGCAGGCGGAACGGGCCGTCTTCGATCTTTGGCGGCGCGACATGCGTGAGCACGAGATCGAACAGGAGCTGCATGCCGAGCGTCTTCGGTCCCTCGGGCGCGGCCGCCATCCAGCCCTCCTTGGCGGAGCCGTAAAGGATAGGAAAGTCGAGCTGCTCGTCGCTCGCATCGAGTGCGGCGAACAGGTCGAACACCTCGTCCACCACCACCTGCGGGCGTGCGTCCGCGCGGTCTACCTTGTTGATGACGACGATGGGCTTCAGACCCATCTTGAGCGCCTTGGACACGACGAACTTGGTTTGTGGCAGGGGACCTTCGGCGGCGTCGACCAGGACGAGGACGCCATCGACCATGTTGAGAATGCGCTCGACCTCGCCGCCGAAATCGGCGTGGCCCGGCGTATCCACGATATTGATGCGGGTGCCTTGCCACAGGATCGAGGTGACCTTGGCGAGAATGGTGATGCCGCGCTCGCGTTCGAGATCGTTGGAGTCGAGCGCGCGCTCGGCCACCCGCTGGTTGTCGCGGAAGGCGCCGGATTGCTGCAGGAGCCGGTCGACCAGGGTCGTCTTCCCATGATCGACATGGGCGATAATGGCGATATTGCGGAGGTTCATTTGACCCAAAACGAAAGAACGCGGGCCGTTCCGGTCCGCGTTTCATGCGCCGGATATATAGTTCTCCGGGCGGCCGCGCAACGGCTGAAGGTGCAAACCGAGGCTACCGCCTTGCTTTAGGCATCGACGCGGGCGATTTCTGGCGTCACAGAGCCGGCCGGCTCGGGCTGCTCGATCGGCAGAAGCACGATACCGAGCCTCTCCCGGCACGCGGCGAATCGGGCGAGCACATCGGCACGGTTGCGCCCGCCGAGATTGACGATGCCGTAGCGATAGCTGTTTCCATCCTGCAATTCAGATGAAAGCGTACGTCCCACCCTCACGAGAATCTCGGTCCTGATGTCGGGGTCGTCGCGCGCCAATCGGTCGAGATCGGTCTCGCTTGGCAGCGCCGCGACGAAAAAGTCCTCGAAGCTGCGCAGCACGATGCTCGAGGCAAACGCGTAGCGTCCCCGCCGCCGCGCGAAGCTGGGCGTGCGGCCTTGAGCGATGTCGAGCAGGACCGCATAGCTGTTCGTGCCGTCGACCTTCTCGTAGAGATCGGCGAATTGCGACGCCATGCGCGGATTGATCTCGATGATCGAGATCAGATCCGCCTCGCGGTCGTACATCATCTCGATATTGAACATGCCGTTGTCGAAGCCGAGCCCCGTCATGACGGTCGCGGCAATGTCGGCCATGCGCCGCTGCACGCTCTCAGGTAGGGCGGAAGGGTAGTCGAAGCGCGCGAAGGCGAGCGTGCCGGGGAACATCACGGAATCGACCACGCCCATGATCCTGGCCTCGCCTTCGTGCGCGAAACCTTCGACGGTCACCTGCTCGCCCTTCAGCAGCCCCTCGGCGATCAGCCGCTTCGTGCCGATCTTCACGCCGGTGTAGCGCTGAAGCATCTGGTCGAGGGGCGCGAAGAATTGATCGAGCGCCGCCCAGCGCGGGAAGAGCGCGGCGAGCGCTGAGGCCGAGTCGATGCGCTCGGCTCCGATCGAGAAGAACGACTTCACCGGCTTGACGAAGAGGGGGAAGCGCAAACCTTCGGGAAGGGGCACGCCGGGCGCCACATCGATGAGCGCAAACGGCGGCACCGCATGCGGCACGCGTTTGGCTTGCTCGATCCGCGACAAGTATTTGTGCTGGCAAATCAGTGTATCCGCCGGATCGGGTCCAGGGAGACCGAGCCGCTTGGCGATGGCTGCGGCGAGGGCCGAGCCAGGGTAATCGTCGGTGCTGATCACGCCGGCGAGACGAATGCCCGCGACCTTCGCGAGGATCGCGTCCATTTCTTCGAGTGGGCCTGCGGTGAAGTCCCCATGGCGCGTGACATTGCAGATCAGGTCTTCGAGGCTCGTGCTGGCGTAGTCGTGAAACAGGTACTTGACACCGGGTGGGGAGACGCGCGGAAGCTCGCGATGGTCGCGATGGGTGGGGCAGACGACGAGGATCGCGCGATCGCCTTGCACCGGTTCCCTCCTCCCGGCCTCTCCGATCCCGCCGTCAGTTCTTGCCATCGAAGCGTCCTTTGCCCCTGGCCGGGTCGGCTGGATTCCTTTCGGGCGAGAGCAGCTCGATTGATCGCGGCGTCCGACTTGGCTAGTGTCGCCGCGCTTCAACCGCGTTACCTGACCCATGCCCCTGAACTTCGGCAAATTCGGCGCGGCCATCGCGCTCCTGACTGTTGCGGCCTTCGTGCTGTGGCTGATCTTTACCACGTTCTTTGCCACCGAGCAGGCCGAGCAGCAGATCGAGCGGACCGGAGCCGTGGCGCTCGGCGCGAGCGACGCGAGCTAGGCCGCGCCCCTTAAGTCCCCACGCATCGCCATGGATCACCCCGAGCTTGGCCGCACCGGCGTGAGGATTTCGAGGCTCTGTCTCGGCACCAGGACCTTCGGCGAGCAGAACAGCGAAGCCGAGGGCCATGCGCAAATGGATTACGCCTTCGGCCGCGGCATCAACATCTTCGATGCCGCCGAGATCTACCGTGTCCCGCCCAAGCCCGAGACGCAAGGCGGTACCGAGGCGATCATTGGCACATGGCTTGCCGCGCGGAAGGTCCGCGACAAGGTGATGATCGCGACCAAGATCGCCGGCCGGCGCAAGATGACCTGGCTGCGCAGAAACGAGACCGCGACGCGGCAAAGCAAGGCGCAGATCACCGAGGCCGTCGAGGCGAGCCTGAAGCGCCTCAAGACCGATTATATCGACCTCTATCAGCTCCACTGGCCCGACCGCCCGATGCGCATCTTCGAGGGCCTCGACTACCTGCATCTCGAAGGCGACAGCCATCCCGTCCACGACATCCTCGGCGCTCTCGGAAAGCTCGTGGCGGGCGGAAAGGTGAGGTTCGTCGGCCTGTCGAACGAGACGCCATGGGGGGTCATGAGCTTCCTGAAAACCTCCGACCAGCATGGGCTGCCCCGGCCGGTCTCGATCCAGAACGCCTACAATCTCGTCAACCGCTCCTTCGAGACGGGTCTCTCGGAAGTCGCTTACCGCGAGCAGGTCGGCCTGCTCGCCTATTCGCCTCTGGGCCAGGGCTATCTGAGCGGCAAGTACGAAGGCGGCGCGCTGCCGCCGGGTTCGCGCAAGGCGCTGTTCGCGCGGCTCGGCCGTTACGAGAAAGGGAATGGTCCCAAGGCGATTTCCGCCTATATAGAAGTTGCGCGCCGACACGGGCTCGACCCGGCGCAGATGGCGATCGCGTTTGCGGTGTCGCGGCCGTTCGTCACCAGCACCATCATCGGTGCCACCACCATGGACCAGCTCAGGACCGATATCGCCGCGGCGGAAGTCAAATTGTCCGACGCCGTGCTTGCGGATATCGAGCAAGTCCATCTTGACTATCCCAACCCCTGTCCCTGACGCTTTGCCTGCCGCGTGACGAAAGCTCCCTAGCCGATGCCAAGACTCTTTTCCGCCATCGAGATTCCCAAGAGCGTCGCCGAGCGGCTGACGCTGCTCCGCGCGGGGCTTACGGGCGCGCGCTGGATCGACCCCGAGAACTATCATCTGACGTTGCGCTTCATCGGCGACGTGGACGGACACACGGCGCGGGACTTCACCGCCGCGCTCGGCGAGATCGTGGCGCCGCCGTTTGAGCTTCAACTGAACGGTCTTGGCAGTTTCGGCGGCGGCAAGCCGCGCGCGATCTTCGCGGGCATCGCGCCGTCGGAAGGGCTCGAAACGTTGCGCCGGGCGAATGAACGGGCGGCACGCGAAGCGGGCCTGCCGCCGGAGGGCCGCAACTACAAGCCGCACGTGACGCTGGCGCGGCTCCGAGGCGCGCGGGCCGACGCGGTTGCCGCCTATCTCGAACGCCAGGGGGGCATCGGACCGGAGCCGTTCACGGTAGACCGCTTCGTGCTCTACTCCTCGCGCAACTCTGTCGGCGGCGGACCCTATGTCGTCGAAGCGGCCTATCCGCTCGAGAGCTAGGCGCCTCGTTTGACAGGTGCCGCCGCATCGGCGAGGAGGGCCGCAAGAAGACCGCGTGCGGCCTGCTCGATCAGATCGAGCGCGTGGTCGAACCCTTCCGGGCCGCCAAAGAACGGATCGGGCACGTCCTTGGCCGGCGCCTGCGGCGCGAAATCGAGAAAGCGGCGGAGCTTGTGTCGCGCGTCGCTCGGCGCGAGCTGAACCAGCTCCTGGTAATTATCTCCGTCCATGGCGAGGATGAGGTCGAAGCGGGCGAAATCGGTATGCTTCACTTGCCGCGCGCTTTGGCCCGAGATGTCGATGCCGCGATTGCGCGCCGCATCTTGCGCGCGGGCGTCCGGTGCCTGGCCGATATGCCAGTGACCGAGTCCGGCAGAGTCGATGTCGAAGAGATGGAGCACACCCTTCTCCTCGGCGACGCGGCGGAAGACGCCTTCAGCCATCGGCGAGCGGCAGATATTGCCGAGGCAGACGAACAGGATCCGGTGCTTTGCCATGCCGGGTCAAATGGCATGCGGCCGGTTGCCGTGCAAGCCGGGCGGCGATTTCCCAGCGCGAGGACCGCGGTTGCAGGGCCTCTGCCCATATCCTATTTTCACTTGAGGGATTCGGCTTATCTCTTTCTGCGAGGTGAGAACGATGGTTGCCTGGAACGAAGCAAGCGAGCTCAAGCACGCGGCTCTTGGCCGGCAGATTTCGCTCGCCGCTTTTGCCGAGAAG
>DASUQP010000197.1:0-3437 GCA_036280475.1 Methyloceanibacter sp. | reverse complement strand
GGGTCCGCGGCAAACTTTTTGCGGCAGCCCTCGGAGCAGAAAAAATAGGTGCTGCCGCGGAACGCTTCGGTGGGCTTGCCCGCGTGCGGGTCCACCATCATCCCGCAAACCGGGTCGGTCGCCATGTGAGCGTCTTTCAGGGCTCTCTCGTTCATGGTTTGGGGTGATTGCTGAACTTGCTTGCAGAACTGCAAGCCGGGGTGGCTATCATTGAAACCCTAATAATATGGGGCTGGAGGACAGAGGATGCGACAGGGACGGTCGGCCTTGGGGATTGTCTTCGGGTTCCTGCTCGGAGCCACGGCAGGCGCCGGAGCGGGCTATTACGCAGGCAACTACCTGCTCGACCGGCCGGTCAATTGGTACGCCGCCGACATCTCCAAGCTTGGAGCGGGCCCCGAGAACGATCTCATCCGCTACGGCAGGGATCTCATCGTCAATACTCCCCGCCATATCGGCAAGAACGCGACCGATCCCGCCATGCGCTATGCCGGCAACGATCTCGCCTGCCAGAACTGTCATCTCAACGCGGGATTGCAACCCTTCGCCGCACCTTTCGTCTCCACCTTTGCAACCTTCCCGATGATGGTCGACGACCAGGTGCTCACGCTCACCGATCGCATCAATGGCTGCATGCGGCGCAGCCTGAACGGCAAGGACTTGCCGAGCGAGGGCCGCGAGATGGAAGCAATCGTCGCCTACCTCAAATTCGTCGGCAAAGGGTCGCCGGAGGGCGTGCGCGTTCCCGGCATGGGCCTGAGGCCGATCGAGAACCCGACTTCGCCCCCTGATGCAAGGCGCGGGGAGGCGGTCTATGCGAAACTCTGCGTGACCTGTCATAAGGACGACGGGCAGGGCGAGCCGAAACCCAGTCCCGGCGTTGGCTATTCCATTCCGCCGTTGTGGGGGGAAGCGAGCTTCAACGCCGGCGCCGGCATGGCCAAGACCGCTCATGCCGCCTCTTATATCCGCGACAACATGCCGATGGGGGTCGATTACCGCGCGCCGGTGCTCACCGTGCAAGAAGCGTGGGACGTGGCGGCCTATATCATCTCAAAGCCGCATCCGCCGGCCACAGCGGAGACCATCTCCACGCTGCAATAACACAGAGCGGCTCCGCGTGGCGTCTCTAACCTTGAGCCGATCGTTTCCCTTGGCGAGGCGCGCAGAGCTTTAGACGGCGACACCGGGCTTGCGCCGTCTGTCAACGTCGGTGACGGTCCGGCTGAGCTTTGCCAGCGAAGCAAGATGCAGAAGTATCGACACTGGCACGAGGAAAACCGGAATGAGCACGAGGGGGTAGAGGCCAATCAACTCATTGGGCGGCTCCACCGCGAAGGGCTGAACCAGCGAAGGCGCGGTCAGGAAACCGGTTGAAATGGCGATCGCAAGATCGGCGATGCCAAATAGATTGAAGCCGGCGACCAGATCGCCGTTCTGTTGCGGATCGCGGGCATAGGCGAGCCCGATAATCGGCGCAAGCACGCCCACGAGGACATCGCCGACACCGGCAGGCCATGCAAACAGACCCGGCAACTTGCCGCCCGCATAGAGGATCAGAAAGATCACGCCGAGCGCGCGATAGGCCTGGACGCTGACCAGCCATTGCTGCGGCACGGCGTCGATGATGCGGCCGACGAGCGGCGACCGCCAGATGAGCAGTGCGCCGACCAGGATCGGTAGAAAGACGCCGTACTGAAGGGTGGGGACATCGCCCGCGCTCGCGTGAAAGGCGCCCGCCGCGCCGAGCGCGATGGCGCCGGCGAGCCACAGGACGAGAATGAGCGCAGCCCCGCCTACGACGCGGGCCCGTTGTTCCGCCGACCAATCGGCGCGGGCCAGCGCACGATTTAGCCCAAACAATATAGCGGCGACGATGGCGACCGAGCCCGTCAGGACATAAACGGAAAGGTAGGCTGGAATGGTCATGACACACCTCCTGAGGGTCAGGGTCACGGCCCATAGCTATAATAGCACAAGTAACTTGTCAATAGCAAGTGACTTGAAATCGTCAAGGGACTTGGCTATCTAGCGTTGATGACACGCGGATACGGCCAGGAAGATTGTCCGGTGGCGCGGGCGCTCGATGCGATCGGCGAGAAATGGTCGCTGCTGGTTTTGCGCGATCTTCTCCGCAAAGGTCCGCTGCGCTTTCAGCAGCTGGAGGAGGGTCTCGACGGCGTGGCGCCAAACACGCTGTCGGCACGGCTCAAGAGCTTGGAAAGCGCCGGCGTGATCGGGACCCGGCTTTATGAGAGCCATCCGCCGCGCTACGAATATTTTCTCACCGACAAGGGCAACGGTCTCGGACCGGTGCTGAAAGCCCTCTACAATTGGGGCGAGCGCTACCGGTGAGAGGGCGCTTCCGGTTCGCAATTCGACTCGCTTCGAGAGCATAAGTCGTTGAAATCTGACTCACATCGATTCTGCGTTGCCCCGATGATGGAGTGGACCGACCGCCACTGCCGCTATTTCTTGCGGCTGATCTCGCGGCGGACCTTCCTCTATACCGAGATGGTGACGGCAGAGGCCGTGCTCTTTGGCAATCGCGAGCGCGTGCTCGGCTTCTCTCCGGAAGAGCATCCGGTCGGGCTTCAGCTCGGCGGCAGCGATCCCAAGCGCCTCGCCGAGGCGGCCAAGATCGGCGCCGCGTACGGCTATGACGAGATCAATCTCAATATCGGCTGCCCGTCCGATCGCGTGCAGTCGGGGCGGTTCGGCGCCTGCCTCATGGCGGAGCCCGATCTTGTCGCTCACTGCGTTGCGGCGATGGGCGCGGCGGCAGCGATCCCCATCACGGTGAAATGCCGCATCGGCATCGACGATCAGGACGCCGAGGAGAGCCTCGACCGCTTCATCGATCTTGTGGCCGAGGCCGGGTGCTGGACCTTCATCGTCCATGCGCGCAAAGCCTGGCTCGGGGGGTTGAGCCCCAAGGAGAATCGCGAGGTGCCGCCGCTCGACCACGATCGCGTGCGGCGGGTGAAAGGGCGCCGGCCCGAGCTTGAGATCGTTCTCAACGGCGGGATCGAGTCCTTTGCCGAGGCGCGCCGGCAACTGCCCGAGGTCGACGGCGTCATGCTCGGCCGCGCGGCCTATGCCGATCCCTACCTCCTGGCCGAGGTCGATCGCGCGCTATTCGGCGCGCGAGAGGTGCCGCCGTCACGGCTCGAGGTGCTCGACCGCTTCGTGCCTTATGTCGAGGCGGAACTGTCGCGGGGGTCGCGCCTCAATTCCATGACCCGCCACATCCTCGGACTGTTTCACGGCCAGCCACGAGCACGCGCCTTCAGGCGGCATCTCGCCGAGAACGCCCATCGCGACGGCGCCGGGCTCGACGTGCTGATGGCCGCCCGCGGCATCGCTGCCGGCGGTTGGGATGAGCAAGCGAACGCGGTGGCGGCCGAGTAGGGCTCAGCGGCATCCCGACTTGCAAC
>DASUQP010000196.1:0-8345 GCA_036280475.1 Methyloceanibacter sp. | reverse complement strand
CTCCTGGCCCATCCTGTCCACAGTCACCTTCCTGCCGCTGCTTGGCGCGTTGCTGATCGTCGCCTTGCGTGGGAACGACGAAGCGGCGTCCCGCAACGCGCGCTTCATCGCGCTGTGGACCACGCTCGTTACCTTCGCGCTGTCGTTGATCCTGTGGCGCGACTTCGATCCGCTCACCGCCCAGTTCCAGTTCGTCGAGCTTCGGCCCTGGCTCGGGCCGATCAGCTTCCATATGGGCATCGACGGCATTTCCCTGCCGTTCGTGCTGCTCACCACCTTGCTCATGCCGCTCTGCATCTTGGCCAGCTGGGTCCCGATTACCGAGCGTGTGAAGGAGTTCATGATCGCCTTCCTCGTGCTCGAGACGCTGATGCTCGGCGTGTTCACCGCGCTCGATCTCGTGCTGTTCTATCTGTTCTTCGAGGGCGGCCTGATCCCCATGTTCCTCATCATCGGGGTGTGGGGCGGAACGCGCCGCGTCTACGCGAGCTTCAAGTTCTTCCTCTATACGCTCGCGGGCTCGCTGCTGATGCTGCTCGCCATCATGGCGATCTATTGGGAGGCGGGCACGACCGATATTCCGGTGCTTCTGACCTACGGCTTCCCGGCCGAAATGCAGACCTGGCTTTGGTTCGCCTTCCTCGCCTCCTTTGCCGTGAAGCTTCCGATGTGGCCGGTGCACACCTGGCTTCCCGACGCCCATGTGGAGGCGCCGACGGCCGGCTCGGTCATCCTCGCCGCCATCTTGCTGAAGATGGGCGGCTACGGCTTCCTGCGCTTCTCCATCCCGATGTTCCCGCTCGCCTCGGCCGAGTTCGCACCGCTCATCTACGCGCTCTCGATCGTCGCCATCATCTACACCTCGCTCGTGGCGCTGGCGCAGGAGGACGTGAAGAAGCTGATCGCCTATTCCTCCGTCGCCCATATGGGCTTCGTCACCATCGGCGTGTTCACGCTCACGATGCAGGGCCTGCAAGGCGGCATTTTCCAGATGCTGTCGCACGGCATCGTCTCGGCCGCGCTGTTCTTGTGTGTCGGCGTGATCTACGACCGCATGCATACGCGGGAGATCGCGGCCTTCGGCGGGCTCGCCGACCGCATGCCGCTCTATGCCTTCTGCTTCATGGTGTTCACCCTCGCCAATGTCGGGCTTCCCGGCACGAGCGGCTTCGTCGGCGAGTTCTTGAGCCTTGCCGGCGCCTACCGCGTCAACACCTGGGTCGCTTTCCTTGCCACCACGGGCGTCATCTTGTCGGTGGCCTACGCGCTCTGGCTCTATCGCCGCATCATCTTCGGCAAGTTGGAGAAGGCGAGCCTGAAATCCATTTCCGACCTCACCTGGCGGGAGGTCGTGGTGATGACGCCGCTCGTCGTGCTCACAATTCTTTTCGGGTTTTACCCTGCGCCCATTCTCGATGTTTCGGCCACCTCGGTCGAAACCCTGATCAAGGGCTTCAACGCAAGCCTTGCCGCGGCCGAACAGGCGCGACTCGCCTTGGTGCCGTAAGGAGCGCCCCTCGTGCCCCACGCCGACAACCTGGACGTCGCACTGCCGGAGATCATCTTGGCGTGCGGCGCCATGGCGCTTCTGATGCTCGGCGTCTTCACGCGCAAGGCCCGCGGCGAGCTCATCCTGTGGCTCGCGGTCCTGCTGATGGCTGTTGCCGGCGTTTTCGTGGCGAGCACTTCCGGCACGGCGACCACCTTTGGCGGCAGCTTTATCGTCGATCCGTTCGCGCGGATGCTGAAGCTGCTGACGCTTGCCGGTGGTGCGGTCGCGCTCCTCATGTCGATCGATTATTGGCGCGGGGGGGGCGGACTGAAATTCGAATATCCGGTGCTGGTCCTGTTCGCCATGACGGGCATGCTGATGATGATCTCGGCCAACGATCTCATCGCGCTTTATGTCGGACTTGAGTTGCAGAGTCTCGCGCTCTACGTGGTCGCCGCCTTCCGGCGCGACTCCGCGCGCTCGGCTGAAGCGGGCCTCAAATACTTCGTCCTCGGCGCGCTCTCATCCGGCATGCTGCTTTACGGCGCATCGCTCGTCTACGGCTTCACCGGCTCGACGAGCTTCGCCGTAATTGCCGCGGCGGTGCAGCCCTCCGGCGCCAATATCGGGCTCATCTTCGGCCTCGTGTTCTTGATGGCGGGTTTCGCTTTCAAGATTTCGGCCGTGCCGTTTCATATGTGGACGCCCGACGTCTATGAGGGGGCCCCCACGCCGGTCACGGCCTTTTTCGCCGCGGCTCCCAAGCTCGCCGCCATGGCGCTCACGGTGCGCGTGCTCATCACGGCGTTTCCGGCGGTGACGACGGAATGGCGGCAGATCGTGGTGTTTCTCGCCATCGCCTCGATGGCGCTCGGCGCCTTTGCCGCCATCGGCCAGACGAATATCAAGCGGCTGATGGCCTATAGCTCCATCGGGCACATGGGCTACGGACTGGTCGGGCTTGCCGCCGGCAGCCCCGACGGCGTCGCCGGCGTGGTTTTCTATCTTGCAATCTATCTCGCCATGACGCTCGGAACGTTTGCCTGCATTCTCGCCATGCGCCGCAACGGCCGCATGGTCGAAAGCATCGACGCTCTGTCGGGCCTCTCCCGCACCAATCCGGCGATGGCTTTCCTATTGGCGATGTTGCTCTTTTCGCTCGCCGGCATTCCGCCTCTTGCAGGTTTCTTCGCCAAGTTCTACGTGTTCCTCGCCGCCATTCACGCGGGCCTCTACGCGCTCGCTGTGATCGGCGTGCTCTTGAGCGTGGTGGGGGCCTACTATTATCTCCGCATCGTCAAGATCATGTATTTCGATGCGCCCGCTGAATCTTTCGAGCCGATGCCGGTGACGCTCGCCGCCGCGCTTGGCGTCAGCGGAATCTTTGTCCTCGTTTATTCGGTCTATCCGGCACCGCTGGTAGCGGCGGCCAGTCAGGCAGCTAAGTCACTGTTTTAAATGGCATCTTTTTCAACCTCATTGCCCAGATTGCCGAGCGGCTACCGCCTGCTGCGCATGGAGGCCGTCGACTCGACGAACGCCGAGGCGAAGCGTCGCGCCAGAGCCGGGGAGCCGGGCCCCTTGTGGATTTGGTCCGCGCGGCAGTCGCAAGGGCGCGGCCGCGGCGGCCGCGAATGGATTTCGCGCCCCGGCAACCTGTTTGCGAGCCTCTTGATCGGGATCAACTCTCCGCCGCGCGTCGCCGGGCAGCTTGCGCTCATCGCCGGCATCGTCGCCTATGACACGATCGCCAAGCTGATCGCTTATGAGGGCCGCTCCGAGCTGTTGCTCAAATGGCCGAACGATATCCTGCTCTCCGGTGAGAAGCTCGCCGGCGTCCTCCTCGAGCATATTGGAAGCCAGATCGAGAACCGCTCCGTCGTGGTGATCGGAACCGGGATCAATCTCGCGAGCTATCCTGAGGATCTGCCGCAACCGGCCGTGAGCCTCGCGGCCTATGGCATGGAGGTGACGCCGGGGGACGCGCTCGAAGTGCTGGCCGCAACGACGCATGAGTGGCTTGCGCGCTGGGGGGAGGGGTCCTGCTTCCCCACCATCCGGCGCGCTTGGCTCGACCGCGCCGGTCCTGCCGGAAGGCCCTTGCGCGTGAAAATCAATGACGAGGAGACGGAGGGGGTTTACGGCGGGCTCGATGCCGACGGCGCGCTCAGGCTGCTGACGCCCGACGGCGCGGAACATCGTATCGCCGCCGGCGATGTCTTCTTCTTGAGCTCGTAGGCCTCATCAGCGAAATGTCGCGAAAATCTCACGCGAAGGGAGTCGATTTCGTCTTCCTGCCGCTTGGCGGCGTGGGCGAGATCGGCATGAATCTGTACCTCTATGGCTACGGAAGCGAAGGCGCCCGCGAATGGCTGATCGTCGATATGGGCGTCATCTTCGGCGGCGAGGCCGAGCCCGGCATCGATGTGATCCTCCCCGATATCCGCTTCATCGAGGAGGAACGGCACAACATCGTGGGCCTCCTGCTCACGCACGCGCACGAGGATCATTTCGGCGCGGTGGTCGATCTGTGGCCTCTTCTTTCCGGTGTCCCGGTTTACGCCACGCCCTTTACCGCCGAGATGCTGAAATCGAAGCTGGCCGAGATCGGCCTAGTCAACGGCTTCCCCTTGCAGATCATCCCCTTGGGCGATCGCCGCACCATCGGCCCCTTCGACGTCGAGCTGATTAACATGTCTCACTCGATCCCCGAGCCGTCCGCCGTGGTCATCAGGACACCGCTCGGCGCCGCTCTTCACACGGGCGACTGGAAGCTTGACGATAACCCGCTCACGAGCGCGCCCACCGACGCCGCCCGCCTGAAGGCGCTCGGCGAAAATGGTCTTGCCGCGCTCATCTGCGATTCCACCAATGCTATCCGCGACGGCGTGTCGCCGTCAGAAGCCGACGTGGCGGTGGTGCTAGCGCGGCTGATCCGCGAGGCGCCGAACCGAGTCGCCGTCACCACTTTTGCCTCAAACGTCGCGCGTCTCGGCTCCGTCGCCAAGGCCGCGCGCGCTGCCGGCCGCGAGCTCGTCGTCGTTGGCCGCGCCATGCTGCGCGTGATCGAGGCGGCGCAGGCGACCGGCTATCTCGACCCCAATCTCCATTTCCACGACGAGACCGCCTTCGCCAGGCTTCCGCCGCGCAAAGTCGTGGCGCTCTGTACGGGAAGCCAGGGCGAGCCGCGCGCGGCGCTCGCGCGCATCGCCCAAGGCGAGCACCCGAATGTCGAGCTCGAAGAAGGCGACCAGGTGATTTTTTCCTCGCGCACGATCCCCGGCAACGAAAAGGCCGTGTCGCGCGTGCAGAATGGATTGGCGGACCTGGGCGTTGAGGTGATCACGGACCAGGATGCGCCCGTGCATGTCTCCGGGCATCCGCGCCGCGGGGAACTGGAGCAGCTCTACGGCTGGTTGAAGCCCGGGATTGCCATTCCGATGCATGGCGAGGGCCGTCATCTGGAGGCCCACGCCAAGCTCGCCGAAAGGCTCGGCGTCAAGCATGTGGTGCGGGCGCGCAACGGCGCCATGGTGCGCCTCCTGCCGGGACCCGCCGAGATCATCGACGACGTGCCGGTCGGGCGGCTCTACCGCGACGGCATGATCCTCACCCGCGCCGATGACGGCCAGGTCCGCGAGCGCCGCAAGCTGAGCTTCGCGGGATCCGTCGCCGTTTCGCTGGTCCTGTCGACGAAGGGGGTTCTGCTGGCGGAGCCGGAAATTGCGCTCACCGGCCTTCCCTCCGCCGACACCCAGGGAACGCCCCTCGCCGAGATTGCGCGCGAAGCAGTGATCGGCACGCTCGAAAGCATCCCACGCCCGAAGCGCAAGGACCAGGCGCTGGTGAGCGATGCCGTCCGCCGCGGCATCCGCGCCGCCGTGAACCAAGCCTGGGGCAAGAAGCCGATGTGCTCGGTCCTTGTGACCATGTTATAGAACACGCGCGAAATTTCGCTGTTGAACGGAGAGCAAGGAATGATCGGCCGCCTGAACCATGTCGCCATCGCCGTGCCGGACCTCGCGGCGGCGACGCAAGTCTATCGCGACACGCTTGGCGCGCGCGTGTCGGATGCGGTCGACCAGCCCGAGCACGGCGTGACAACGGTGTTCATCGAGCTTCCCAATACCAAGATCGAGCTGCTCGGCGTGTTCGGCGAGGGCTCTCCGATCGCCGGTTTTCTCGAGCGGAACCCCAATGGCGGGATCCATCACCTTTGCTACGAGGTCCCCGACATCCTGGTCGCGCGGGATCGCTTGGTGGCGCAAGGCGCGCGCGTGCTGGGGCAGGGGGAACCGAAGATTGGCGCGCACGGCAGGCCGGTCCTGTTTTTGCACCCCAAGGATTTTTGCGGGACACTGGTGGAGCTCGAGGAGGCGTAGGCGATGACGCTCGCTTTCGCGCTCGCGCTCTACTTCATCATCTGGTGGATCGTGCTTTTCGCCATGTTGCCGATCGGAGTCCGCACCTCCGAGGAGGCGGGCGAGAAGGCCTCGCCGGGGACCGCCGAGAGCGCCCCGCATATGCCGAATCTTCTGCCCAAGATGGTTGCAACGACAGTCGTCTCGAGCATCATCTTCGCCGCGCTCTACGCCGTCATCGTGCATCGCGTGATCACGCTCGACGACATCCCGTTCTTTCCGCGTTACGAGCGCGTACAATAACGCGGTTGAGCGACGGCTGCTGACAAACGGCGCATGTGCTGGGGTCAGGCCAAAAAAAAGCAAGGCCGGCTGGCCTTGCTTGAGTAACTCACTCCTTGTCTCCCAAGCCACCAAGGCTCGCGTCGTCATGACGATCAAGATTTGCCGGCTTCGGAGCGGCTGCACCCATGCGTGAAGCAAGATTGGCGCGCCTGGAGTTACTTCCTCCCAAGACTTGGACCGAGTCCAATCTCAACGCCCGACTTCGAGATCGCGACCGGTCCCGAACTCTTCTGGCGCTGTGGCGCGGACCCTACTCTAGCAGCGCCAAATTGTCACCATGATTGTGGCCGGGGACGGTGCTTTTGAGGGCAACGCTCCTCGACGATCGGCCGTTGCGGGCGTGTCAGGCGACAATCTTGCGATCCGCCCGGCCTCCTTCCCAGGATTGCTTATGCGCGCGAAAGTAAGCTATTAGCCGCGACGGGGGCGGCGGGGAGGGAAGCCCCTCCGCTAAGGCATGGTTGTTTTCCACCGGGCAGCGCGACCCCGCGATCCGCCCCAAACCGCCAAAATGGTGCCCATGCGACTGAGCCGGTATTTCCTCCCGCTTCTCCGCGACGATCCGAAGGAAGCCGAGATCGCCTCGCACCGGCTGATGCTTCGCGCGGGCCTGATTCGCCAGGCGAGTGCCGGCATCTATTCTTGGCTTCCCCTCGGCTTTCGCGTTCTCCGCAAGATCGAGGCAATCGTGCGCGAGGAGCAGGACCGCGCCGGCGCGATCGAGCTTCTCATGCCCACCATTCAGCCTGCTGAGCTTTGGCAGGAAAGCGGCCGCTACGAAGTCTACGGCAAGGAGATGCTGCGCATCAGCGATCGCCACGAGCGCGCGATGCTTTACGGGCCGACCAACGAGGAGCTCATCACCGCGATCTTTCGCGACGCAGTGAAGTCCTACAAGGATCTGCCGCGCATTCTCTATCATATCCAGTGGAAGTTCCGCGACGAGATCAGGCCGCGCTTCGGCGTGATGCGAGGGCGCGAGTTCTTGATGAAGGATTCCTATTCCTTCGATCTCACCGTCGAGGACGCGCGCAAGTCCTACAACAGGATGTTCGTCTCCTATTTGCGGACCTTCGCCCGCATGGGTCTCAAATCGGTACCCATGATTGCCGAGACCGGGCCGATCGGCGGCAATCTCAGTCACGAGTTCATCATTCTCGCCGACACGGGGGAGAGCGAGGTCTATTGCCATCGCGATCTCATCGCGCTCGATCCGCCCGGCGCCGACATCGACTATGACGGCGATTTGTCGCCCGTGGTCGACGCCTTCACCGGAAAGTATGCCGCCACCTCCGAGAAGCATGACGCCGATCGCTTCGCGCGCGAGGTCGCAGAGAAGGATCGCGTCACCGCCCGCGGGATCGAGGTCGGCCACATTTTCTTCTTCGGCACCAAATACTCGGAAGCGATGGGCTGCAAGGTGCAAGGCCCCGGCGGCGAGCTGGTCACGGTGCAGATGGGTTCCTACGGGGTCGGCATTTCGCGGCTTGTCGGCGCCATCATCGAGGCCTCCCACGACGACGCCGGCATCATCTGGCCGCAGGCCGTGGCGCCGTTCGACATCGGTCTCATCAACGTCAAGGCGGGCGACGCCGCGACCGATGCGGCTTGCGAGGGTCTTTACGGGAAGCTGGAGGCCGCGGGCCTCAGCGTGCTCTATGACGATCGCGACGACCGGGCGGGGGCCAAATTCGCCGCCATGGACCTAATCGGGCTGCCCTGGCAGATCGTCGTCGGGCCGAAGGGCGTGGCCTCAGGCGAAGTCGAGCTGAAGGAGCGTGCGACCGGGGCCCGCCATAGTCTCACCTTCGAAGCCGCGTTGAATCGCCTCCTCCAATCCGCGAGCGAAGCCAGCAGGAAGGCCGCATGAGCGAAGACACCGGAACGCGCGCCTTCGCCCCCTTCGAGTGGGTGGTAGCGCTGCGCTATTTGCGGGCGCGCCGCAAGGAGGGCTTCATCTCGGTGATCGCCGGCTTCTCCTTCATCGGCATCATGCTCGGCGTCGCCACCTTGATCATCGTCATGGCGGTGATGAATGGCTTTCGTGCCGAGCTTCTGAACAAGATCCTGGGATTCACCGGCCACATCAACGTCTATGCCACGGGCGCAGCGCCCGTCAGCAATTTCGACGAGCTGGCGCAGAGTTT
>DASUQP010000195.1:0-2239 GCA_036280475.1 Methyloceanibacter sp. | reverse complement strand
GCCGGCGTAGTAGTCGATTTCGATGCTGGCGAGATCCTGCCCGTTCGGACCTGAGCCGAAGTTCACGTTCGAAGCCCAAACCCCCGCGTAGTAGATCTCCTTGACGCGGTTTCCTTTATGACCTGAGTTTGGCAAAAACGTTCTCCGGTTCGGCGGAGGGCGTCGGCTTCGCCCACACTCCTTATCGGTCGGCTGGCCGATCCGGATAGAGCCGCCAACGGCGGGGAAATACGGCGATCCCTCCCCCGATACTTGCGTCGAACTGCGCTGGCAGCTCGATTTC
Source organism: Methyloceanibacter sp. (assembly GCA_036280475.1). Classification (GTDB taxonomy): domain Bacteria; phylum Pseudomonadota; class Alphaproteobacteria; order Rhizobiales; family Methyloligellaceae; genus Methyloceanibacter. The sequence goes on along the minus strand of DASUQP010000195.1, from coordinate 1,956 downwards.
AATGCGGTGACCTTCCCGACCGAGCTCAACATCGAGCCGCCGCGCGCCGCCATGCCGGCGGATTGCCGCAATCGTGCCCGGGATCGCGCCTGGGAGGCCGGACCCCGCCTCGACATCCTGCGGACGAAAGAACAGTCGCGCCGGACCGTCCGGACAGTCCTGCCCGGCAAGCGCGAGCGGCATTTCGTCAAGAACAATCGTCCCTTGCTCGATGTGCACGGGCAATTCGCTCGATTCGCCGATGAACGAGAATACGAAGGGCGAATTCGGCTCGTCGTAGATCTCGTCCGGCGTGCCGACCTGCTCGATGCGCCCTTGGCTCATCACCACCACCCGGTCGGCAAGTTCGAGCGCCTCTTCCTGGTCGTGGGTCACGAACACCGTGGTGTGACCGGTCTTGTCGTGGATTTCGCGGAGCCAGCGGCGGAGGTCGCGGCGCACCTTGGCGTCGAGGGCGCCGAACGGCTCGTCGAGCAGGAGCAGGCGCGGCTCGATAGCGAGCGCGCGGGCAAAGGCGACGCGCTGCCGCTGGCCTCCCGAGAGCTGCGACGGGTAGCGCTTTTCGAGTCCAGAGAGTTGGACGAGCTCGAGCAGGTCAAGCGCGCGCCGCGCAATCTCCTTGCGGCTCGGGCGGCGCGAGCGCGGGCGCACGCTCAAACCGAAGCCGATATTCTCGGCGACCGTCATGTGGCGGAAGAGCGCGTAATTCTGGAACACAAGGCCGACATGGCGCTCCTGCACGGTGAGCTTCAGCGCGTCGTCTTGATCGAACAGAACCCGCCCCGCTGTCGGAATATCGAGACCGGCAAGGATGCGCAGCAGCGTGGTCTTGCCAGAGCCAGAGGGCCCGAGAAGCGCCACGAGCTCCCCGGGATAGATGTCGAGCGAGACGCCATGGAGCGCAGGCGTCAGACCAAATGTCCTGACGACGTCCTCGACCGTGACATGCATCGGGTTGTCCCAGCCTCCCGCGCGCGTGCGCTCCGCCACGGGTTGCAAGGTGCCCGCGGCCGCGCCGTTCGTATTATAATCCAGTCGAGCGTCCATGATTTCCTCCCTTTTTCTCGCTCAGTGCCGCGCCGATCCTGCGATTTGATCGGCGTAGCGCCACTCCAAGGCGATTTTCACCGCCAAGGTGACGAGAGCGAGCAGCGCGAGCAACGACGCCACGGCAAAGGCCGCAGCAAAGTTGTACTCGTTGTACAGAATCTCGACATGCAGCGGCATCGTATTGGTCTTGCCTCTGATATGGCCCGAGACAACGGATACGGCGCCGAACTCCCCCATGGCGCGGGCGTTGCAGAGGATGACGCCGTAAAGCAGCGCCCATTTCACGTTGGGCAAGGTCACAAGGAGGAACGTCTTGAACCCGGAGGCGCCAAGCGAGAGCGCGGCTTCCTCGTCCTGCGTCCCCTGCTCCTGCATCAACGGGACGAGCTCGCGCGCGACGAAAGGGAAGGTTACGAAGATGGTGGCGAGCACGATGCCCGGGACGGCGAAGATGATCTGGATGCCTTGGCTTAGCAGGTATGGGCCGAAATAGCCTTGCAGCCCGAACAGGAGCACGTAGACGAGCCCCGAGATCACCGGAGACACGGAGAATGGCAGGTCGATGAGGGTGTTGAGGATGCTCTTGCCGGGAAACTCGAACTTGGCGATGGCCCATGATGCGGCCAGCCCGAAGATCAAATTGGCGGGCACGGCGATGGCGGCAACCAGCAGCGTGAGCTTCATTGCCGCGACCGCGTCGGGTTCGGAGACGGCGCGCCAAAAACCGCCGAAGCCGGCGCGAAACGCCTCGGAGAACACGGCAAACAACGGCAGAAGCAGGAACAAGGTCAAGAAGGTGACGGCGGTGAGGATCAAGGCGATGCGGACCGGACGCCGCTCGGTCGTGACGGAGCGCGCGCGATCCGCGGTGACGAAGTCGAGACCGTAGACGAGGTCGCTCATGAC
>DASUQP010000194.1:0-8928 GCA_036280475.1 Methyloceanibacter sp. | reverse complement strand
GATCTCGAACGCGCTGCCAATCGGGCGCGCGAGGCCGCCGCCACACAAGGAGACGCCTGGGCGCACGATTAAGGACAATGCCACAGGCTCAAGATTAAGCGGCTTCCGCCTGTTGGTTGATCGCTGTCTCAGCCAAACGCGTCAAAGCTTCATCCGTTGCTTTTTCTTCTTCGAGAGTGGCTTCGAGCAAGGGAACGGCGTCTTCAAGTCCGAGCTCGTTAGCCCAAGCGAGCAAGGTGCCGTAGCGGGAGATTTCATAGTGCTCGACGGATTGAGCCGCGGCTAGCAGTCCCGCGTCGAGCGCGGGCGAGTCCTTATACTCATCCATCACTTCCTTGCCCTCCTCGATGATGCCGAGGATGGCCGGGCAGTTCTTACCTCGCGGCGTTTCGTCGATCAGGGCAAAAACCTTTTCGAGGCGTTGCACCTGCCCCTCCGTTTCCTGCTCGTGCTTCTCGAACGCGGCAACCAAATCTTCGCTTTGTGAAGCCTTCGCCATTTTCGGAAGCGCGGCCAGAATTTTCTTCTCCGCGAAATATAGATCCTTGAGCGTGTCGTGAAAAAGGTCGTCCAGTTGCTTGAGCTCTTTGGCCATGGGGAGATCTCCGTTATAGGGTTTTGGTTCGAACCCCGATCGAGCCAAAAGGTTGCGAGACCCTGGCTTTTTAGGACGAAGTTTTTTCCAGAAGGGTTGGCGCCGGCCCGAGCCTCGCGCCCAATGAACAGCGGTGGGGCCCACAACACGCGCGCGTTGGGCGAATGAACTTTGCCGGCCCGATAAAGTTGCAAGGCCGCCGCGAACATCCGTGCGACGAAGGACTAATGTAAACAGGTCAATGGAACCCCATGTTAAAGCCAAAGTTGGTTCTTGAATCCCCTAGTGTCGATCTGGAACTGACATGACCGCGGCCGACGCGCCCACGAAACGCGATAACCCAAGAAGTGGAATGCATGCCGGGCAAACGTGTTCAATTCGACGACGAGACGTGGCAGGCAATTCAAGCCCTTGCCCATCAAACCGGTAAGAGCTTCCAGGAGCTGGCAAGCATGGCTTTCGGCGAGCTCCTGAAAAAGCACGATCAACCTGTGGGCTTCAAGGCGGAGCTCGACGCGAGCGTCGCGCCGCGGAGCAAGGTTAAAAGAGTGGCGCGCAGGGGTTAGAAGCAGGCGGAGCCAGACCCCGTCTCCGGATGCTGAGATCGGCATGAGCGGAGCTGGAACCGGTGACAATGCCGCCACCACGTCCCCTGGTGAGGAGAACAAGGGCAAGCCACCCGTAGCTCCGGATTAGAACGATCAACGAGGTCGTTGCACGGTCACAGTCGCGCCAATCGCGATGAATGTCGCTTGCGCGCGTGCGCGTAAGCGAACACGCGATAAAGCGGCGATGACTCAAGCCGCGAACGGTTTGACCCGACGCTGGCCCCGACGTTCCTCTGCCAAAGCTTGCGCTGCTTTCAGCTGAGCAAGGCGCCGCAAGCGCGGGAAATGGGCGGCGGGCTCGGCATGCCCATGCAGGGCAGTGCGCGCCATGTTCTCGATCTCCGGCTCGACCGGCTCGAGGAACCGCGTGCTGTCGCCTTCCAGGAACGCGATCGGAATGCCGTCGCGGTAGAGCACGCGGTTGCCCGCGAGCGCCGCAAGCTTCGGTCTGGGCGTGAGAATACCGGCGAGGTTGAGCGGATCGGCGCCGGAGACGGAAACGAGACTGTCGTCTGGCGCGCGCCGCCTGACGCTGCGCAAAGAGGCCACAGCCTCGGGCAGCGCGAACTGTTCGCCAGAGAAACCCGACACGAAGCGTCCGCCTCTGATCTCGCCGCGCGCCTCGAGCTTGCGATAAACGCGCAGGAGATCGCGCCATTTGGGAAGCCATGAGGCCTCGCGGTCCAGCATCCGCATGAACACGACGCCGTAGCGGCGCAGGAGCGCGATCGCGGTCTGCTGCACGCGTTCATCGTTTTTGGGAGCGCTCTTCGTAAGCTTGCGCTTCGTGAGCGTCCATCTGCCAGCGGTTGCGAGACGCCCGCCCTTCGGCCGGCGCTTATGATGGCGGGGCGGGTTAAGGAGCGCGCGCAGGCCGCCGAAACTGTCGGAAACAACCTCCCCGGCCGCGACGAGCTCGGCAAGCGCTTCCTCGACCTGCGTGCGGAGAAGATGCGTGCCCTCGACGATCTCGTCGAAGAAAGAGGCACCGTTTGCGCGGATGAACTCCACGACTTTGACCGCCCGGGCGCTGACATGGAGCGTCTCATCCGCGAGCGGACGCGCCCACAGAGCGGCCTCATTGCGCGGAAAGAGGCTGATCGGCGTCGATTTCAGCGGGGTAGAGCGCCTGCCGTTTCGTTTCGGCTTGCCTGTCGGTGCTCCGAGCCGCGCCCAGGCGACTCGCCCCGAGAGACAGGCATCGTCGAGCAAGCTCGGTTCGTAATCGGAGAGACGCGCCGGAAGGATGGCGTCCTCCCACGCGGCAGCAGGCGCCTCGAAGCCTGCAAGCTGCTCGATCACGGCATCGAGCGCCTGCCCCCCTTCGCGCCGTGAGTCGGCAGTGACGCCCTGCCAATCGAACAGGAAGCGGAGATAATCGCGCGCGGAGACGGGCTCGATCTCGGCGCGAAGTCGCTTTACCGTGTAGCGGTGGATGCGCGCGAGCAGGCGCCGCTCGCACCATTCGCGCTCTCCGCTTTGGGTGAAGGAGCCGGCCAAGGCGAAGCCCTCGACTTCGAGCGCGGCGAGCGCGGCCGAAATCTGATCGGTGGGCAGGCCGAGCGCCTCGCCCAGCCGAACAACCGTTGTCGGGCCCTGGCCTTCCAACCGCCCGCGCACGACCTCGACCAGAGCAGCCTCGGGCTCAAAAACCTGGTCCGCGCTCGCTGGCGGCGTTATGGCCGGCTCCATAACAGCGTCAGGAAAGATCGCCTGGAACTGGCGGAGGCGCTCGGCCGAAACCCAGAACGCGCGACCTTGCGCGGCGAGGCGCGTGGCGCGGCCGGACTGCGCTAGCGAAACGAGCCAGTCCTTCCAAGCCGCGTTCGAATCGGCCTCGGCTTCGGTCAGGAACCCGAGCCATACCAGCGCATCGTGCAGCTCGTCCGGGTTCGACGCATCGGGCCAGGCCTCCTCGCGCACGCGCGCGATCGCGGCCTCGTCGAGGCGGCCGATCTCGTCAGCCGTATCGGGATCGAGCCATCGGCGGCTCATGACCGCTTGCGTACGGCGTTCTTCAAGCGGCGCATCGTCGAGATAGGCGTAAGGCCGCGCGGTCAGCACCTCACGCGCCAGCGGCGAAGGCTCGGTCAGATCGCGAGCGACGATCCTGATCTTTCCGGACTCGATATCGCCAAGCAGGCGCTCGAGTCCCTCGATGTCCATGACCTCGTTAAGGCAGTCGGAGATCGTCTGCGCGACGAGTGGGTGATCGGGTATTTCGCGCTCGCCGACGAGGTTCTCGGCGCAGGCGACCTGGTCGGGGAAGATCGTGCCGACGAGATCCTCCGCCATCATGCGCATGAGCTGCGGGGGCACTTTTTTGCCGCCGCGGAAGCGCGGCAGAGCGAGCGCGACGTTCGAAACCCAACGCCAGCGCGTACCGAACATCGGCGCGTCGAGCAGCGCCTGCACGAGCAGCTCGCGCACGGTTTTCGAATTCAGATAACGAGCGACCTCGGCGAGATCGAAACTGTGCGCCGTGGTGAGCGACAGCACGATGCTATCCTCGGTCGCCGCCGCCTGGAGCTCGAAATTGAACTTGCGGCAGAAGCGCTTGCGGAGCGCGAGGCCCCAGGCGCGATTGATGCGGCTGCCATAGGGGGAATGGATGACAAGCTGCATGCCGCCGGCCTCGTCGAAGAAGCGCTCGAAGACGAGCGTGTCGCGGGTCGGCAGCGCGCCGAGAGCGTTGTGGGCAGCGCCAAGGTAGTCCACGATCTGCTCGGCCGCAGCGCGCTCCAGTCCGAGATCGTCCGTGATCCAGGCAAGTGCTCCGGCCGCGCCGTCCCTCTTGAGGCGGCCCTCGATCTCTGCATGCTGACGCGACACCGACTGAGATAGCTCTTCGCTACGCGCGGGCGCTTCGCCGAGCCAGAACGGGATCGTGGGGGGCGCGCCTTTCGCGTCCTCCACCCTGACGACCCCACGCTCCACGCGGATAATGCGGTAGGCGGTATTGCCGAGCTGGAAGATATCGCCCGCCAGACTCTCGACTGCAAAATCCTCGTTGACCGTACCGACGACCACGTTCTCGGGCTCGAGCAAGACCTGGAAATCTGAATTGTCGGGGATCGTGCCGCCGGAGGTCAGCGCCGTCAGCCGCGCGCCGCGCCGGCCGCGCAGCCGACCATTGACCTCGTCGCGATGGATCAGCGCGCCGCGCCGTCCCCGGCGGGTGGTGAAGCCGCCGCCGAGCATGCGAAGCGCGGCAATATAGGTCTTGCGGTCGAGATCGCGATACGGATGGGCACGCCGAATAAGCGCGAAAAGCGCGTCCTCGTCCCAATCTTGCGCATTGACCTCCGCCGCGATCTGCTGGGCGAGGACGTCGAGCGGCGCCACGGGCATGATCAGCCGGTCGAGTTCGCCGCGATTGACACTGTCGACAAGCGCCGCGCATTCGACAAGGTCGTCGCTGGAAAGAGGAAAGAGCCGGCCCTTCGGCTGGCCGCCGACGTTGTGGCCCGAACGGCCGACCCGCTGCACGAAGGCGGCGATCGAGCGGGGCGAGCCGAGTTGACACACAAGGTCGACGTCGCCGATATCGATGCCGAGCTCGAGTGAGGATGTCGCGACCATTGCGGACAGCGCTCCCGACTTCAGCCGCCGCTCGGCGTCGAGCCTCTGCTCTTTGGCGAGGCTCCCGTGATGGGCGGCGACGCGCACTTCGCCCAGCCTGTCCGAGAGCTTGCGGGTCACCCGCTCGGCCATGCGCCGCGTGTTGACGAAGATAAGGGTGGTTCGGTGGCTCTCGATCAGCTCGGCGAGCCGGTCGTAGACCTGGTCCCAGACCTCCGCCGACATCACCGCTTCAAGCGGGGAGGGGGGCACTTCGAGCTGAAGGTCGCGGGCCCGGAAGTGGCCGCTATCCACGATCAGCGGCCTGTCGCGATCGGCCCCGACCAGGAACCTTGCAACGTCTTCGATCGGCTTCTGCGTGGCCGAAAGCCCGATCCGCTGCAACCTCCCGCCGCAAAGCGCGGAAAGCCGCTCGAGCGAAAGCGAAAGATGTGAGCCCCGCTTGCTCGACGCAACGGCGTGAATCTCGTCCACGATCACCGCCTGCGTGGTCTTGAGCATGGCGCGGCCGGATACGGAGCCAAGCAGGATGTAAAGGGATTCCGGCGTGGTCACCACGATATGCGGTGGAAGCTTCGCCGCGCGCTGGCGCTCGGCCTGCGGCGTGTCACCGGTGCGCACCCAGGAGCGGATCGCGACATCGGGCCGACCGCGGTCGCGCAAAACCGCGCGGATGCCGGCAAGCGGGACTTCGAGATTGCGGTGGATATCGTTGGAGAGCGCCTTCAGCGGCGAAACGTAGACAATCTGCGTCTCATCTTTGAGTCCGCCGTCAAGCCCCTGGCGCACAAGGCCGTCGATGGCACAGAGGAAGGCTGCGAGCGTCTTGCCCGAGCCGGTAGGGGCGGCAATAAGCACGTCATGCCCGGCCTTGATCGCAGGCCAGGAATCGGCCTGTGCCGGCGTGGGCTTGGCAAAGCTTTGGTCGAACCACGCGCGCACAGCGTGGTGGAGGAGGTCAAATGGCATGGGGTTAGCCGAGGTTGACAGCCGAAAAGGTCGACCGGCTAAAACAAAAATAAGCGCTTTTTCTGGCGAATCAACTAGAGCTCAATGGGTTAGGCGGGAGGTGGAGACCCTCCCTGCACAAGCGTGGAACCGGGCTGATGAATTGGGCGTTTTCCTGAGTTACGCAACGCAGCAGTAACAGCGTTTCAGGAGCAACGTCATGAAAACTCTTATCTCGATGGCTGCCATGGCTTTGACACTTGCCGTGACCAGCCCTGCCTTCGCCGGCGACGTGACGGCAGCAACTGACAAGGCGAGTTGCGACAAGGCCGGCGGCGCGTGGGATGACGCAACGAAGAAGTGCTCGGAGAAGAAGAGCTACTAAGTCTGACTGGAGTTCATCGGGCGTCGGCTTTGGTTGGCGCCCTTTTGCTGTGCGCTCGTCGGACTGGCTCGGAGGGGGGCCCGATGATTCAGGTAAGCATCCTCATGGTTAGGTGCCCTAGCACCGGGCGCGAACTCTCAACGGGCATTGAAATGGATGCCGCAACATTCGCCAAGCTTCCCGATATTCTGTCACAAATGAAGTGTCCGGCTTGCGGCCTCGACCACAACTTGTCCACGCGCGACGCTTGGCTTGGCAAGCCAGCTCCCTCCGCGCCGGAATTCACCTGGTTATTTATCAACAACGGAACTCTGCCTTACGACTAGCCCCGACGGCAAACCCGGTCGTTGCGCTTTGGTTTGCACGCTAGCGTTCCGGCGGGCAGGAAGCGGTGGCGCCAGCCAAGGGCAGTGCGCTCCCTGTCTCTCCGGCGCACTTGGGAACCTCCGCGCCTCGCGCGCGTTTGTAGCGATAGAATTCGGCGATTCCTATCCTGACGACCCCCCGCATCCTCGCCGAATCTGAATATGGAAAGCCCCGCACACCCCAGCCGGGGCTTTCCTTTTTGCAGGCTCCAAGCCGCATTTGCGATCGCTGGGGCTGGGAAGAAAGAAGCCAAACAATAGAAATGTCGTGAACCGCGGGAACCGATATCCCCGGACTTTCGTTCGCCTCTGGGGGTACGATACGAAAGGAAAGGACATCCAGTATGAGAAGCGTAAAAATGAGCATTCTCGCCGTCGTCCTTCTGGGCGCAGCCTCACTGGCCTCGCCGAGTTTTGCCGTGGAGCCAGACGTCGATTCTCCTGAAGGGCCTGAGCTTCCGGCGCCTCGCTATGACCGGCCGGATTTCCAGTTTGACGATCAAGCGGGAGCGCCCCGCGAACGCGACATCGAAGGCACGGAACTCGGCGCAGGTCCGGAAATCATCATCCCCGAAGAGGAAGAAGTTTTGACGGTGCCGCCGCCGGCACTTCCTGAGTACTAGCAGGACCCACGCTTGCGTTAAGTGCGGGCAAACCAACATGCGTTGGAGGCTACTCTCGCCGCGTCAGCGCTCCTGTCCCCGCGCAATCTGGTTGTCACCCTAGACCCCTGATATGAAGAAGGATGAAAATCCTTCGCCGGTCCTCCAAGATGACGTCTTGGTGACCTGTTCCCCGCACGGCGACAGCGTTTCGTCGTTTCCGCAGGTGGAGGTTTTTATCTCGCTCGTCACCTCGCGCGCGCCGGACTGCGAGCCGAGTTTCGTCAGCTCCCTCTGCCGGGTTTCACGTGCAAGGTACTCATCTGCAGCGACTATCAAAGCGATAAGGGGTGGTTCGCACGCAGACTTGCTGGGCCGCTCAATGACATTCGTGCTGATCGATATTTTTGTCGTGTGGACGCATCGCTTCACGGCCGTCCCGATCACTTTTCGTATGAAGTCTGTCAATGGTTCGCCTCCATGGGCGGGGTCCTCTGCCACATAATCACTGATGACCTCGAACCATACGAGCACTGGATCGGGTCGGAGTCGATCCCGAGGTGGTGCGGCCGGCGGCGGATGGTCGTCGTGAGCATGTGTTGTTCGACTTTCCGCGAAGCAACGTTATGGACGCAGCCGCGAATTTCGACGTCGGCGTCCTTGACGTGTTGCGCCGGGAACTTCCCGGATATCGGTTCATCGGCTCCGGACCCGCCGACACGGCGCTGCGTCATGCGTTCGACTCCTGGCTCGACTACGGACAGCCTCACGCGACCTATGTCAGCAGGGCTTTCGAGCGACCGCTTGCAGTGGTGGCAGGATGGCCAGAATCGATGGGCATGGCGCTTGCCGAGGCACAGGTCGCTGGAGCTTGCATTGTTGCATCCGCCCATCAAGTGTCGCACCAGGTTCTCGTGCCCGATGCGGCAGTCGACTATGAAGCCGGCGACGTCGCGTCGCTTGCCCGAGCGCTCAGGATTGCGAAAACCCGCGATCCCGCTCGGATTCGGGAGCGGGCACGACAGCACTTTGCCCTTCGACAACGTTGTCGCGCGAACGCGCGCAGCGATCGGGCTTTAGCCTGCTTCAAGTCCACGGTGGTCGGACATTTGCCGATGTGATGGGATGATCACGGTGATGAGGGCAGGAGCCAATCTGCCACACGCACCCATGCGCGGCGCTTCCCCGTATCGATGCCGGGTTCGGCTGCCGCGCCGTCATGCGTAAGGAACATCCAATCGCACAGCTGATCGGCGCTTACGAATCGCCGATCTGCGCAAGCTTGTGCAGCAACTGCGGATACCTCTCCAGCCAAAGGCCGGCGTAGCAATCGTGTAACCCGAAACCGAAAAACTTTTTCGCGCGCGCGCGCTCGAGCAAATCGGTTCCCAGTCTTGATAGTCAACCGCGCGGGTGACCAGTGGGTAATCGTCGATAGCGATCGGAATCTTGACGAGTCCATTCTCGATCCTGCACGCCTCGGAGCCCAAGCTGAAAACGGAAGAAGCGAGCCATTCGAAGTTCCAGAATGTGAGGTTGTAGTCTGACAATTCCGCGGTGATCCTGGAGCGAGGCGGCCTATAGCCTCTGACGCGGAGATCGACGTCACGGCATTGACGAAGCTGCGTCATGTCGTTGAGGCTATGATTGAAGGAATGGAACGCGATGGAATGACGGGGATTGGATGCTTCGATGATTTGCCTTTTTCGCGCAAGAAGAATGCCGAGCATATTGTAGGTGGCATCGACACGAAGCTCTTTTTCGATCCGCAACATGCGGTCCAAATTATCCGCGCATTCGGCCGCCGAAACCTCGGTATCGACGTTTTCCTCGATATCATGAA
>DASUQP010000193.1:0-22724 GCA_036280475.1 Methyloceanibacter sp. | reverse complement strand
GGCTGACCGACCATTGGCTTTTTTGGCCTGCTCGACGCGTTCCGCTTCGTTGCCGTGCCTAGGCGGCCCTCTTCTCAAGCTCGGGCGACCACTTCCCGAGCGTTGCGAGCCCATTCATCTCGGCGCGATGGGCGAAGGCGGCCTGCGCCGCCGCCTTGTTTTCAGCCCTCCCCGACCACGCCTTCTGCGGTGCCGCTTGAAGCGCCCGCCCGTAGGAGAAGCTGAGCCGCCACGGCACGCCGCCGACCGCGTTCATCACATTGAGCCTGGCCGTCGCCTCGACGTCGGACTGGCCGCCCGACAGAAACGCGATGCCGGGGACGGCGGCCGGTACGCAAGCCTTCAGCACGCGCAGGGTCCTCTCGGCAATTTCGGTGTCGGATGCCTGTTTCGTGCTTTTCTTCCCGGGCACGACCATGTTGGGCTTGAGCACCATGCCTTCGAGCTTCACCCGCGCGTAGTAGAGCTCCTGGAACACCGTCTTCAGCACGAATTCGGTGACTTCCTCGCAGCGGCCGATGTCGTGATCGCCGTCCATGAGCACTTCGGGCTCCACGATCGGCACCAGGTCTTCCTCCTGGCACAGCGCGGCGTAGCGCGCGAGCGCATGCGCATTGGCGCTGATGCAATTGTAGCTGGGGATGCCAGGTCCGATATCGATGACCGCGCGCCACTTGCAGAATTTCGCGCCAAGGTCCCGATACTCGACCAATCGCTCGCGCAAGCCGTCGAGGCCTTCGGTGATGGTCTCGCCGGGGGAGAAGGGAAGCGGCTTCGTTCCCTTGTCGACCTTGATGCCGGGAATCGAGCCGGCCTGCTCGATTATCTTGACGAGCGAGCTTCCGTCTTCCGCCTTCTGCCGGATTGTCTCGTCGAACAGAATGACGCCAGAGATACGGTCTGCCATGGCCTTGGTCGAGCGGAACAGGAGCTCACGGTAGTCGCGGCGGCTGGTCTCGGTGGATTCGACGCCGATGGCGGTGAAGCGCTTCGCGATCGTTCCACCGGACTCGTCGGCGGCGAGAATGCCTTTGCCGGGCGCCACCATGGCCGTCGCCACTCTGTTCAATTCAGCGAGATTCATCGTCCTCTCCATCGCTGAGAAGGATTTCTCCCGCCCTTTGTGTAGGCCAGCCAAAGCCGAAGCTCAACGGTCAGCGGGAGGGTTTCTCAAGGCCAGGACGCATGCTCTACCGACCGACGAATCGCGGCGGGACCTTCTTCCACGGGTAGCCCTTTTGCGCGAGTCCAAAGCCGAGATCGAACAGCTTGCCCATGTAGACAGGGTCGAAAGCCTGCGTGCTCGTGTCGGGGAAGTCGCCGGGGATGTAGGCGAGGTTGTAATCGATGCCGTTCTTCTTCGCGAACACGAACAGCTCGTAGAGATCGCCGACGCCTTGGCTCTTGATCAGGCTCGAGACGGCCCGGCCGGCAATCGACAAGGTCTTGGCCTTCACCGGCTTGTATTCCGGATCGACGTGGCCGTTGCGGATGATGTAAGCGCGCCGGATCGGGTTTATGCCGAGGCCGCCATCCGTCTTCGCAGCCATGAATTGCGTCGGCACGAGGAACACCTCGCGTGTCGCTCCGCCATCCACATGCATCTCGTCATAGACGGCTCCATTGGCGGCCACGTTGACGAAGCCGGGCGGGAACACCGCCGGAATAGCCGCCGAGGCGAGCAGCACTTTGCGGAAGAGATCGAGCGCTTCCGGGCGGCCACTTCCGGCGATCTGGCCCATGTCCCAGATCACGGGGCGCTCGGCATCGAGATTGGTGGTGCCGATCAGAAGCCGGCGGCCCTTGTCATGCTCCGCCGCCACCTCCTGAAGGAAAGCTTCATTCACGTAGAAGGCAACGACTTTCGCCAGCGGCGCATTGCTGGCGAGCGAATCGCCGCCGAGCAGGCCCCTGATCGGCTGGGCGATGGCGATGTCCTTGGTGCTCGATTGGGTGAAAACCTTCTTCAGCGCCTCGTCGTATTTGGGTCCGAGAAAGGCGAACGGTGCGGTGAGCGCGCCGGTCGAGACGCCGGTGACGAGATCGAATTCGGGCCGCTTCCCAGACGCGGTCCAGCCGGCGAGCACACCTGCGCCGAAAGCGCCGTCCGAGCCGCCGCCCGACAAGGCAAGAAAATTGACGACGGGGCGCCGGCCTTTGTTGAGGAGCTCTGGCCGGCTCGCGCGGACTTGCGCCCACTTCTCCTTGACCATGGCATCGGCATTGGGCGGAAGCTCATCGCCCCAGAAGCGGATGGGCGCCTCTCCCATGCCCACCACCTCTGCCTGGCCTTCAAGGGAAGCGGGGACTGGATGGCGGGCGATGGCAGACGCGCAGCCCGCGAGCGCTCCGGCAACGAGCAACGCCAACACGACCCGCGCCACGTCACCCCCCTTGCAACGTCCCTTGCGGGGCGCCTTGCCCTTATAGGACTTTTTCTTGTAGGGCAGCACATTAGCGCAAAATTATGGCGTAGGCAGCCTATCGACCGCGGCCGCGACGCAGATCGGGAGTGTCCATCCCCAAACGAGACAGGGTATAACGTCCGTCCATCGAAGGAGGCCCCATGCGCGGTATCTTTGCTCTCTTTTTTGCCCTACCCGTCGCGCTCGGCGCGAGCAGTGTCGCAATGGCTGCAGCCGAGGATTGCATGGTCGGCGATTCAGCCCTTTGCCTCGCCAATCCCAATTGCCACTGGGACGGCGAGAAACGCGGATGCTATCCGGGCGCCCCCCAATACCAAGATGCCTGCGCCGTCCATACCGACCAGGGGGTCTGTGACACGGACACCACGCTTGGCTGCAAGTGGTCCGCCGGCACCAACAAGTGCGAGACCAAGACAAACTGAGTTTTCCCCTCTCCCTTCGTGGGAGAGGGCTTTCCGTCGCGATCTTGCGCGAGCGCAGCTCTGCGCAAGTCGCCTGGCGGGAAGGGTGAGGGGGTTCGGCCACGGCGCTTCGCACCTGACCCCTCACCGCGCGCGCCTTGCGCTCAAGCAGCTAAGCGGTAGCGCATCGAAAGCGCGCGCGTGCTCTCCCCAAGGGGAGAGCGGAATAAGGCGACAGCAATGTCCGGCGGAGACTCATCCGTCATTCCGGCGAACGCCGGAATCCAGAAGCGGCATGCACCGGCGTTTGTGGCTCTGGATACCGGCTTGCGCCGGTATCCCGAATTGTGAGCGACTTCATCCCCTGGCTTTCGCGAGCGCGTAGACGAAGAGCGCGCCGATCACGGCATGGATCAGGCCAGCGCCCCACAGCGCCGCGCCGCTGTGGTCAATAGCGGCAGTCCAAAGGATGAAGCAAGCGGCGAGCACGTTGTAGAGCGCAAGCCCGAAGGCCGCGGCAATACCGCCTTTGGTGTTCACTTCGTCGCGCGCAAGGAGTGCCGCGGCACCAAGTCCCAACGCCGCGGCGCCGAAGATGCGGGCGAGAAGCCCCGCAGCGGCCGTCGTTTCCGTTCCGAGCCCGGCAATCAGCAAGTTTGGCGCAATCAGCGCCGACAGACCGAACAGCGCCTCGAACGTGCCTGACACGATCATGAGCAGCCGAAGCATGTTCACACCTTCGGGTCGCGCGGCCGCGTTCTAGGGCGCGGCTTTCGGCGGGAAGATCGTCTTCCAGTCGTTCTTCATGTCGACCACGGTCCAACCCTTGGCAAGCGCCTCGTCGAGCGCCTTGTCGAGCTTGCCCACGTCGGAGTCGCGGTCATAGGCGTATTCGCGCGCGGCATCGGTGTGGTGGACGAGGCCCATGAAGCATAGCCGTCGGCAGAACGCCGTCCATTCCAGCATCTCCTTGTCGCCGTCGGAATTGCCGAAGGCGAAGATCGGCTGCCGCCCGATGAAATGATTGATGCCTTCGGGCTTGCCCGGCCCGTCATCGACGAACAGCACTTTGGGCTGTTTGATCAGGACGGGGCTTGCATCCCACATCTGATACTGGGTCACGCCCGAGGAGCCGATCACCTGCTCGGGCGGGATGCCGTAGGTTTGTTCGGTGAAATTCCGCATGAACTCCACGCCGCCGCCGGAGACGATGAACGTCTTGAAGCCATGGGCACGGAGGTAGTCGAGGAGCTCGCGCATCGGCTGGTAGATGAGATCGGTGTAAAGTGCCTTGAAGCGCGGATGCGTCGCCGTCTTGAGCCAGTCTCTGACGGTATCGTCGAACTCGACCGTGGTCATGCCCGAATGCGTGGCGGCCACGATCTCGACCATGCCCTTCTCGCCCATGGCGGCGACCGCCTTCAAGTCGCCTGCGATCACCGATTTGAACGGCTCCTTGGTGCTCCATTCTGGGTGCTGATTCGCTTGCCTCTTCACCTGGTCGAGCGCGAAAGCAAATTGCGTGTAGATCGGCTGCTCGATCCACAGCGTGCCGTCATTGTCGAAGGTGGCGACGCGATCCTTTGGCTCGACATAGTCGGGGCCACCCTCTTTCGTCACCCGCGTCACGAAATCGATGATCGACTGTTTGGCCTGACCGTCATTCCAGGATGGCAGCGGATCAGCTTGCGTCCGCGCGGGCTCCGCCCCGACGCCGATGATCCCGACGATTAGCGCCGCGAGAGCGGCGCGGCGGCTGGCGAAGTTGCGCATCGCACTCACCTCGAAACATCCGTGTGCAGTCTAATCATTGGGCGAGAAAATTCTTGATCAGCGCGAGTGTTTTCTCCGGCGCCTCGACCATCAGGGAATGACCCGGGCCGGCGAGGATCACGACCTTTGCGCCCGGCACGGTTTCATAGAGCTTGGCGCTTTCCGGCGCCACCAGCGCGTCGCGCGAGCCGAAGATGACGAGCAGCGGCGGCACCGGGTCCAAGGCGGCAAGACGCTCCACGACGGGCTTCTCCGTCTCATAGGCGATGCTGTCGTCATGTGCCGTGCGGAACGCGGTATAGGTGAGCTGCTTGACGTCGGCGACGAATTTCTCCGGCACCGGAAAGCCGGGCGCGAAGCCTTGC
Source organism: Methyloceanibacter sp. (assembly GCA_036280475.1). Taxonomy (GTDB): domain Bacteria; phylum Pseudomonadota; class Alphaproteobacteria; order Rhizobiales; family Methyloligellaceae; genus Methyloceanibacter. The sequence continues at coordinate 17,759 of DASUQP010000193.1, read as the reverse complement.
GCCAGCATCTTCCGGATTGCCGCATCCGACATGAAGCGCGACAGCAACTCGCCAATGACCGGCATCAGCGCGAGCCGGGTTCCGAGCCTGAACGTCGTCTCGGCCTTCGGCGGGGAATCGATCAGCACGAGACGCTCGATCCTTTTCGGATCGGCTTCGGCCAGAGCAGTTGCCACCTCGCCACCCATGGAGTGCCCGATCGCGACGACGCGATCAACGCCAAGCTTATCGAGAACCGCCGCCACGAGCTTCGCCTGCCGCTCGATCGCGTACCCCGACGCCGGCGCCTCGGTCCCGCCGTGGCCGATCAGATCGAGGCGAATGACGCGGTGATCGGCCGCGAGCTGAGGCGCGATGTCGTCCCACCAATCGAGCGCCGCACCGAACCCGTGAATGAGAACGATCGGCGGCCCCTCCCCCTCGACCTTCACATTCGCCGGCACGATTCCGGTCTCCATGACGGTCCCGCCGCTTCGCGCAACAGCGGCGCGCATCGCCGAATCGACGGCGAGCGTATTGGCGGCGAGCGTGAGGGCAATCGCGGCGATAACCGCCACAATGGCGAGGCCGCGCCGGGACCGGATCATGGGCGGCGCTATTGCCGGGGCCGGTTCAACACCGTGCGAAAGCCGAGATGGCCGGCGCTGAGATCAGCTTCCTGCGGTTGCCGCGCGGTCGCGCGATAGCGCGTGCAATAATTGGTCGAGCACAAATAGGAGCCGCCTTTGATGACTTTACTTGGCGCCTGCCCCGCGGCGACACGGAGCTCAAGCAGGGCGGGACCGCTCGGATTGAGCGCGGCCTCGCGCCGATGGCCCGGCACATACCAGTCCGCGGTCCATTCCCAAACATTGCCGATCATGTCGTAGAGCCCGTAAGCATTGGGCGCGAAGCAGCCGGCGGGCGCTTGCCAGCCATAGCCGTCTTGCTCGGTGTTGTAGACCGGGAAGATGCCTTGCCAGCTATTGGCGATCGGCTTGCCGTCCTTGTCGAAGGCCTCGCTCCAATCGTCGCCGATTTCGTGTCCGCCGCGCGCGGCATATTCCCATTGCGCCTCGGTCGGAAGATCCCGGCCGCGCCAGGCGACATGCACCACCGGGTAATTCTCCTTGCCCTCGATCGATGAACCGGGACCCTCCGGCTCGCGCCAGCTTGCGCCCTTCACATATTGCCACCACTGGGTGATGTCGCCGCCGCGATCGAGTCGGGTCGGCGGAACGAAGACGACCGAGCCCGGGGCCGTCAGGTCCCCGGTCATATTCGGATGCGTCTTCGGATCGAGCCCCCGCTCGGCGAGCGTCACGTAACCGGTCGCCTTGACGAATTCGGCGAACTCGGCATTCGTCACCTCATGCCGATCGATCCAGAAGCCGTCGACACGCACTTCATGGCTGAACCGCTCTTCGGGGTGGGTGCTATCCGATCCCATGGTGAAGCTGCCGCCGGGAATGAAAACCATCCCCGCGGTCTCGCTATCGCCCGAGGGGGCGGTAGCGCCGGCGCAGCTCTCGCGCGACGGTTCCGCCCGCGCCGCTGATGCGATTGCAACGAGGCTCGCGATCAGCGCCCCGCGAAGCACCCTTGCCTGCAATCGGCCAAACATCCGCATCCTTTGGGTCACTCGATCAAGCCTGGCGCGATTGCCCGAAGCACCATCACCGACGCATGAGCAGTTACGGTGTCAATCTGCCAAATCCGTGCTGCCTTAGGAACTCCCTCAGCCCCTCCTTGACCTCGGGACCGACATCATAGACCGGCGGATTGTTCGACATGAAGCCGATCTTGAACTGCGGCGGATATTCGAACAGCTCCCTCAAGTACCAGAGCCTGCCGTTTCCCCAAGCGGAACGGCAAGCGGAATATGACGGATACCGATGCTCTCATCCTCCTGCGGGTTCGTGTAGAGGTTGAACACGATGGCCCCGCCCGTATCAGTGAAGATCGAGCCGCTGAATCCGCCCGGATGTCCTTTCTGCACAACCGCCGTCTCGAGCTCGCCGGTGGCGACACCCTTGAACTCGTCGATGCGAATGGCGGAGTAGTACTGGTTCAAGGTGTAGATGCGGCTGCGCCGCGCCGACAAGCCGTCATCGGCGATGAGGAACGAGGCCTGGTCGACGCCGTCGACATAGGTCGACTTGGGGAACAGATCGGCGAGCTTGGCGCCCGGAACGCCGGCGAGCGACAGCGCCGTCGGCAGCAAATCGGCGAGATCGAACAAGCCATCGGACTTGCGCGGGCCGATCATCCCCTTCCAGTAGGCGAAGGTCGGAACGCGCACGCCGCCTTCCCAGGCCGATCCCTTGCAGCCGCGGAACGGGGTGCGCCCGCGCGGCGGGACCTCGCATTCGGGCCCGTTGTCGGAGGTGAAGAAGATCAGCGTGTTCTCAAGCTCGCCGATCTCCTGGAGTTTGTCGACGAGCTTGCCGAGAATGTAGTCCATGTGAACCATGCAGTCGCTGTACACGGTGCGCGCCATCGACCTTCCCGCCCAATCATCGGTGGGATAGTTGTCGAAATGGCAGCCGCGCGTCGCGTGGTAGAGGAAGAACGGCGTCTTGCTCCCCTTCATCTTGTCGAGGAAGGCGAGGCTCGTCTCCATCCAGTGCCGGTCGAGCTCCTTGATATAGGCGAGATCGATCAGCTTGCCGTTCTCGCACTTGGTCTTGTCGGCCGGCGTGCAGTGCACCTCGTAGTGGTTGAAGGTGTCCTGCTCCAGCATCTTGAAGCGTTCGGGCGATAGCGCGACCTCGGGATTGAAATAGATGTCGCGCCATTCCGTGTACATGTCCGAGACGCCGAGGAACCCGACATAGTCGTCGTAGCCGACATTCTGCGGCAGAGAGCCTTGGTTCTCGCCCATATGCCACTTGCCGACGCCTTGCGTGATGTAGCCTTGGGGCTTCAGCAGCATCGGCATCGTCGTGGCACCGTCCAGACCGCCGGGCTCGCCATACATCGGCGGACGCAGGATGCCGTGATGGAGCGGGTTCTGTCCGGTATGGATAGTGGCGCGCGTGGGCGAGCAGGACGGCGTCGAGTAGGCCGAGGTGAGCAGGAGGCCTTCATTGGCAAGCCTGTCCATCACCGGCGTGGCGTTTCCGACCGCCACCCCGCCGCCATTGAAGCCGGGGTCCATCCAGCCAACGTCGTCGAGCAGGAAGATCATGATGTTGGGCTTCTTGCCGGTCTTCCCCGCGAGCGCGGCAAGCTTCGCCGCCGCCGCTTTGTCCTGCTCGGGATGCTCGATCACCGGATAGAGATTGGGGGCGGGCTTGACGTCCTTGAGGTGGATATATTGCTCGGGATGGCTGAAGCCGGGCGCAGAGGTGGGACCGCTCGCGTCCCCGCGGATGTTCTGCGCAGCCGCAGGCGCAGACGCCGCTACCGCTGCCAACGCGACAGCGCCGAACATCCAAGCGAATTGGCCTGAAGCCCATTCCGAAGCGTGAACCCGATCAAACGGCCGCATCTTTTTCCTCCCTGTTTCGCGCGGCCATCGACTGGCCGTGCGTCGTGCCGGCTTCAGCCTGCACTGGATTGCATTTCCATGATGCCAGCCCCGGCCGTTTGGCAAGCGCGACCCCGATCGTGCTTAACTGATGGCAAACGGCGAGGGTCAACTGACGGGCGGGGCGGCCTGGGCTTATCGCGGGCTTGCTCCGGCCAAAATATGCGCGTCAACTGCTGCTGAACGGAAGGAGATTTGATGGGCCTTCCCTACGGATCAAAAATCAGCGCAGAGCCGCGGATTGACCGGAAACCGGCGCGCAATCGCCTTGTCGCGTTGACCGGCGCCACAGGCTTCATCGGACGCTATCTGCTGAGAGAGCTGCCGAAGCGCGGCTACCGCCTGCGCGTCTTGCTCCGGCGCCCCACGACCTTGCCCGAAGGCTGCGCCGGCGCGGTCATCGGCGATCTGGCCCGGCCCTACAACATGGCCGAGGCGCTCGCCGGCGTCGACGCCATCATCCACACCGCCGGTCTTGCCGGCACCATGACCGGCGTGCCGGAAGACGATTATCGCCTGTTCAACACCGAGGCGACTGTCGGCTTCGCCAAGGCGGCGCAGCGGGCAAGGATCAAGCGCTTCGTGTTTCTATCGTCGATCAGAGCGCAATCCGGCCCGACCGCCGAAGGCCCGCTCACCGAAATTCGCGAGCCGCAACCGACCGACGCCTACGGTCGCTCGAAACTCGCCGCCGAACAGGGCCTCGCCACCATCGACCTCGACTGGGTGGCGCTCAGGCTTGCACTCGTGTACGGACCCGGTGTCGAAGGGAACATGGCGAAGCTGATCAAGCTCGCCCGCTCGCCCTACCCTCTGCCGCTCGCCGGGCTCAAGGGCGAACACTCTTTGCTCGGTCTCGAGAATCTTGTGGATGCCGTCGATACGGTGCTCTCGGCGGACGCGGCGTTGCGGCGCCCGCTCATCGTCGCCGATGCCAAGCCGCTCACCATCGGCGCGATGATTGCTGCGATGCGGCGCGGTCTCGGCAGGCGACCGGCCCTCTTCTACGTGCCGCAGCCCCTGCTCAAAGGCACGCTTCACGTGTCGGGCCGGGCCGCGAGATTTGAGCCGCTGTTCGGCTCTCTTGTCGCCGATCCGTCGGAACTCGCGCGGCTCAAATGGGTGCCGCGTGTCGACACCGCGGCGGGGCTTGCCGCGTTGCTCCGCGCCGGCACGTCACCTTGATGCTGCATCGCAGCGGACGCTAACGCTATGCATGCAGCGCAAACGCGGACGCGTTGTGCACTGCAAAGCCCTTAACGCAAGTGCGAGCCTGTTGTCTTACGTTCGTCGCAATTTTTTGCTATGGTGATCATGGCTGACGTGGGGGTCGCCGTTAGGAACGAGGCACTTGCCTTTAGGGCGTGCATCTGAGCCCCCGTGACCAGAACTCAGAGCACATCTTGCAGGCAAGTCGAGGAGGTTCGGATGGCACTCCCGAAGATTGTCCTGCGTGGCAGGAAGATCATTCTCCTCAGCGGCTTCAAGAACGGGGCCAGGGAGAACAACAAGCCTGAAGCTCTCGTTGTGGACGCCGAGGACAAGTTGCGCCAGGCCGCGAAGCGGCATCCCGATGCCGTGGCTTTCGGTTACGTCGCCGGGGAATGGGTCGCCGCGGCATAGGCTCGGCGCTAAAAGCAAGGGAAAGCTAAGTAGGCAAAGCTCCAAGGGCCACGGGTACGGGCGCTGACCGTTCACTCATTGTGAGACGGTCACGCCCCAGGGTGCCCGGCCGACGGGAATCGATTTCACCACTTTCAAGTTTGGCACGTCGATCACCGAGACGTCGTTGCTGTTGCCGTTGGTCGCAAACAGCAAGGACTCGTCGGGCGTGAAGGCAAGTTGCCACACCCTTTTTCCGACAAGAAGATAGTCTTCGACTTCGAGGCTCTTGCCGTCGATGACTGCCACGCGATTGGCCGGTCCGAGCGCCACGAACGCTTTGCTGCCGTCCTTGGTGACGCGGACGCCGACAGGCTGAATATATTCGGGCTGCACGCCCGGGACGGCGAAACCGATGACCTTGATGATTTTGCGCGTCTTGGCGTCAATGACGGAGACGGTGCCGGCCACCTCCGAGGTCACCCAAAGCCGGCTCCCGTCCGAGGAGAACTCGGCGAAGCGCGGCCGCGAACCGACCAGAACATTGTCGGTGATCTCGAAGGTTTCGGTGTCGATGAAGTGGGCCATGTTGGTGGTTTCGGAGGTGACGACGACGGTCTTTCCGTCGGGACTGATGCCCACACCTTCTGGCTCGACACCGACCTCGACCTCGGCCAAGACCTTCTTGTCGGCGAGGTCGATCACGGTGAGCAGATTGTCGTCCTCGTTGGCGACGTAGACCGGGCTGCCCGAAGGATGCAGGTTCAACAACTCCGGATCGGGTCCCGACGGCAAGTCGCCGACGATCTCGCGGGTGGCGACGTCAAGCACCTGCACCGTGTCGTCGTCGCTCGCGCAGACGAGAAGATGCTTGCCGTCCTTGGTCAGCATGATGCCGCGCGGGCGCTGGCCGACCGGAATGGTCTCGAGCACCTCGAGCGTGGCACTGTCGAGCACCGTGATCGAATTGCCCTTCTCGTTCGAGATGTAGACCGTGTAGGCGTCGGCCGGCTCGGCTCCGAACATGACACTCATCAACATGGCTGCCGCCGCCCACGCGGCTCGCCCTATGGTCATTACTGTCATCCTCACGCGTCTGCTCCTCGACCTGACTCGCTTCTGAGCGTCATCCTGAGGAGGCCGCCGAAGGCGGCCCTCGAAGGATTGCCTCAACACAGAATGTCATCCTTCGAGGCTCGCTTCGCTCGCACCTCAGGATGACGAGGTTCACTCACTGGAATTTGCATGTGCTCTCCGGCTGATCGATGCCGAGCGTGTCGACTTCGGCGTGCTCGTGCAGGAAGCCCTCTTGCGGCGACGTCGACACGGGCAATTCGGGACCCGCGACGAGGATCGGTTGCCGCAGCTGCCCATCCCATGAGCGAAAGGTGACTTTCTGTCCCTTGAACGCCGCAAGGTCGAACTGCGCGCCCCGGATATGCGTGTTGACCGGCGCGAAATCGCCGGAGCCCGCGCGCGAGGCCCCCTCGCCCACGGCGCGCACCGCCAGCCAGGCCTGATAATCGAGCGGGAGCATGAAGCGCTTGGCGAAACGTTGGAAGCGATTCTGCATCTGCGTCGCGCCCCATTGTTCGTGCGCGGGATGCCAGCTCATGGCTCTTAGACCTGCGGTGCCTGCGACCGGTCGCGGGTCCCAGGTGCGGTATGGCAGATAGGGGCCGAAGACTTCTCTCTCGTCGGCCACGACAACGACATCGTAGTCCGGCGCGCCTTGCGTGAAGACCGGCATCTGCTGCTGGATCTGCTGGTGACCCGTGTCGGAGCGGCGCGCGCCCGGCGTCTCCTGATATTCGCGCTCCTCGACGATCGTTCCGCCGAAGCGCTTCGCCGCCCGGCGAAGCGCATCGAGATAGGCAAGGTCTTCGGGAAAGACGCCCTTCGCCACGAGCCAGCGCGGCCATTTCTTCCACACCAGATACTGGGCGAGAGCGTCGGCCAGCATGGCGCGGTCCGGCGCCGTGTGCAGCACATTGGCTCGGCAGTCCTCCTGCCGCAGATTGACGTCGGTCGCGCTGATATTGAACAGGAGCACGTCCTTGTCCTTGACCGCGTCCGAGAGTCGCAAAAGCACGTCAGCCGGGGCATCCACCAGAACAAAATGGTGACCGCTCTCCACGAGCTTGGTGAGTGCTTGCACGGGATCGCCGCCCGCCGGCACGCGTTCGACCTCAAGGGTGAATTGCTGCTTGGTGAAGCGGCCGGTGGTGTTGTTGTCCTTGAGCGCGATCGAAGCGCCTGCGATGCCGAGATCCCCTGGCTCCACGTTGAGACGCGACAGGGGAATAGGTCGCTTCACCTCCTGCTTGAGATAGCCGATCGGTATGGTCGTGGTCGCAGTCGCGGATGACGGCGGTGCCTCCCCCTCTTGATCTTGCGGGGCGGCGAGAGCGGAAAGCGGCGCAAGCAGCAGCAGGAGCAAAAGGATCCAGCCGATCGATCTCAACCAATCCGGGCCCACGATTGCGCGGCGGGAGTCCAATGACCCCCGCGATCGACAAACCTGTCGGGATTGCATTCTGTATGCAGCCTGCACGCGCGTCACAAAATCGGGCCAGGGAACCCCCGGCTGCGGCCAAACTTACCCGCTTGTCGTCGACCAAGACAGCAGCAAAAACGGCTAAGAGTGGTAAATCTCGCTGCCGATCATGCCGCACCTATTGGCAAGTTTCATTGACAAATTAAAAGGCCGCGCGCAGTCTCCCCCACCGTGAGAACCCGTCTGGAGCGGTCGGTACCCAGCCGGCCGAATCGGGACCACGCTAAGGAGGAAATCATGGGGTGTTGTAAGACAGCCGCCACGTTTGCTGGTGCGCTAATCGTAAGTCTGGCCGGTGCCGCGTTTAGCCCGGCCTTCAGTGGTGGAGCTGAAACCGAGGCCGCCGCGACAAAGAAAGCCAAGGACGCGCCCGCCCCGTCGGTGACGCAGGAGATGCTCAGCGCCGCTGCCGGCGACGATAAGAACTTCCTGCACACAAACGGCAATTACGATCAGACCCGTTACTATCCGGCCAAGCAGATCAACACGTCCAACGTCGCCAAGCTTCGTCCGGCCTGGATCTTCCAGACCGAGGTGAAGGAGTCGCAGGAGACGACGCCGATCGTCGTCGATGGGGTGATGTACATCACCACGTCCTTCAACCACGTCTATGCCATCAACGCCAAGACCGGCGAGGAGTACTGGCACTACAAGCACAAGATGGGTCCGGTCACGACTTATTGCTGCGGTCCGAACAATCGCGGCGTCGCCATCTACAAAGACAAGGTCTACATGGGCACGCTCGATGCGAAGCTCGTCGCGCTCGATTCCAAGACCGGCAGCCTGGTTTGGGAGACCCAGATTGCGGAGCCCGAGCTTGGCTATAGCGAGACCATGGCGCCGACGGCCGTCGACGGCAAAATCCTGATCGGCACCAACGGCGGCGAGTACGGCATCCGCGGCTTCGTGCGCGCCTATGACGCCGAGACCGGCAAGATGTTGTGGAACTTCCACACCATCCCCGAGAACTCGGTCGGCGTGTGGGCGACCCATGACGCCACCGGCAAGGACATGCACCGCGACATCGCGGCCGAGAAAGAGGCGCTCAAGAAGCTGGGCGACCCCTACAAGACGCTCGGCGGCGGCGTGTGGCAGAATCCGGCGGTCGACCTCAAGACGAAGCGCATCTACTTCGTGGTCGGCAACCCGTCACCGGACCTCGACGGCTCGATCCGTCCCGGCGACAATCTCTACACCGACTCGCTCGTCTCCGTCGATCTCGACACCGGCGAGTACAAGTGCCACTTCCAGTACATCGCCCATGACGTATGGGACCTCGACTCCGTCAGCCCGCCGATCCTGGTCGACGTGAAGGACAAGGACGGCAAGACCGTTCCGGGCGTCATTCACGCGGGCAAGACCGGCAACGTCTACGTCCACAAGCGCGACGATTGCAGCCTGATCCGCTTCTCGGAAGCGATGGTGGATCAAACCGGCATGTGGTCGCTGCCGACGCCCGAAGGAACGCCCATGCTGCCCGGCGCCAACGGTGGCGTGGAGTGGTCGGTCATGGCGATCAACCCCGAGCTCAACATGACGTATGCGGTCAATCTGCATCAGCCGATGACCTATCACGTCGAGAGTTCGCCCTATCCGGGCGGCAAGCTCTGGCTCGGCGGCGCCTTCAAGGTGATCCCGGGCTCCGAGCAGTTCGGCAACGTCACCGCCGTCGATTACAACACCGGCAAGATCGCCTGGCAGGTGAAGACGCCGTTGCCCATGATGGGCGGCGCGCTCACGACCGCCGGCGGCCTCGTGTTCACCGGTGAAGGCGACGGCTGGTTCAGGGCCTATGACGCCAAGACCGGCAAGGTGTTGTGGTCGTTCTTCGCCGGCGCCGGCGTCAATGCGCCGCCGGCCTCCTACTCCGTCGACGGGAAGCAATACATCGTCGTCGGTGCGGGTGGTAACGTGCAGATTGACTTCAAGCGCGGCAACAACATCATCGCCTTCACCGTGGATTGATCGTTTCGCCGACGCGATTACGATGCGAGAGGACGGGGCATTCGTGCCCCGTCCTTTTCATGATCGAGTTCCGGCCTACGACTTGACTTAGGGAGTCTGAGAGAATGGCACTGAGCGGTTTGGGGGCGCGCGGCGCGCTTGTTGTTTGTGTCCTCTTGATCGGCGGCAACGCTTCCGCGGCCGAGCCCATCGCGGAGAAGGCGAAGCTTTGCGCCACGTGCCATGGCGAGCAGGGCATCCCCATCAACAAGCAGACACCCGTCATCTGGGGCCAGAACGAGGGCTATCTCTACTTGCAGCTCCGCGATTACAAGAGCGGGGCGCGCAAGAACGAGCTGATGGCGCAGGTCGTCTCCACGCTCGAGAAGAACGACTTCTTGGCGCTCGCGGCCCATTTCACCAAGCTGAAATGGCCGAACCTGCAACAACCGTCGGCGCCGCCCGATGTCGCCAAGAAGGCCGAGACGGCCAACGCGTCGATCGGCTGCAAGGGCTGCCACCTCGAACACTTCCAGGGTGACGGCACCACGGCGCGTTTGGCCGGCCAGTGGCACGAATATCTTCAAGCCACGATGATGGCGTTCCGCGACGGCTCGCGCGGCAACAATCCCGGCATGTCCGACCTGATGAAGGCGGCGTCGCCCGACGACATCGCCGCCCTGTCGCAATATCTCTCCGGCCTGCAGATCGACGCTTTTCTCGGCAATAACTAGCGCCTAGCGCGACGCGAGCTTATCGCGCAGCGCTGTGAGCGACGTCAGGTCGGCCGCGGTCCTGCCCTGCTTGTCCTTGAGACTTTTGTCCGCCCCGCGCGCGAGCAGCAAATCCGCCGCCGCCGCATGATTGAGCTCCGCGGCGATCATCAGCGCGGTTCGCCCGCGATTGTCCTGGTCGTCGAGACGCGCGCCGCGATCGATGAGGAGGGTCATGACCGCAAGAATGTCCTTCACGCCGGCTTCGGCGGAATACCCGGCCGACCACATCAGCGCGGTGAGGTCGTTTCCGTACTTGGCGTTGACGTCAATGCCATGATCGAGAAGGAGACCCACGACCGGGGTAAAGCCGTGGCCCGCGGCATAGACGATGGCTGTTTTTCCGGTGCCGTCGAGCCACTTCGGATCGGCGCCTTTCTCGATCAGGAACTCCACGATGGGCGCGCTGCCCATGAAGGCGGCGGCCGAGAGCGGCGTCACCCCGCTGCGGCCGGGCAAATCGACCTGAGCCCCGCGCTCCACCAACATTTTCACGATCTCGAGCCGCCCGTTCTCGGCGGCTTTGAACAGTGCCGTCGAGCCATCGAGGTTTCGCGCGTCGATCGGTGCGCCCTTATCGAGAAACAGCGCGACAAGTTCGGGCTCGCCAGCCGCAGCCGCGTGCGACAGCGGCTTCGCGCCGATTCCATCCCGCGCTTCGAGCGACGCGCCCGCGTCGAGGAGGCGGCGCGCGAGGTCCTTGCAGCCCTTGTCGGTCGCCTTGAACAGCAGGCTATTGATCTCGACCGTGCTCGCCCCGCGCGCGATCTGCTCGTAGCTTTGCTCGAGACCCTGGCAGATCTTGATGTTGGCGCGCGCCCCCGAATTCAACGCTATCAGCGCCGACAAGACGACAGCCGCGACCGCGGCGAGGCGCCACCGACTCCCGAACATTCCTGCACTCCTTCTCACCTCACGGCCCATCGGGTCCGATTGCTAGCATAACTCATCAGGAAGGGGTGATAGGCCCGTGCGCGCGCTGCCAGGCCTGCATCCCGCCATGGATATGACGTGAGGTTGCAAGACCGGCCGCCTGCGCGGCCTGCACCGCCATGGCGGACCGCTCGCCGAAGGCGCAATAGAACACGAGGCGTTTCCCGGCCGACTTTGCCAGCTGCTGCAAGAGGCCATCTTCCTTCAGGCTTCCTTCGACATCGGGATAGGGAACGTGCAGCGATCCCGGGATGACCCCGTTCTTGCGCCGCTCCTGGTTCTCCCTGAGGTCGATCAAGGCGACCTCAGTGTGACCGAGGAGATTCTTGGCCTCATCGGCGCTGATCGCCCAGCCTTTGCCCGTAACGATCTGTTGCGCAAGCCCGATGCGCATATTGGCTGGCACCGCGACATCCATCATTTTGGGGTTGGGCAGGTTGAGATTGTTCATCAGCGCGACATAGTCCTCGACGGACTTCACCTGAAGACGCGGGTTAAAAGCCTTCTCCTCGCCGATGGTCGAGACGGTGTCGCCTTTGTAATCGTGCGCGGGGTAGATCAGCAACTCGTCGGGAAGCTTGAGCAGGCGTCCGAACAGCGACTCGTATTGCGCCCGCGGATCGCCGTTTTGCAGGTCTGTGCGGCCGGTTCCCCTGATCAGCAGCGTGTCGCCGGTGAACACGCGGTCGGCCATGAGGTAGCTGTAGGAATCGTCGGTATGCCCCGGCGTATACAGCGCCTCGAGGGTGAGTCCTTCGATGCCGACCCTGTCGCCGTCGCCCACCCTTATGGAAACGACGTCGGCCTTGGTCTGTTCGCCCATCACCGTGATGCAGCGCGTGCGCTCACTCAGCGCTTCAAGTCCGGTGATGTGGTCGGCGTGGAGATGGGTATCGATCGCCTTCACCAGCCTGAGATCGAGCTCCTTCAGGAGCTGGATGTAACGGTCGACCCGTTCGAGCACGGGGTCGATGATGAGCGCCTCTCCGCCATGGCGGCTCGCGAGAAGATAGGTGTAGGTGCTGGAGGTCGAGTCGAACAGCTGCCGGAAGATCATGACGAGTCTCTGATTGCGTGAGCCCCGCACAAGAAAAGCGTCGTGTGCGGTAGACCGCAAGGCCTGCCCCAACTATAGCAGTAGAGCGGGCATGACGGAGTTTCTGGCGAGCCCGGGCGTTGCCGCCGTCAAGCCAAGGCGCTGACGGCGCGACGTGCCTTCAAGCGGGTTGACACCGCCCCCTTTACGCCCTTGAGAGAGAAAGACCCGGCGGTTTACGGCGTTAAGTCGTACTCGGGCCCATAGGTAGACCATATGCTCGAGTATCTATCAGAGCAGGCGATTTCCGTTCCGGCCGAATGGGCGCCGCAGAAGGCGATCTGGACCGCCTGGCCTGCCGATGCCGAGGAGTGGAACGGCGACCTCGCGAGCCCTCGCCGCGACGTGGCGGCGCTCGTGCGCGCGCTCGCCCCCTCAAATCAAGTGCGCCTCCTGGTGGCGGGCGGAGAAGCCGAAGCCTCGGCACGGGCCGCGCTCGAGGACGCGGCGGAGCTTATTCCCGCCCGCTACGGCGATATCTGGCTGCGCGATACCGGCCCGATTTTCGCGCGGACGGCAACCGGCCCCATCGCCCTCAGGTTCCAGACCAATGGCTGGGGCGGCAAGTTCGATCTTCCCGACGACGCTACGGTCGGCGACGAGATCGCACGGCTTGCGCGCACACCGGCCCGCAAATTCGACTTCGTGCTGGAAGGCGGCGCCGTCGAGCATGACGGCGAAGGCACGTTCCTCGCCACGCGCGAGACCCTGCTCAACGCCAATCGCAATGGCTGGACGGAGGCGCAAGCCGAAGCGGCGCTCGTCGAAGCTTTCGGCGCGCGAAAAATTGTCTGGCTCGACCGGGGCCTCCTCAACGACCACACGGACGGGCATATCGATGTGCTTGCGCGTCTCGTGGGACCGGCGCGCGTCGTGTGTCAATCCCCCTACGGCGCCGACGATCCCAATGCCGACGTCTTGGCGGAGGTCGCGCGCACGCTCGAAGCCGCAACCGATGCCTTGGGCCGGCGCTTCGAGCTTGTCCGCATGCCAAGCCCTGGCCGCGTTGTAAATGAACTTGGCGACGCGCTCCCCGCCTCGCACATGAACTTCGTCATCGCGAACGGCGTCGTCGCCGTGCCTGTCTACGGAACGCCTTCGGCCGCGCGCGCGGTCGAGGCCTTGCAGGCGGTATTTCGCGACCGGAAAGTCGTTGGCCTCCCCTCGCTCGGCCTCCTCGGCTCAGGGTCTGCCGGCGGCGGGTCGTTTCATTGCATCACCCGAGAGGAGCCGGCGTGATGGGAACGCGGACGCTCGCCGTCGCCGCCATTCAGGCCTCCTTCGGCCCCGACATGGCGGCCAACATCGCCAAGATCGAACGCCTGGTCCGCGAGGCCGTGCGCCAGGGCGCGCAAGTGATCCTGCCGCCCGAGCTGTTCCAGGGCATCTACTTCCCCACACGGCAGGACCCGAAATGGTTCGCGACCGCCTACCCGGCGAGCGAGCACCCTTGCGTTCTGGCGCTCGCCAAGCTCGCAAAGTCGCTCGAGGTCGTCATCCCCATCTCGTTCTACGAGAAGGACGGGCCGCGCTACTTCAACAGCGTGGCGGTGGCCGACACGAGCGGCGACATCCTCGGGGTCTATCGCAAGAGCCACATTCCCGACGGCCCCGGCTACATGGAGAAATACTACTTCCGCCCCGGCGACACGGGCTTCAAAGCCTGGAACACGCGCGCGGGCACGCTCGGCGTCGGGATCTGCTGGGATCAGTGGTACCCGGAAGCGGCCCGCGCGCTCGTGCTCGAAGGCGCCGAGATCCTGTTCTATCCTACCGCCATCGGCTCCGAGCCGCAGGACCCCTCCCTCGACACGCATCTCCAATGGCAGCGCGCCATGCAGGGCCACGCGGTCGCAAACGCCGTGCCCATCGTGGCCGCGAACCGCATCGGCGTCGAGGAGAACGACGGCGCAACCCAGACCTATTATGGCCATTCCTTCATCGCCGATCACAAAGGCGAATTGGTCGCACGCTTCGGACGAGACGACGAAGGCGTGCTCGTGGCGAGCTTCGATCTCGATGAGATCGCGCGCTACCGTGCGGAATGGGGCTTCTTCCGCGACCGCCGCACCGACCTCTACGCCAAGAGTCTCAGGTGAGCTCAGAGATAGCTCCACCACCAGCCGCCGCCGCCTCGCTTGAGCCCGGCAAACCAGCGGCAAAGGGGATAGAGCAGAACGATCACGATCAGCCAGACGATATAGATTCCGGCGAGGCTGAGCCCGATCTCGGGGTTGCGTGCGAGCGCGCCTGTCACGGCAAAGCCGGTGGCGACCGCGAGCGCATGGATTAGATAAATGTGGACGACATAGAAGAAGAACGGCACCTCACCGAATACCGCAAGGAAGCGCGCAAATGCCCCTCGTGCATGCTCGAAGACGCCGAGCAGCATCAGCGCCGGCCCCAGCGTCATCATGAAAAAGAACAGCGACGGCGGATATTTCTCGCAATTGAGGAAGGAGAGCAGCGTCGCGAGCCAAGTCTCCTGCGCTGTCCATGGCGCGGGGTCGCCGTAGAGGTTGGTGGCGCGCAGCAGGATGAACCCGATCGTGATCGCGGCGCCAAGCTTGAGCAGGACGCGATTCCGCTCGTCGGGTCCAAGCGCCATCACCGGGCCGATCGCGTAGCCCGCGGCCATCACTCCGACCCACGGGATCAGCGGGTAAAGGACAAAAAAGCGGAACCCTTCGGTCAGGTGAACGGAACCCCGCTGATGCAGCACGTGCCATAGCGGCGCCGCCCCGCCGAAAACTTCCGGCCTGAGACCATCGAGGAGGTTTTGACCGGCGATCATGGCAAGCGCCACGGCCACGATGGCCCAGCGCGGCAGCCAGACAAGAGCCGCCAATGCAACCATCGAGGCGCCGATCACCCAGATCACGCCTCCGACCAATGTGTCGCCGAGCGCGAGATCGAAGCTCCAGGCGATCCGTACGATGGTGAATTCGACCAGGATGAGCCAAAGCCCGCGCGTGAAGAGGAAGCGGCTCGTCTCGGCGACGCTTCGCCCGCGACCATAGAGGAAGGCCGAGAGCCCGGCGAGAAAGACGAAGGTCGGCGCGCAAAGATGCGTGATCCATCGCGTCAGGAACAGCGCCGGCTCGGTCACGTCGCGGGGATTGAAACTGCCGTCGCCGAAGAAATCCCGCGTGTGGTCGAGCGCCATGACGACCATTACGAGACCGCGCAAGACATCGATGGACACGATCCGCGCGTCATCCTCCCGCGGCACCGCCTCGGCTCGGCCGCGGGGACGTTTCCGTTCCGCGTCTCCCGCGGCACCATCTCGAAGTTGCAACGATTGCGGCATAGCGCGTCTGGCCACGACCCTTATCCTAACGCAATGTCGCGCGAATTTTCTGGCGCAAAGGCGATTCTCTCGGGCTTAATCCTGCCGCAAACACCGAGCGCGATGACATGCTCGCCGTGATCCTCGCACGATGGAAACCCGAACCGACCGCCGAATGGTAGACTTGTCGACCGATCCCGGCTTTTTTGCCTTGTTGACCGACAGCTACGCCCGGCTGGTCAAGGCCCCGCTCGTCCCACCCGAGGCAGACGCGCGCTGGCTCTATAGCGAAGCACCCTTCGCCGTCCTCGCGCATGGCACCGATCACGATCCGAAATTCACCTACGCCAACAAGGCGGCACAGGACTGCTTCGAATATTCCTTGGAGGAGCTCGTAGCGCTGCCGTCGCGGCTTTCGGCAGAGCCGACCGACCGGGCCGAACGGCAGAGGCTGCTCGATCAGGTGGCGCGCAACGGTTTTCTCGCAGGCTACAGCGGCATTCGCATCGCCAAGTCCGGCCGGCGCTTCGTGATCGAGGATGGGATCATATGGGAGTTGATCGATGGCGCCGGCGTGCGGCACGGCCAGGCCGCAACGTTCCGCTCTTGGCGGAATGTCTGAACTTGGGCTAATCAGCTTCATTCTCGTTCAGCGGCGCGCGGCACAAGCATTTGGAGTTGGCATGGACAGGCGTGAGCCGCTGATCTTCATCGTCTCGGGCGAGGCCTCGGGCGACAATCTCGCCGGGCGGCTGATGGCGGCGCTCAAGCGCAAGACGGGCGGCCGCATCCGCTTTGCCGGCGTGGGCGGCCCGCAGAGCGAGAGCGAGGGGCTTGCGAGCCTGTTTCCCATGAGCGAGCTCTCGGTGATGGGGCTTGCCGAGGTGCTGCCGCATCTGCCGCGGCTCATCGGGCGCATCAACGAGACGGCCGAGGCGGTGCGGCGGCTCGAACCCGATGCCGTCGTGACCGTGGACTCGCCGGGCTTTTCTCTCAGGCTCGCCCATCATCTCCGCGGTTCCGGCATACCCGTAATCCACTATGTCGCGCCGCAGCTTTGGGCCTGGGGACCGTTCCGCGCGCGCAAGCTCAAGAAGCGCGTCGATCACATCATGGCGCTTCTGCCCTTCGAGGTGCCCTTCTTCGAGAAATACGGCATCGCCTGCACTTATGTCGGCCATCCCGCCATCGACGCCGGCGCGGAGCAAGGCGATGGGAAAGCGTTCCGCCTGCGGCACGGCGTAGGCCCAGGCGCTCCCCTGCTCTGCGTCCTCCCTGGCAGCCGGGCCGGCGAAGTGCGCCGCATGCTTCCGATCTTCGGCGAGGCGCTGCTCCTCTTGAAGGAGAAACATTCCGGCCTTCGCGTCGTCATTCCCGCCGTGGATTCCGTGGCCGAGGTGGTGCGGGACATGACCCGGGACTGGCC
The DNA here is from genome assembly GCA_036280475.1 of Methyloceanibacter sp. Classification (GTDB taxonomy): domain Bacteria; phylum Pseudomonadota; class Alphaproteobacteria; order Rhizobiales; family Methyloligellaceae; genus Methyloceanibacter. Next base: position 628 of record DASUQP010000193.1, on the reverse strand, counting down.
CCTCCCCGCGGTACTCATCATCGACATGGCCGAACGCTTCGATGCCTTCGCCGCGGCCGATGCCGCCATGGCCAAATCGGGCACCGTCACGCTCGAGCTTGCGCTTGCCGGCGTTCCGATGGTGGTCGCCTATAGGATCAGCCCGGTCTCGGCGTTTCTCGTCCGGCGCATGGGGATCAGCGTCGAGCACGCTTCGCTCGTGAACCTGCTCGCAGGCCGCCAAGTCGTGCCGGAACGCCTCCAGGAGGAATGCACGCCGGAGAATTTGGCCGCGTCCGTCGAAGAAGTTCTTGGCTCGGAGCCGGTCCGCGCAAGGCAACGCCAAGCCTTCAAGGACGTGATGAAGGCGCTCGGCGACCGCAACCCCCCGCCGAGCGAGCGCGCGGCGAGCGTCGTGCTCGACATTGTCGGGTCGCGCGCCCGGAGGCTCAAAGTCGAAGAGACACGCGGGGGCAACTCGCGCTCCTGACTAGGAGCCGGCAGCTCCGGCCGCGGGCTTCACCGGCTGGGTTTGCACCTTCTTGAGGTGCTTCTCGATGCTCTCGTTGATCAAGCTTGCGACGCGGAGTGCCTCGCAGCCTGCGCGCCCATCCACCAACGGCGTCGTTCCATTGAGGATGCAGTCGAG
>DASUQP010000192.1:0-10815 GCA_036280475.1 Methyloceanibacter sp. | reverse complement strand
CGTTGCACGCCCTCATCCCGAGGTGGCCGCCGCGGCGCGCCCTCCAAGGATTCCCCCACTCCCCTTGCGGGAGAGGGTGCCGAAGCCGAGCGGAGGCGAGGCTGAGGCGGGTGAGGGGTTGCGCCACGGCGCGCATGACGTCGATCCCTGTCACCCCGCGCTCGCATGCGCTCGCGCCACCCTCTCCCACGGGGGGAGAGGGAAATGCTTCGCCCTGCCTTCGCAGGAGCGAAGCCCCGGCTTCGCGCAGGCAGGTCGTGCCTCGGCATGACGCGTGGCGCTTGACCCGTCGTGCCCGAGTCTCTAACCGACGAGGCATGACCGTCGCTGCAAGCGACATTCCCGTCCTCGACTCGATCAAAAGCCTGGCGTCGCATTACCGCGGCTGGCTCGTCGATATCTGGGGCGTCATGCATAACGGGCATCGGGCCTTCCCGCGCGCGGTTGCCGCCACGCGCGCGTTCCGCGCGACAGGCGGCATCGTGGTGTTGCTCTCGAACTCGCCGCGGCCGAGCCCGTCGGTCATGGACCAGCTCCGCCGTCTCGGCGTTCCCGACGACTCCTATGACGCGACCGTGACCTCCGGCGACCTCACGCGTCACGAGCTCGTCAAGCACGCCGGCGCCACCGTGTTTCATCTCGGGCCTTTGCGCGACCGGCCCATCTTCGAGGGCCTCGATGTCAAGCTCGGGCGTCACGAGGACTCCGAGCTCATCGTCTGCTCGGGCCTGTTCGATGACGAGACGGAGACGCCCGAGGATTATTCCGAGCTCTTGAGCGCGCTTGCCGCGCGAAAGCTTCCGATGATCTGCGCCAATCCCGATCAATTGGTCGAGCGAGGCGACCAGCTCGTCTGGTGCGCCGGCGCCCTTGCCGCCGTGTATGAAAAGGCGGGGGGACCCGTGGTCTATGCCGGCAAGCCTTACGCCCCGATCTATATGCTCGCGCTCGAGACCATCGGCGCGCTCGCCGGACGCGCCGTGCCGAAAAGCGAAATTCTCGCCATCGGCGATGGCGTGCACACCGACATCGCGGGCGCCGCGGGCGTCGGCATCGATTCGGTGTTCGTCGCAAGCGGCTTGCATAGGCCGGCAAACAGCGGCGGCGAGGCGGGCGGGGAGGCCCTCGCCGCCGCGCATCTCGACGCGCTGTTCGCGCACGCGAACCCGCGCCCCGTCGGAGCCATGCGCGCGCTCATCTGGTAGCCTCGCTCCGCTCACCGTCATCCTGAGGTGGCTGCCGGAGGCAGCCCTCGAAGGACGCAACACACCGGATGGCATCCTTCGAGGCTCGCGCCTGAGGATGACGAGGGGCGGTTTGGCGCCTTGCGCGTCCCTGAGATTGCGGCGCAGCAAGGCCTTCGCTATTTTGCCCCCTGCCAAACGCAGGGAGCAGGAAAACGCAAGATGACGACGAACGGAAACCGCGCCGGCGGCCTGGGCCACGGGTATTACTTCGAAGACCTCTCCGTCGGCATGGAGGCGAACTATACGAAGAAGATCACCGACAAGGACGTTCTCGCCTTTGCCGAGCTCTCGGGCGACGTCAATCCCGTGCATATCAGCGATGATTTCGCCGCCGCGACCATCTTCAAGAAGCGGATCGCCCACGGCTTCCTCACGGGCAGTCTGTTCTCCACCGTGCTCGGGACCAAGCTCCCGGGTCCCGGCTGCATCTATCTGTCCCAAAGCATGAAGTTCCGGGCTCCGGTCTATATCGGCGACGAGGTGGTTGCCACGCTCCGCATCACCGGCCTCGACATCGACAAGGCCCGCGCCACGCTCGCATGCGACTGCGCGGTCAACGGCAAGATCGTGCTTGAAGGCGAGGCGGTGATGATGGTCGACCGCCGGACGCCGCGCCAATAGGCGGGGATCGAAGGCAAGCGATGGAGATTGTCCGCGTCTGGCGGGACGTGCCGAAAAAGCTGAAGGGCGCAGCGCTAGCCATCGGCAATTTCGACGGCGTGCATCGCGGCCATCAACGGGTCCTCGGCGAGGCGATCGCGATTGCCGGGCGCGAAGGGCGGCGCTCGGGCGCCGTGGTGTTCGAACCGCATCCGAGGGAATTCTTCGCCCCCGAGACCCCGTTCTTCCGGCTGACGCCGCTGCCGTTGAAGCTCGAGCTGCTAGAAGCGCTCGGCCTCGACCAGACATTCGTCATCGGCTTCGACCGGGAGCTTGCTTCGCTGAGCGCGCCCGAGTTCGCCATCGAGGTGGTGGCGCAAGGGCTCGGCGCGACCCATGTGGTCGTGGGCCACGATTTCTCCTACGGCAAGGGCCGCACCGGCACGACGGAGGAGCTTGCAGCGCTCGGGCGCGCGCAGGGCTTCGGCGTCGACGTAGTGGCACCCGTGGGCGAGAGCGGCACGACCTTCTCGTCGAGCCGAATCCGCGAGCACCTCCGCAACGGGGAAGCGAGAGAGGCGGCCGAACAGCTCGGCTATTGGTGGCGCGTTCGCGGTGCGGTCGGCGCGGGCGCCGGGCGCGGCAAGGGGCTCGGCTTCCCGACCCTCAATCTTCCGCTCGCGCAAGGACAAGATGTACGTCACGGCATCTATGCCATGCGCGTCGAGCACGACGGGCGCCGCTATCACGCCGCGGGTTACGTCGGCGCGCGCCCCACCTTCGGCGCGGGCGAGCCTGTGCTCGAAGCCTATCTGCTCGATTTTGCAGGCGACCTCTACGGCAAGGTGGTCGATGTCGAGTTCATCGCCTTCCTGCGTCCGGATCAGACCTTCGCCACGCCCGAAGCGCTCGCGGCCAGGATGCGCGAGGACACCGATCGCGCCCGCGCCATCCTTGTCGAAATCGATGCTGACGACCCGATCGCGCGCTTCCCTCTCGCCCGCGCGCTCGCCAAGGCGGCGGCGGCGAGTTGATAACGGGCACGAAGGCCCTGGCATGAGCGGAGTGCGATTGCTAGAACGCCGCGGGGCGAAGCCGGCGGAACCGACTCCAGAAGCAGGGAACATGGCAAGGAACACAAAGGGCAAACGAACGGCCGCTAGGGGAGCCGGGGCCCGCCAAGCCCGGGGAAAGGTCAACGCGAAACGTAAGACCCTGCAACGAACGCCGAAACGCGCCGCCCTCAAGGGCAAACCGGCGAGAGCGTCGGCGAAGAGGAAGTCGGTCAAGACGAAGACCGACACGGCGAAATCCGCCAAGCGCGAGACAGAGACCAAAGCGCGAGCGAAGCCGAAGGCGAAAGCAGCACCGAAGCGCGGCGTCGAGCCCGGACGAGCCGGGGCGAAAGCAATAGTTTCGCGCACCGTCGAGCGCGCGCCGCTCGCGCGCGATCCCCGATCCCTTATCGCCAGGCTCGAAGACCAGGCGTCGAAAATCGAGACCGGACGCGACTGGAGCGAGACGCTCTTCCTGCCCAAGACGGACTTTCCGATGAAGGCCGGACTGCCCGAGCGCGAGCCCGAACTTCTCGCGCGCTGGGAGCGGCTTGGCCTTTACGACAGGCTGCGCGAAGACGCGCAGGGGCGCGAAGCCTTCGTGCTTCATGACGGGCCGCCTTACGCCAACGGCCACATTCATATCGGCACGGGCCTCAACAAAATCCTGAAGGACGTGGTCGTCCGCTCGCAGCAGATGATGGGCAAGGACGCCAACTTCGTGCCGGGCTTCGACTGTCACGGGCTGCCCGTCGAGTGGAAGGTCGAGGAGGAGAACTATCGCGCGCGCGGCAAAACGAAGCCCGACCTGTCAAATCCCGAGGCGATGGTCGCCTTCCGTGCCGAGTGTCGCGCTTACGCCGAACACTGGCTCGGGGTGCAACGCGAGGAGTTCAAGCGGCTCGGCGTCGTGGGCGATTGGAAACATCCCTACACCACCATGGCCTTCGACGCGGAAGCCACCATCGCCGCCGAACTGATGAAGTTCGCCATGAACGGGCTGCTCTATCGCGGCTCGAAACCTGTCATGTGGTCGGTGGTCGAGCGCACGGCGCTCGCAGAGGCGGAAGTCGAATATGAGGAGGTCGAAAGCCCGTCGATCTATGTGAAGTTTCCCGTGCTCGCCGTGGGTCCGAGCGGCAACACCGGTCTCAGTCCCGATGAGATCAAGAGTGCCGCAGTCGTCGTCTGGACCACGACGCCTTGGACCATTCCCGGTAACCGCGCCATCTCCTTCTCGAAGGAGATCGACTATGGCGTCTACGAGGTCACGCAGGCGCCCGACGACAACTGGGCGAAGGTCGGCGACAGGCTGATCCTGGCCGACAAGCTCGCCGAGGACGTGTTTGCTGTCGCGCGCGTCAGCGCGTGGCGGCGGCTCGGCACTATGCCATGGCAAGCGCTCGAAGCCCTGACCGCGGCCCATCCCTTGCGCGGCCGGGGCTACGAGTTCGACGTGCCGCTGCTTCCCGGACCTCATGTCACGGAGGACACGGGCACGGGCTTCGTCCATACCGCGCCGGGCCACGGCACCGAAGACTTCGAGGTCTTTGAAGAGCATCGCGGCGATCTCGAAGAGCACGGTATCGACACCAAGATCCCGTTCACCGTCGACGAGGCCGGCTTCTTCACCAAGGAGGCGCCCGGCTTCGAGGGCAAGCGCGTCATCGACGACAAGGGCAGGTTCGGCGATGCCAACCTGGCCGTGATAGCGGCTCTGACGGAAGCCGGCGCGCTGATTGCGCGTGCGCGCCGCAAGCACGACTACCCGCATTCGTGGCGCTCGAAGAAGCCGGTGATCTTCCGCGCCACGCCGCAATGGTTCATCGCCCTGGACAGTCCTGCCGCGCTGTCCATACCGGCCCGCTCGGGGCAGGGCACGCTGAGAGCGCGCGCGTTGAAGGCGATCGGCGAGACGCGCTGGGTGCCGCCGCAAGGGGAAAACCGCATCACCGGCATGATCGAGACGCGGCCCGACTGGGTCGTGTCGCGCCAGCGTGCCTGGGGCGTTCCCATCACCGTATTCCGCCACAAGGAGACGGGAGAGGTCATCCCGCGCGTGGACTTCGAAGGATCGGTCAAGCTGATCGAGCGCATCTTCTCGGCCTTCCGCGGCGAAGGCGCCGATGCCTGGTTCAAACGCGGCGCGAAGGAACGTTTCCTGACCGGCCTCGTCGACAACCCCGCCGATTGGGACAAGGCCGACGACATTCTCGATGTCTGGTTCGATTCGGGTTCGACGCATGCCTTCGTTCTGGAGAAGCGGCTCGATCTGGAATGGCCCGCCGCGCTCTATCTCGAGGGGTCGGACCAGCACCGCGGCTGGTTCCAATCGTCGCTGCTCGAATCTTGCGGGACGCGCGGCCGCGCGCCCTACGACGCCGTCGTCACCCACGGCTTCGTCGTGGACGAAGACGGGCGCAAGATGTCGAAGTCGCTCGGCAATGTGGTGGCGCCGCAAGACGTGATCCGCCAGTCAGGCGCCGAGATCCTGAGACTGTGGGCGATGAGCTCGGACTCTGCGGAAGATCTCCGCATCGGACCCGACATCCTCAAGGCCAATATCGAATCGTACCGGAAGCTCCGGAACACGCTCCGCTTCCTTCTCGGCAATCTTGCCCATTTCCGGCCCGACCTTGCCGTCCGTCATGCCGACATGCCCGGGCTCGAGCGCTACATGCTTTCGCGGCTTGCCGAACTCGGCGAGACCGTGCGCACGGGCTACGACGCCTTCGACTTCAAGCGCGTCTTCCATGCGCTCCTCAATTTCTGCGTCAACGATCTGTCCGCCTTCTATTTCGACATCCGCAAGGACGCGCTCTATTGCGACCCTTATGACAGCTTGACGCGCCGCGCGGCGTTGACATTGCTCGACCATCTGTTCGAGGCGCTTACGGCGTGGCTTGCGCCGATGCTCTGCTTCACCATGGAAGAAGCATGGCTCAATCGGTTTCCCGGCGATCGCGGCTCGGTTCATCTGCGTCAATTTCCGGAAATCCCGCACGCGTGGCGCGACGAACAGCTCGCCGCCCAATGGCGGAAAATTCGCGACTTGCGCCGCGTAGTCACGGGCGCGCTCGAGATCGAAAGGAAAGAGGGGCGCATCGGCTCGAGCCTGGAGGCGTCTCCGAAGGTCTACGTCGCCGACGCCGACCTCCGCGCCGCTCTCGACGGCGTCGATCTCGCCGAGATCGCGATCACCAGCGGGGCTGAGCTGTTGCCGGGCGCGGGGCCCGCCCACGCCTTCCGTCTCGATGATGTGAAGGGCGTGGCGGTCGTGTTCGAGCCCGCCAGGGGCAGAAAATGCGCCCGATCCTGGAAGATCCTCGAGGAGGTCGGCTCCGATCCCGATTTTCCCGCGCTGTCCTTGCGCGATGCGGCAGCGGTCAGGCAATTCGACGCACGCCGCGCGGGCGCGAGGTAGCGCGATGCTGCGCGACTGGTTGTGGGGTCCCCTGTCGCCGCTCGGGCTCGGCATCGCCGCTCTGACCGTTCTCGTCGATCAGGCCCACAAGGCGTGGATGCTCTATGTCTATGACATTGGCGCCAAGGGCGTGGTGACCATCACGCCCTTTTTCGATCTCGTGCTCGTGTGGAATCAAGGCATCAGCTATGGACTGTTTCCGCAAGAGAGCGGTCTCGGCCGCTGGGGCTTGATCGTGTTCGCCTTCGCCGCAAGCCTCGCTTTCGCCGTTTGGCTGGCACGATGCAGCGCGCCTCTCGTGGCAGCTTCGATCGGCCTTATCATCGGCGGCGCCGTCGGCAATGCCATCGATCGCATGGCCTACGGCGCGGTCGCCGATTTCTTCTCCCTCCACGTGTTCGGCTTCCAATGGTACGTGTTCAACATCGCCGACGCCGCCATTGTTGCCGGGGTCGTCGGTCTTCTGTATGAGTCCTTGTTCAGGGGTCACAAAAAGGTCGGAAACCCTTCTAAGATGTAGGGAATCCCGGATTTCCGGGCTTGAGGGGGAACCTTGGGGCACAGCTTTTACATGATCGGCCCCGCAAGGGCCGCGCTCCTTGCCGCGGTGTCTGCCGCCACGCTTGCCCTCGCAGGCTGCGGCGCCATCGAGTTCCAAGGCAAGATCTTCGACTACATGGGGGTTTCGGGCGACCGTAAGGAGCCCGACGTCCACATGGCTGAACGGCCGCCGCTTCTGCTCCCGCCCGACCCCAAGGCGCTTCCCCAGCCGCAGAACGGCGTTGCCGCGGCCACCGCGCGCCAAGACTGGCCGCAGAACCCCGAAGTGACGCAGAAGCAGATCATCCAGGCAGAGAAGGACGAGAAGGCCAAGGAAAGGCGCATCCAAGAGCCCCTCAATCCTTACATCGGCAAGAAGACCCTCTTGGATAAATGGCTCACCAGGAACAAGGAAGGTCCGCCGGTCGAAGACGTTCCCGAGCCCGATCCTTCCGACAAGGCGCCCGAGGACGTCGCTGCCGCAAAGCCGAAGCCGCCGCTCAAGCCGCACGTCCCGCAGGACATCACGCCGACCGAGGACCCGTTCAACCCGCCGCCGCCCGATAGCTACAAGAACCCAAGCGCCCTTTACTGACGGAAACCTGGGGGTTTTGGCGCGCGTCTCCAGCCGAATTCGCTTGAAAATGGCGGTCCAAGGCCTGAAATGGGAGAAGGGCTGGCCGCCAAGATTCGGCACGAATTCTTGCCCGGCGGCCTTGCATCGATCTTTTCCGGTCTCGCACAATGATGATGTGGATATTCGAACAGCTTCTCCCGGCGGTCGACGGCCGGATGGGCTTCTTCGTTGCGTCGTTCAGCCTTGCTTCGCTCGCCGTCGCCGCCGCGGCGGAGAAGCCGCAAGCCTCACCGCGCGTGAGCGAGTTCAAGCTCGCGAACGGGCTCCAGGTGCTCGTCATTCCCGATCGCCGCGCGCCGGTCGTCACCCAGATGATCTGGTACAAGGTGGGCGCTGCGGACGAGCCGCGGGGATCCTCCGGCATCGCGCATTTTCTCGAGCACCTCATGTTCAAGGGCACCGACGCCATTCCCCTGGGTCAATTCTCGAAGATCATCGCCAGGAACGGCGGCGAGGACAACGCCTTCACCAATCATGACGTGACCGCCTATTTCCAACGCGTGGCCAAGGATCGCCTGTTCAAGGTGATGGAGATGGAAGCTGACCGCATGGCGAACTTGCGCCTCTCCGAGGAGGACGTGACCACCGAGCGCAATGTGATCCTGGAAGAGCGCCGCAGCCGGGTCGACAACGATCCCGGGAGTATCTTGCAGGAGCAGATGATGGCGGCGCTCTACGCCAATCATCCCTATGGCATCCCCATCATCGGTTGGGAACACGAGATCAGGGCGCTCGATCGCGACGATGCGCTCTCGTTCTATCGGCGCTTCTACGCGCCGAACAACGCGATTCTGGTGATCGCGGGCGACGTCGATCCCGAGGAGGTGAGGCGGCTCGCCGAGGCGACCTACGGCAAGATCGCGCCGAACGACGCAGCGAACGGCCGCGCCCGGCCGCAGGAGCCTCCGCGCTTTTCTCCGGTGAAGGTGACGCTCGAGGATGCGCGCGCCGGACGCATCACGGTGCAACGCTACTACATGGCGCCGAGCTACGCGTCGGCCGAGCCTGGCGAGGCCGAGGCGCTCGACCTCCTGATGCGCGTCGCCGCCGCGGGCTCCGTCAGCAGGATCTATAAGCGCCTGGTGATCGAGGACAAAAAGGCGGCCAACGCCGGCGGCTGGTATTCGGATTCGGGCCTCGATTCGGGCCGGCTCGGCTTCTATTCCGTCGCCGCCGAGGGCGTCACCGCCGACGAGCTCGACAAGGCCATCGGCGGCGTGATCGCAGAGCTGCGCGAAGAGGGCGTGACGCAAGAAGAGCTCGACCGGGCGCGCGCCTCCTATATCGCCGACTTCGTCTACACCTCCGACAGCCAGTCGCGCATGGCGCGCCACTATGGCTGGCGGCTTGCCACCGGCATGACCGTCGCCGACGTCGAGGAATGGCCTGACCGGCTGAAGCGCGTGACCGTCGAGGGCATGCGGGACGTTGCGCGCAAATATTTCGTCGACAAGAATTCGGTCACCGGCTATCTGCTGCCTGCCCCCGCACATACAAGCTCCGTCGGTGGAAAGCCGGTCCATGCGCCCGTCAAAGGCAAGTCGTAGCCGCGATGGCGCGGGGGGGTTCCTTCCTTCGCTCCCTGGTGCGGCACGGCGCGGGCTTTGCCGCTGCCGCGGTCGTCGCCGTTTCGGCCGCATCGGCGGCTGAAGTTACCGGCATGAAGATCCAACGCGTGACCAGCCCCGGCGGCATCGAGGCATGGCTCGTCGAGAGCCACGCCAATCCACTGATTGCCATGCGCTTCGCCTTCCGCGGCGGTGCCGCGCAGGACACGGAAGATAAGGAAGGTCTCGCCTATTTCATTTCCGCCATGATGGACGAGGGCGCAGGGCCGCTCGACGCGATCGCCTTTCAGGAACGCGAGCAGGCGCTCGCCATGCGCATGGACTTCGACGCGAGCCGGGATGTCATGCTCGGCAGCGTCCAGACGCTGACCGCGAACAAGGACGAGGTGTTTGATCTCCTGCGGCTTGCGCTGACCGAGCCGCGTTTCGATCAGGACGCGGTCGAACGCGTGCGCAGGCAGATTCTGGCCGGGCTCAAATTCGACGAGAACGACCCCGAGAGCGTGGCCTCGCTCGCCTGGGATCGTCTGGCCTTTCGGGATCACCCTTACGGGCGGCCGATCAAGGGCACGATGACGTCGGTCGCGACGATTTCGCCCTCGGACCTCAGAGACTATGCCGACCGCGTCTTCGCGCGCGACAAGCTCGTCATTTCTGTCGTCGGCGACATCGACGCCGATAGCCTCGGCAAGGTGCTCGATCATGTGTTCGGGGGCTTGCCGGCGCTTTCGGCATTGGAGCCGGTGGCCGACGCCAATCCGCCGCTTGGGCCCTCGCGCGAGATCATCGAGATGGACGTGCCGCAATCGGTGGTGCAGTTCGGCCATCGCGGAATCGCGCGGAAGGACGACGATTTCATGCCGGCCTACGTGCTGAACTATATCCTGGGGGGCGGCGGCTTCGCCTCACGCCTGATGGAGGAGGTGCGCGAGAAGCGGGGGCTCGCCTATTCGGTCTACTCCAATCTCTATCCCTATCAGCACGGCGCCGTCTTCATCGGCAACGTGGCCACCAAGAACGAAGCCGTCGGCCAGTCGCTCGACGTGATCGAGAGCGAGCTGAAGCGGCTCGCCGAGGAGGGCCCCACGGCCGAGGAGCTCGCGAACGCGCGCAGCTATCTCACCGGCGCCTACGCGCTCAGGTTCGAATCCTCGTCGGGCATCGCCAACCAGCTCCTCTGGATCCAGATCGAAGATCTCGGCATCGACTACGTCGATCGGCGGAACGCGCTGGTCGAGGCTGTGACCCTTGACGACATTAGACGCGTGGCCAAGCGCCTGATCGAGGCCGATCACCTTATCACCACCATCGTCGGCAAGCCTGTAGCGGCGAAGGCTGCGGAAGTGCCGGGCTAGGGCTCGTCGCGTCCGACATCTGATCTTCGTGGGCGAAAGGGACTGGTTGGTGCCGCTGTCGCAATCCGTGGAAGGTTGCCTTGAGGCGAAGATCGGGCGCGCGGGGCTCCCGCAAGCCTCGCTTGACGCCAATCTCGCCAAGCTCGAGCCGCGCCTCGCCTCCTTGCGCGAGGCCTATGCCAACTCCACCTTGCCGCTGCTGAAGGTGCCGGAATGGCGGGACGACATTGCGCCGGCGCGCGAAGCCCTGCGGCGGCTTACCGAGGGCGCACGGACACTGATCTTCTTCGGCACCGGCGGATCGAGCCTCGGCGGCCAGACGCTCGCCCAGCTCGGCGGATGGGGCATTCCCGGCGACGACAAGCATGGGAGCGCTGAGCGGCCGCGCA
>DASUQP010000191.1:0-2184 GCA_036280475.1 Methyloceanibacter sp. | reverse complement strand
GATCACCTGCTTTGCGTTCTGCGCCGCGACCCGGCCGAAATCGAGCGGGGGCAGGGGCTCGGCGATGAAGTCGCCAACTTGCGCCGCCGGATTGCGGCGCCGCGCCTCGTCGAGCGAAACCTGGGTCGCCTCCATGGTGACGGTCTCGACCACTTCGAGCAGGCGCGCGAGCCTGATCTCGCCGGTCTTGGGATCGACCTCGGCCTTGATCTCGTTCTCGCTGCCGTAGCGCGACTTCGCCGCCTTCTGGATCGCGTCCTCCATGGCGGTGATGACCACCTGGCGATCGATCGACTTCTCGCGCGCGACCGCGTCCGCGATCTGCAAGAGCTCGAGCCTGTTGGCGCTGACGCCTGCCTGAGCCATCTCTATTCCTCCAATCGTTTCCGTCTTCCCGGAAGCGCGCCGCCAGAAGCGGGGACGCTCCGTTCATTCAATGAGCGGGCTTCTTGGCCGAAAGGTCTGCTCTGAAGCCTGCAAGATCCGCGACGAGCTTCGCCTCCGCGATGAGCGCGAAGGGAAGGCCGATGACCACGGGGTCGGCCTTGCCGTCGAGCTCGATCCTGAGCCGCACCTCATCCTTGGCGATCCCTTCGATCACGCCCCTGAAGCGCTTCCGCCCGTCAAGCAGCTCTTTCAGCTCGACCTTCGCTTCGTGGCCGGCCCATAGCGCAAAGTCGCTCGGTCTCACCAGCGGCCGGTCGATCCCCGGAGAGGAGACCTCGAGACGATACTGCCCGGGCATAGGGTCGTAAGCGTCGAGAACCGGTGACAAGGCCCGGCTGATCGCGGCGCAATCCTCCACGCTCATCCCGCCGCCTGCCCGCTCGGCCATGATCTGCACCGTGCCTCCGTCTCGCCCCGAGATCTTGACCCTGACCAGCCGGAAGCCGAGTTCGTCAAGCACGGGCTCCGCCAGATCGGCGATGATCCGCGCGGGTCCCGTTTCGCGGGCGAATCGTCGATCGGCATTGCCGGTAGGGCTCGACATCGGGCGCTTCGGCCGCAAAAGAGCGTTGAGCCTAATAAAAAGGAGCGGGCGAAGGCCCACTCCTGATCACAATCAATCATGAGTTCGGGCTTAATATACGAGCTTTCTCTGCGCTTTCAAGCGCCCTGCGCGGCGCGGCCATGAGGGCTAGAGGCGGCCGAAAGTGAGGTAAACGGCTTTCCGCCCTTCGCCCAGCGCTTTTCGCTCGTAGCGCGTTTCCGGCCAGTCTGAAGCGCGCTCGCGCCAATGGTGCGGCCGCACTGCCCGCCAGACAAAGGCCCCGCTCGTGCGCGCGAGAAGAAGCGCCTGGGCGGCGTAGTCGCCGCTGTCTGAGGCAAATCGAAGTTCGCCGCCCGGCACGAGCACGCGGGCGAGCTCGCTCACCGTTTCGCGAGCCAAGAGCCGCCGTTTCTGCTGGCGCCTCTTAGGCCAAGGATCGGGGAAGAGCAGGAAGATGCGGCCGATGGAGCGGTCGGGCAACCAGGCCAGCACCTCCCGCGCGTCCCCGTCATGCACAAGGATCGTCCCGATGCCGCGCTCTTCGATGGCGCCGAGGAGGCTTCCCATGCCGTTGATGAAGGGCTCGCAACCGATGAAGCCGACATCTTGATGCCGCTCGGCCTGCCAAAGCAGATGCTCACCCGAACCGAAGCCGATCTCAAGCCAGACGTCCTTGACCGGCACGGGATAGAGTGCCGAAAGGGACCTCGGCGCTTCCTGCGCGAGATCGACGCGGATGAGCGGCAGGAACTCGCCGATCAGGCGCTCCTTCCGCGCGCTCAGAGGCTTGGCTTTACGCCTGCCATAAGACCTGAGCGGCGCGGGCGCGCTTATCTCTGCCTTCCGACCGACGATCATTCCCCTTCATGCTCCGACTTGAACCAGGCATCCATAGTTTTGAAGGGTCAGGCTTGCCGCATCGGCGAACCAAAGCAAGGCGGCGGCGGCCTATCAGGACAGCTCTGCGCGGATCGGCTCGGCGAGATCGAGCCGCTCCCAGGAAAAGCCGCCGTCATTGTCGGGCTGTCGCCCGAAATGGCCGTAGGCTGCGGTCCGCTCGTAGATCGGGCGGCTCAGCTTCAAATGCTCCCTGATCCCGCGCGGACTTAAGTCCATGACCTGCCGCAACGCCTGCTCCAACTTATCCTCGGAGACGCTGCCCGTGCCGTGCAGGTCGACATAGAGCGAGAGCG
>DASUQP010000190.1:0-6894 GCA_036280475.1 Methyloceanibacter sp. | reverse complement strand
ATTCCAATGATCTTACAAGCTGAGCTCGTTGTTCGAGAATCCCGCCGCCCCGAGCGCGGTCCAAAGTTCTTGCAGCTTGTCAGGAGTCCTCTCTCCGGGTCGGCCGCAATGGCCTGGGCTCCGACCATGCCGGAGTCTATTGGCTCCGCGGAACCGCGGTCCTTCAACGCCTCGCCGCAAGCTGTGCGCTTCGCTCAGCGCTGCAGCCCGCTACAGCCTGGATTCCTAGGGCCGGTGAAATAAGCGACTGAAACCTCACCGAATCGTGTGGAGTTTTTGGCCTGGAATTGAGGTTGTGTGGATTCACCGTCAACGGCCATTAACATTGAACAGCTTGATTGCTAGGTCTCCGAGGTCCTAGTTAAATGAAACTATAAGTGAGACAGAGCTGAAGGCTTTTAGCAGGCAGCCTAAAAATGCTGACGGCCAGAGTTGAGGTGTTGGAACGCCTCTTACAAAGGATCATTCAGCAAAAGCCGTTTCCGAGAGATAGTTAGACAGGGCGCTGAGGAATTGGAGGCGTCCCGAGACAACTCAGTGAGGTCAAGTCATGCGTACTGTGATGTTCATCGCCGCCATGTTTGCGGGCGCTGTGTGGATGACCCTAGTGCCCGCCACAGCAGCCCCTCAATCTAAGGAATAGCCGCTGCAACGGCTCAGGTTGCATCTGTCGAAGAGGTTGGCTGGCGACGACGTGCTTACCGCCGCTAGGCAGAAAGCATGCTTGACCGCATCGTTTCCTTCAGGACCAGCGGAGTCTCGTTTCCTGTTAGCAGTCCCATCGGGAATAGAAAAAACTACAGCCCAACGATCTCCCGCAAGCGAATGGCCCAACGTTCCATCGCATCCGCCTTCTCGAGATCAGCGGCCCAGCGGTCATAGGTCTTAGTCACCCCGCCCTCGGCATGGTTGAGGAGCTTGCTGACAACTAGCCTATCGACGCCCAGGGTGCGTAGGTGAGTGGCGAAGGTCCTGCGCAGGTCGTGCAGGTGCCACGGCTGCATCTGTAACGATTGAAGCCGCTTCGCAGTCTTGCTCCAGCCTGCGAGCGGTATGTCAGTGCGTGATCTAAAAACAAGTTTACCTAGCTCGGGGAGGTCATCGAGAATTTCCCGCGCCAAAGTTGATAACGGGACCAGGTGCCCCTGACCCTTCTTGGCTCGCCCTCCTGGTAGCGTCCATCCGTCCGGGGAGATTTCGCCCCACCGCATGCCGGCAACTTCGCCGCGCCGTTGCCCGGTAACGAGGAGCATCTTGTATAGCGAGCCCCACGGGTATCCGAGCTTATCGAATGCGGCCCATGCAATTCTGATTTCGTCTGCCGACAGGAATCGCTCGCGGTCAGTCTCCTTCCCGGGACGGTCAATCTGCATTGCCGGAGAAGCTTCGATCAGCTCCTCCTTTAGAGCCCAATTGAAAATCTTGGTGATGAGCGAGAGCAGCCGGTTTGCCGCGATGGGTGCCGTTCTAGCCTTCAGGCGGATTAGTTCTTTGATGTCCCCGCGCTTGATGTCGGCGATGGGCCGATCGCGCCAATCAACGAGGTCAACATCGATCTTGCGCTGCATCTCCCCCCGGGTGCGGTGACTGTGGGCGAAGTCCTGCATGAAGGCGGTAGCCACGGCTCCGAAGGTGCTTTTTGCTTCGCGCTGCCTTCTTACCTCGGGGCCAACACCAGCATGTGCATCGGCAATGATCTTGCGTGCTTGCGACCTCGCATCGGCTAGAGAGAGCGCGTCATAAGCCGGACGCAGCGTGATACGCCGGTACCTTCCGTTGACCCTGGTGCCGACGAAGAATGACTTGTGGCCACTAACTCCGATTCGCACTCCAAAGCTCGGAAGAAGCTCGTCCCAAACGTCTATCTGTCCAGACTTAGGAGGCTTCAGCCCCCTCAGTAGCTTGTCAGTGAGTCGCGGCATAGGTTGCAAAAGGTTGCGCTTGGAAGTGCGCTTAATGTCCAGCGGTGTCCAGTAGGTAGCAGGAGAATTGCTGGTTTACAATGCCCCCCGGTGGTCTGTGTCAAAGGGTGTCCACCATTGTCAGGGCGACTTTTCTGACTGTGGATCAAGAGGTCGGTGATTCGAATTCACCCGGCGGTACCAGCTCTCAAGCGCGCGGCCAGCCACAGATCAAAACTTAAGGGCGGCAGGGGTCCATGCCTCTGCCGCCCTGGCAATTTTCAGAGATGAACGTGCCCCTAGCAGCGGGCGCAGAAGCACCGGTTCGGCCTGCACACCCAGGTGTAGCCCGGCGGACAATGCTTGCCGTATCCGCCGCAGGCCGCCTTCTCGATCAGCGAATATTTCTTGATCGTCTCGGGCAGTCCCGCGGTTCCGGCCGCCGTCGTGGCTTCCGCGGTCCACGACACCAGGCCCGCGACGAGCAGAGCGGCGACGAGTGCAACAGCAATTCTGACCTTATGCATTCATACCTCCTATTCACTCTCCCCGAACGAAACCGGCAAAGACAAACTCCTCTCGAAGCTGCCCAAAGGGTGGCACGACCCGCGCGTTCCTCGTGGAACAGATGGGGCTCGATGTCGATCCTCGAGCCTAGCGTGAGGGCGTCAAGGCCCAAGCAGGCGCCGGCTTGTCGACGCCGGGCGCGGGAATCGAAATGGCGTTGCCGTAATCCGAAATGAGCCCGCTGTCGGTCTCACCGATATAGGGGAGCGCAAGCGAGCTGCCCTTGGAAAGGTCCGGCGTCAAGAACTGGTTGGCCGGAGCCGTGAGCTGGGCTCCGCCATCCTCGAGCGTCGCCTTTTCGCCCTGAATCTCGAAGGCCTGCGCGGGTTGGACCGCAAAGGCGCAACAGATCAACACCAATCCGAGATATTTCATGACATCCCCCGAAAGCCGCTCTTCCGTCAGCCGAAGCAGAAGATAGCGCGTAATCGCCGCAAGAGGAAGGGCGCAAAGACGGCAGGATTGGGGAAAGATGGCCGCGGCCCCCTCTGTTCCACAACCCCGGATGCGCTGATAAAAGCCTTGGCCGATGGCCCGTCGCATCCTCTACGTCGTCACCGAGGACTGGTATTTCTTGTCGCATCGTCTGCCCATGGCGCGCGCGGCCAAGGCTGCGGGCTATGAGGTGCATGTCGCGACAAGGCTGAACGACGGCAAGGCGGCCATCGAGAGGGAAGGCTTCGTGCCGCACGCTCTCGCCTGGAGCCGGGGCAGCCTCTCAGCCCGGGGGAGCCTCTCGGCCATCTGGGCGCTTCGGCGTCTCTTGCGAGACTTGCGGCCCGCCATCCTGCACAACGTCTCGCTCAAGCCGGTTCTGCTCGGCACGGTCGCGAGCCTCGGTCTTTCCGCGACCGCCGTGGTCAACAGCGTGACTGGGTTGGGCACGCTCTTTATTGGCGAGGCGAACGTAAAGGAGTCGGCGCGACAGGCCGTGCGGCTTGCTCTGTCCCGTCTTCTCCGCCGCAAGCGAAGCCGCACCATTGTCCAGAACCCCGACGATCGCGCTTTCGTCGTCGCGCTTGGCGCGCCCCCCGAGACCATGGTGCTCATTCCGGGCTCCGGCGTCGATACCAATCATTTGACGCCGCTGCCCGAGCCGCCGGCCCCCGTCACCGCCGCCTATGTCGGACGCATGCTCGCCGACAAGGGCGTGCTGACGCTGATCGAGGCCTTCTCGCTCCTCGCCGAGCGCGGGACGGCGCTCAAACTGCTCCTTGCCGGAGATTGCGACAGGGAGAATCCGGGATCGCTCGCGCCCGAGCAGCTCCGCGAGTTCGCGAGCCTCTACGGCATCGAGTGGCTCGGCCATGTCGCCGACGTCAGGAAGGTCTGGGCCCGCGCCCACTTCGCCGTGCTGGCCTCCCGTCGCGAGGGCCTGCCGAAGAGCCTGCTCGAAGCGGCCGCTTGCGGCCGCGCGATGGTCGCGACCGACGCGCCCGGCTGCCGCGAGATCGCCATTGCAGGCGAGACCGCGGTGACCGTGCCCGTCGGCGATGCGAAAGCCTTGGCCCACGCCATGGCGAGGCTCGCTGGCGACCCCGAATTGCGAAAGCGTTTCGGCGCCAATGCGCGCCGTCTCGCCGAAAGCAAGTTCTCGGCCGAGGCGATCGGGCGCGAGACCGTCGCTCTCTACGATTCGCTCATACCCAGCTAGCTCGGCGCGCCCTCGTTTCCCGTCATGGCCGGGCTTGGCCCGGCCATCCACGATTATCGCTTTGCAACTCGTGGATGCCCGGCATGAAGCCGGGCATGACGAGTTGTGTAAGCCGTGCTTCGAAACGGACCTCAAGACTCTCCTCAGCATGAGAGATGTCGCATGTGCCAGTCTAGCCGCCGGTGCCGTTCTCGGAACGCATCATTTTGGCGATCCCGTCCCGAGTCGCAATTGCGGGGCGCCAGCCGATTCCCCTGAGCTTGGAGGCATCGACGACGAAATTGCCCGAGATTCGCTCCCACTCCGCCTCCTTGCCGAAAGACCGCATCAGCCGCTTGACCCCTCCGAGCGGTACCTTGACGAGGTGAGGGGAGCGTCCAAGACCTTCCCGCATGGCGGCGACCAGGTTCGCCACGCTGATCGGCTCGGCATCGGCGACAACGAATGTCTCGTTCGCGGCCTCGCGCGCGTCGAGCACGAGCGATATCGCCGAGACGAGATTGTCGAGAGCGAGCAGCGAACGGCGATTGCTCAAGCCCGCGAATGGAAGCGGCATGGGGGTGCGCGCAAGCGTGGCAAGAGCCGCGATATTGCCTTTCACCCCTTTGCCGTAGACCACGGCGGGACGGAGCACCGTGAAGGGGACGCCGCTTTCGGCGAGGAGCCGCTCGCCTTCGAGCTTGGCGCGCCCATAGGCGTCCGTGGGGGCGGGTATGTCTTTCTCGGTGATGGGGCGGTCGGCCGAAAGCCCCGCTTGCGCCCGCACCGAAGACAGGAACACGAAACGCGCGATCTTGCCGCGCGCGGCGTCCGCGAATTCGCCCACGCTCTCCGCATTGATGCGGGCGTACAGCGCCTCGGGGAGGGTGCCCGGCGCATGCGCGATGCCGGCGAGATGAGCGACATGGGTGACGCCCTCGAGCAGCGCCGGCCAATCGCAGCCTCTGGCAAGATCGTCCATCGCGATCCGCTCGACCCCGCTTGCGGTGGGGACGCCGGCGGGATCGCGGGCGGCGGCCCTCACCTCCCATCCGGCCCGCGCAAGAGCGGTGGTCAAGCGCTTGCCGATGAACCCGGAAGCGCCGGTCACGAGCACGCGCCCCTTCATGTCAGCGGCCTTTGGCAAGAGCGAACAGCGCGAAGCCGGTGGCGAGCAAGCCAAGCCCGAGGCAGAGGATGTCGACCGTCAACGAGCGGGCGAGCACCGTTAAAATCGCGAGACCCACGAGCAGAACTTGCAGCAGCAGCACACGCGCCGTCACTTGCGGCACGCTGAGGCCCGCGGCGACGCCACGCTGATAGAAATGCGTCCGGTGCGCGGAAGAGATCCGCTCTCCGGCAAGCATGCGCCGGGCCAAAGTGAGGGTCGCGTCTGCCATCGTATAGAGGGGCAGAAGCAGCGCCGCGGCGAGATGGGCTTTCGCCACGAAGATCAGCATGAAGGCGAGGCAGAGCCCGATCGGGAGACTTCCGGCGTCGCCGAGAAAGATCCGCGCCGGGTGCTTGTTGAAGATCGCAAAGCCGAGCGTGGCGCCAAGGAGCGCGAGCGCGAGCACCCCGATGGTGGCGGGCACGGCGCCGAGCGCCTCCAGGATGGCGATCCCGAGCGCGATCGGCACGACCTGGACCACGGTCATCCAATCCAGTCCATCGAGGAAATTGACCGCGTTGATGAACCACACCGTGCCGAACGCGATCAGCGCGCGTTCGACCACGAGCGGCATGAGGCCGGGGAAGAGCTGGAAACCTTCAGGGAGGCTGAGCACGAGCGCTACGGCCGCAAGCGCGTGGCCGAGAAGGCGCCATGACACGAGGAGCGTCAGCGCGTCGTCGATCCCGCCGAGAATCGTAAGGCCGGCTGCGATGCCAAGGACGGGAATGAGGCTCGGCTCGGCTTCCGGTCCCGAAATCAGGATCGCGAGCGCCGAGCCCGCCAAGACCGACAGCATGACAGCAAGGCCCGCGCCTTGCGGGGTCGGGATCTTGTGCGATGAGCGCGCGTTCGGGTGCGCCATGAGATGGCGCACAAAGAAGGGCCTCAACAGAAAGATCAGGAATGCCGAGAGGCCCGCGCACCCCGCGACCAGAATCGCGCCCCACAACACAGGCTGAGGCTCCGTCATTCCTCTTAGTGGAGCGTGCGCGAGGCGGGCTCCCACGCGCCCTTGCCCGCGATCTGCGGCTCGCTGCTCGCCGGCACATAGCCCTCGACCACCGACCGCAACAGCTCCTGCATCTCGGCCTCGTCCAAACGCTGGATCGCGTCGTCGAGCCGTTCCAGCACCGCGGCGAGCTCCTCGAACGGCACGAACGGCTCGGAATTCTTGAAGATGCGCGGATGGCTGGTGCCGGTCGTGTTCTCGCCGATCAGAAGCTCCTCATAGAGCTTCTCGCCGGGCCTGAGGCCGATATAGGCGATGGCGATGTCGCCGTCGGGGTGTTTCTCGTCGCGCACTTCGAGACCCGAGAGACGGATCATGGTGCGGGCGAGGTCGTCGATCTTGACCGGCGTCCCCATCTCCAGCACGAACACTTCCCCGCCGGTCGCCATCGTTCCCGCCTGGATCACGAGCTGAGCCGCCTCCGGAATCGACATGAAGTAGCGGATCACCTCGGGATGGGTCACGGTCACCGGGCCCCCGGTCCTGATCTGGCTGCGGAACAGCTTGACCACGGAGCCGGAAGAATCGAGCACGGTGCCGAACCGCACCATGGTGAAATTCGTCCCGGTGCCGGGCTCCTGCGCGAGCGCCTGAAGGATCTGCTCGGCCA
>DASUQP010000189.1:0-2077 GCA_036280475.1 Methyloceanibacter sp. | reverse complement strand
TTCAATATCGGCTCGCCGAAGCAGCTCGGCGAGATCCTGTTCGACAAGATGAGCCTTGCGGGCGGGCGGCGCACCAAGACGGGCGCCTGGAGCACGGACGCCGCGGCGCTCGAAGAGCTTGCGGCGGAAGGCCACGATCTGCCGCGGAAAGTGCTCGACTGGCGCGTGCTCGCCAAGCTCAAGAGCACCTATACCGACGCGCTCCCCGCCTATATCCATCCCGAGACGGGGCGCGTGCATACCTCCTACGCGCTCGCGGCGACCACCACGGGGCGGCTCTCGTCGCAGGAGCCGAACCTTCAGAACATCCCCGTGCGCACGGCGGAGGGCCGCGCCATCCGCAAAGCGTTCGTGGCCGAGAAAGGCAGGAAACTCATCTCGGCCGATTACAGCCAGATCGAGCTTCGCGTGCTCGCGCATATGGCCGACACGCCGACGCTGCGCCAGGCCTTCGCCGACGGGCTCGACATTCACGCCATGACGGCGTCGGAGATGTTCGGGGTGCCGATCGAGGGCATGGAGCCCGCCATCAGGCGCAAGGCCAAGGCCATCAATTTCGGCATCATCTATGGCATCTCCTCGGTCGGGCTTGCCGCCCAGCTCGGCATCTCGCGCAGCGAAGCGGGCGCCTATATCAAGACCTATTTCGAGCGCTTCCCCGGCATCCGCGACTATATGGAGGCGATGAAGGCGGAAGCCCGCCGCCAGGGCTACGTGAAGACCCTGTTCGGGCGGAAGGTGCACTACCCCGAGATCAACACCAAGAACCCGAGCTTGCGCGGCAATTACGAGCGCGCGGCGATCAACGCGCCGATCCAGGGCACCGCCGCGGACATCATCCGCCGCGCGATGATCCGCATGGGGCCTGCGCTCGCCGAGGCGGGCTTATCGGCGCGCATGCTGATGCAGGTGCATGACGAGCTCGTGTTCGAGGCGGAAGAGAGCGAGGTCGAGAAGACTATGGAGGTGGCTAAGAGCGTGATGGAGAAGGCGCCGGAGCCCGCGCTCAAGCTGACAGTGCCGCTGAAAGTCGACGCCCGCTCAGGCGACAACTGGGAAGCCGCGCATTAAGGCCTGTAATCCTCACCCTGAGGAGGTCGCGGACGCGGCCGGCTCGAAGGGTGCGTGCTTCGAGACGGGCCTTCGGCCCTCCTCCGCATGAGGGGGTGTTGAGTTCGGGCGACCCGTCTCCCGCTCGTCGCCGTCATGGCCGGGCATGACGAAGAGGTTGTGGAACGTACACATTGTGAGACCCTTGGCTACAGGATTCTAAAAGGAGGCGAGCCATGGCGAAATGCGAGCAGTGCGGCAACGATTACGACAAGAGTTTCGCGGTCACCATGGGCGGCCGCACCATGATCTTCGACAGTTTCGAATGCGCGATCGCGGCGCTCGCGTCCAACTGCCCCCATTGCGGCACGCGCATCATCGGGCATGGCGTGCAGCACGGCGATACGATCTTCTGCTGCGTCCATTGCGCCAAGCACGAAGGCGTCACCGGCTTGCGCGACCGCGATTAGCTTGGGTCCTGTGGTGCTGGATACCGGCTTTCGCCGGTATGACGGAGTCGATTTCCCTCTCCCCTTGAGGGAGAGGGCTTCCCGCCCGACGCGCGAAGCGCGACGAATGGCGGGAAGGGTGAGGGGTGAATCTTTCTGACGTGGGCCTTCGCCCGATTACCCCTCACCGCGCGCCAAACGGCGCACGTGCTCTCCCCTAAGGGGAGAGCGGGAATTTGTTGCACGCCCACCTCAGGATGACGATTCGGCATGACGCGCGAATCAGCCTTTCGTCGGGCGGACCACGGCGATGATGTTGGTCTGCACCACGCCGTCGACCTTGGCGATCTTGTTGAGGATCGCCTTGTCGCCGTCTATGGAATCCTTGCAGTCGAGCTGCCCCACGACCTTCTCGTCGGACAGGACCACGACATTGGTGAACTTGCAGTTCTGCATCTCGAGCGCCTTCAGCGTGTCGACGGTCGCGACGGCATTGGCCGTATGCAAGAGCTCGATGAAGAGATAGATATTGACCATTGGGATCGTTCCTCGGCCTGGCTGAAGTCGCCGCTATGATT
>DASUQP010000188.1:0-4444 GCA_036280475.1 Methyloceanibacter sp. | reverse complement strand
GGGAACCGAAGGCTAAAAAGTCATCAAAATGCCGTTACGAGCGGGCCGCGCCTCCCGGTCACACGCCCCGATCAGGCCATCGGCACCTGCCACTTCAGGCCTGGAAAGCGGGCAAAGTCGCGGTCGAGCGTGACCCACTCGCAGCCCCATTCGATTGCGAGGGCCGCGAACCAGGCATCGGTGACACGCGGGCCGCGGGTGTTTGTCTCGGTACAGAGGCGCTTGAAGATGTCGAAGTGCCGGTCGCCGGGCTCTACGATCTGACAGTGATCTTGGCTCAGGAGGTTGTCGCAAAACCTGAAGGCCGCATCGAGTGAAGTGGGCGCCGGGTAGAGGCGCGGGTTGGTCGTGACGCGTACGACGGCTGCAAGCGACAACGGCGATATGCCAAATCGCGCGTCACTCTCAATCACCCGGTCAAGCCACGGGCGGCAGATCGCATGTTCAGGCACGCCTTCCCGGAAGGCATAGATGAGGACGTTCACGTCCGGGAGGATCATTTGAAGTGTTTCATGCGCTCGACATATTCCAGGTCATCCATCTCCTGGAGCGCGGATCCATCGGTGATATCGATTCCGGGCAAGGGCCCGCCCTTGGCGTCACTCACGGGAGGCAGGATGCGCTTCACTTTCGCCTTCTTCTGACCATCAGCAAGCACGAGGCGCAAACCGTCCTCGATCAGCGCGGTCAAGGTCCGGCCCTCCGCCGCCGCTTTTCGCTTGGCGCGTCGGACGAGGTCTTCGGGGAGCCTGACGGTGGTTCGCTCTGCCATATGTCAAGACATATGGCGCGAGCGCCGATATGTCAAGGGCGCCCGGCGCTCGAGCTGCCGCAGACTCTTAGCCATACGGGTGGAGTGGTCTTGATTTGGACGCCATCGACGCCATTATTGGGCTTGTCAGCGGGCCGGATGGCCGCTCCGCCTCAATGTTTTGCGTAATTGGGCGGGGAGGAAAGTCCGGGCTCCATGGAAGCACGGTGCCGGATAACCTCCGGCGGGGTAACCCCCAGGGACAGTGCCACAGAAAGCATACCGCCGAGACCATCGCCTTCGGGCGAGTGGCAGGTAAGGGTGAAAGGGTGCGGTAAGAGCGCACCGCGTTCTTGGCAACAAGGGCGGCACGGCAAACCCCACCGGGAGCAAGACCGAATAGGGGCGGCGCGGGAGCGGGAGACCGCTTCCAATCGGCTTCCGGATCAGCCGCCCGGGTTGGTTGCATGAGGCCCGCCGCAAGGCGTGCCCAAGATGAATGGCCATCGCCGCGTTCGCTTCGGCGCGCGTGGTACAGAACCCGGCTTACAGGCCTGGTGACATGATACGGCCGGCGCGTGGGCGAACCCTGCGCGCCGGCCTCCAATTTTGTGCCGCTCGATCAGCCGCCGATGAAGCCCTTGAGCAGCGTCAGCGTCGTTTCCGGTTGCTCCTCTTGCGGCATGTGTCCGCAACCCTCGACCAGCCGCAAAGTGGAGTTCGGCAAGGTGCGCCTCAACTTCAGACCCACGTCCAGCGGCACGATGCGGTCGTGGTCGCACCACAGGATCAGTGTCGGCAGCGTGATCGTCTTGTAGCGTTCCGGGAGCGTATCGATGTCCTCGGGCACGATCTGCCGCGCGCTCTGGACGATGGCGTGTTTGCCGGCCGCGGTCTTGAGCGGCGCGGCATAGATTTCGACCTGCTCGGGATCGATCTTGCTGTCGTCGTGATAGGCAATCTGCAACGCAACCCGCGTCTGCACCGAAGGCGGCACCATGCGCACGCCGACCTGGGAAACGAGAGGCATGTCGAGCAGGCGGAAGAACACCGGGATCTGCTGCGGATAGGCGATCGAGTCGAGAAGCACGAGCCGGACGATGCGGCCACCGAGCCGATCATTGGCGTCGAGCGCCAAACGCAGAGCGACCCCTCCGCCAAAGGAATGGCCGACGATCGTAAGATCGCGCAGGTCCTTGTCCTCGATGAGCTGGGCGAGCAGTTCGGCTTGATCGAGCACCGAATAGCGCTCGTCGAACGGCTTGTCGGACTGGCCGAAACCCTTGAGGTCGACGGCGATGACCCTGTGCGTCTGGGCAAGCTCGGGGATGACGTGCCGCCACGTGAAAGTGCTTGCGCCAAACCCATGCAGGAGGAGGACCGGAGGTCCCTTGCCCTGTTCCTGATAGTAGAGGTTGACCGGAGCCTCGGGCGGACCAAGCCGAGCAAACGGACCACCCGCGCCGTCACCGGCGCTCAGTGCGCACGAGCCGAAGATGAGGGCGATGGCCGCAGCTGCGAACGTCGGCTTCAACTCTCTTTTGGCCATGCACCCCTCAAGACCCGTTCGCGATCGCGCGTCGAAAACGTAAGGCAGCGCCCTGTCTCGGTCGAAAGCGCCCGCGAATCAGCGCGCGAACGTGTCGGGATACCTAGTTTTTCCCGTTCTACCGCGCTTCGCCGGGAAGCGGCAATCGCCTCCGGTTAACCAAAAAACAAGATCGGTATGGCTCATTTGCGCCATTTTCCCGGGAAAACCCGCTCTTCCCCGATGCTCCTCCATTGACGCCCATATAATCCCATGATATCCCGATTTTGCCCGTTCGGTGAGTAGGGTGGGTGAGGCCGGCAGCGTTCCTTAGAGGCCACGGGGGGATCTGCGCCGCCTCTCCCACCCAAATTTTTTTCGGGCAATGGGCCTGCACCCCAGGCTTTGCAACGGTCCCCGCGTCAGCTCGGGTGCGTGAGGGGGAGATGGACCAGTTTGTGTCGACATTTACCAACCGGATCGACACCAAAGGCCGCGTTTCGGTCCCCGCTTCCTTCCGCACCGTTCTCGCCAAGGACGGCCTCGACGGCATCTACTGCTACCCCTCCCTCGATGCGCCCGCGCTCGACGCCGGCGGCAAGCGCCTGGTCGAAAAGATCAACGCTCTGGTCGAGGACCTCGCTCCTTATTCCGATGAGAAGGATCAGCTCGCGACCGCTCTGTTCGGCACGAGCGAAATTCTCAGCATCGATCAGGACGGACGCACCATTCTCACGGAACGCCTGCGTGAATACGCGGGCATCACCTCACACATTACCTTCGTCGGTCTCGGCGAGAAGTTCCAGATGTGGGAGCCGAAACGATTTGAATCGCATCTCGCGGGGGCGCGCCAGAAAGTGCGCGACCTTCGCAAGCTACTCGGCGCGGGGCGCCGCGGAAGCGGCGGGCCAGAGGGAGCACGGGAATGATGGCGGGTCGCGGCAGCCCGGCTGCCGCCGGCGGACCGGCCCGCCACATTCCCGTGATGCTCTCGGAGGTTCTTGCCGCGCTTGATCCGAAGGACGGCGAGGTCGTCGTCGACGGCACCTTCGGCGCCGGCGGCTACAGCCAAGCCATTCTTGAGCGCGCCGACTGCAAGCTCATCGCCATCGACCGCGATCCGCAAGCCTTTCGCGTGAGCGGAGAGCTTGCCGCGAAATATCCGGGCCGATTGCTGGCCGTTCTCGGCCGCTATAGCGAGATGGAGGCGATCGCCGCCGACCAAGGCTTCACCGCCGTCGATGGCGTGGCGCTCGATCTCGGCGTCTCCTCCATGCAGCTCGACGCGCCGGAGCGCGGCTTTTCCTTCATGCAGGACGGGCCGCTCGATATGCGCATGGGCGAGGACGGCCTATCCGCCGGCGATATCGTCAACACGCTCTCGGAACAGGAGCTTGCCGAGATCGTCGGCAAGCTTGGCGAGGAGCGCCGTGCCCGCGCCATCGCCAAGGCGATCGTCGCGCGGCGCCAGGATAAGCCGATCGCGACGACGCGCGAGCTTGCCGATCTCGTGGCCAAGGTTCTCGGCCGCAAACGCGACGAAACCAAGCATCCCGCCACCCGTACCTTCCAGGCGCTCCGGCTCTTCATCAACGAGGAGCTCGACGAATTGGCCAAGGGCCTTGCCGCCGCCGAGCGGCTGCTCCGGGCGAAGGGGCGGCTCGCCATCGTCACCTTTCATTCGCTCGAGGACCGCATCGCCAAGCGCTTTCTGGCCAGCCGGAGCGCGCCGCCCCCGCGCGCCTCGCGCCACCTTCCCGAGGCTGCGGGCGAAATTCTTGCCCCAAGCTTCCAGCTTCTTAACCGTCGTCCGTTAGAACCGAGCAAGGGGGAGATTGCGCGGAACCCGCGCGCCCGATCGGCGCGGCTTAGAGCTGCCATGCGCACCGCGGCGCCCGCTCATCCTCTCGACCTTGCCGCGCTCGGGGTGCCGCGGCTTGGGGTCGCCGTGTGAAGGTCGCTTTCGTTCGTGAGTAACGCCATGCTGCGCTTCATCAATATCTGTCTCGTGCTCGGTCTCGTCGCGCTCGCCTATGTCATCTATCAGGTCAAATACGAGGCCCGGGCGCTCGACGCGGAAATTGCCGCCGTCAACAAGCGCATCGACGAGGAGCGCGACGCGATCGCCGTCTTCCGCGCCGAGTGGAGCCTGCTCAACCGCCCAG
>DASUQP010000187.1:0-12897 GCA_036280475.1 Methyloceanibacter sp. | reverse complement strand
TCCGGCTTACAGTAGGAAAACGTGGTTGACGCTTGAAGGCCAGGCCCCCCACCCGGCGCGCTTTGCGCTCAAACAGCAACGCGTCAGCGCAGAATAAAGCGCGTCGTCGGACCTCCCCAGGACCTGCCTGCGCGAAGCCGGAGCTTCGCTTCGGCGAAGGCAGGGGGGGAGGTTAGAAAAGAGGCGCGGAGGGTTGCCCTAAGACGACAGTTCGCGGGAGCGTTTGGCGGCGGCGGCGACGGCGCGGGTGAGAAGATCCTTGACCGCCTCCTCGCCCATGAGGATTTCGAGCGCCGCGGCTGTGACCCCTTGCGGCGAGGTCACCTTCTCCCTGAGCTCGCGCGGCGAAAGGTCAGAGCGCTGCAGCAATTCGCCGGCGCCCTCGACCGTCGCCCGCGCCAATTGGCGCGCAAGCTCGGCATCGAGACCGGCGGCACGGCCCGCGTCTTCAAGACACTCCGCAAGCAAGAAGACGTAGGCCGGGCCGCTCCCCGACACCGCCGTGATGGCATCGAACAGGCTTTCGTCCTCGATCCACATGACGTCGCCGACCGCTTCGAGCAGCATGTTCGAGGCGAGCGCCTGCTCGCGCGATACGGCGGAATTGGCGCACGCCACGGTCATGCTCCGGCCGACGGACGCGGCCACGTTAGGCATGGCGCGCACGACCGCCGTTCCGGCCGGAAGCGCGCGCGCGAGGGCGGCAAGCGTCCGGCCCGCGGCGATGGAGAGAACGACGCTCCCCTCTCCGATCAGAGGCTCAAGCTCCGGCATGAGCTTCTCGACGAGACCCGGCTTGACCGCGATTACGATAACGGAAGCCGGTGCCGGCAGATCGGGTGCGTCGCCCGCGGCAATCTTGTGGCGGGCGGCAAGCGCCCGGACCTCCGGCGGCGGCGCCGGATCCTGGATGAAGACGGCGGCGGGGTCGAAGCCTTGCCGGAGCCAACCTTCGAGCAACGCCCCGCCCATCTTGCCCGCGCCCACCAGGAGCAGCGGGCCGGCGAGGCGGAGGGTCATGCGTGTCCTTGCGTCTCGAGCATCGTGGCGGCAAGCGCATCCTCAGGCGACTTGCCCGCCCACAACACGAATTGGAACGCCTGATAATAGCGCTCGCAGGCCTCGAGGGCAGCCCGGAGAAGCGCCTCGCATTGGCCGACATGGGTGTCCGCGCCCGCGAGCAGCAGGCCATGGCGGTAGAGAAGCAGTCCGTCTTCGCGCCAGTGGTCGAAATGACCGAGCCAAAGCTGCTCGTTGACCAGGGCCATCAGCCGGTAGATCTCGGCAAGGCGCTGCTTGGGCACCTTGAAGTCGAAGGCGCATGCGAGATGCAGCGCCTCTAGATCGTCCCGCCAGTTGAGCGAGATGTGATAGTCGCACCACGCGCCAGACACGGTGAGTGTCAGCTCGTCAGGCGCGTTCCTCTCGAAGTTCCAGTGGTGGATGGTGGCAATTTGCTCGACCATATCCACCGGATTGGTGAAATGGTCGAAGACCGGTTGGATCGTCGCCATGCGTCTCCTCTGTTGGCCCCGGCAGCGTTTCGCGTCTTGCCCGTCCGCGAATCACTTTGTGAATCAGTTATATAATGGGCGAAACGGAAGCACCAAGGCGGGCACGCCGCGCAAGAGGGATTGGGCGAAGATAGTTGTGGATTGATGGTTGCTTTCTGCAAATCCCCTCTCCGTTTGCACGAAATCAACCTCCGCATGACGGGAGGGCGGCGAGCGCAGCGCGCCGACCTCCCCGCGACCTGCCTGCGCGAAGCCGGAGCTTGGCTTCGGCGAAGGCAGGGGGAGGTTATTTCCACGTGGGTCACGCAGGACCGTCGAGATTCACCTGGCACGCGGCGGCGCGGCCGAGGAGAAGACTGCGTTCGCGCTCGTTGCGCGTCAGCGCCGCCGCCCGCTCGAACTCCGCGCGCGCTTCGTCGAAACGCCCGAGCTGCCGCATCAGCTCGCCCCGCACGCTCGGCAGCAGGTGGTAGGTCTTCAGCTCAGACCGATCGGCAAGCGCATCGACCAGATTGAGCCCGGCCTCAGGACCGAACAGCATCGCCAGCGCCACCGCCCGGTTGAGCTCGACCACCGGCGACGGCGCGACCTCCCCGAGTTTGGCGTAGAGCCCCGCGATCCTTGCCCAGTCCGTCTCCTCGGCGCTCAGCGCGCGCGCATGGCAGGCGGCCATCGACGCTTGTAGGAGGTACGGCGCGGGGGCGCGCCCTGAGGCTTTGTTCAACGCCTCCGCCCGAGCAAGCGCGGCAAGGCCGCGGCGGATGAGGAGCCGGTCCCAGCGCGCCCGGTCCTGGTCGAGCAGCAGCACGGGCTCGCCCGACGGTCCAACGCGCGCCCCGAAGCGCGACATCTGGATCTCCATCAGGGCGACGAGCCCGTGCACTTCGGACTCTTCGGGCGCGAGAGCGGCGAGGATGCGGCCGAGGCGCAACGCCTCCTCGCAGAGCTTAGGCCGCATCCAGTCGTCGCCGGCCGTCGCCGCATAGCCCTCATTGAAGATGAGGTAGACGACGGCAAGCACCGAGGAGAGACGCGCTTCGAGCTCCGCCCCGCGCGGAACTTCGAAAGGCACGCGCTTGTCGCTCAGCGTCCGCTTGGCGCGAACGATGCGCTGCTGGATGGTCGGCTCCGGCAGCAGGAAGGCGCGGGCGATCTCTTCGGTGGTCAGGCCGCCGAGCAGGCGCAGCGTCAGTGCCGCCTGCGCCTCGGGCGACAGGATCGGGTGGCACGCGATGAAGATGAGGCGCAGCAGATCGTCCCCGACCTCGTCGTCGGGGGCCGCATCGAGATCGACTTCAGCCGTCTCCTGCTCGACTTCGAGCGCATAGCCGAGTTCGCCGGCCTTGCGCTCGGCGAGCCTGTCGCGGCGGAAACGGTCGATCGCCTTGTGCTTGGCGGCGGTCATGAGCCAGGCGCCGGGATTGTCGGGCAAGCCCGATCTCGGCCATTGCTCCAGCGCCGCGACGAGAGCGTCCTGAGCGAGCTCCTCGGCGATGCCGATATCGCGTACCATCCGCGTCAAGCCGCCGATGAGCTTCGCCTGCTCGATCCTGAAGACCGCCTCGATGGCGCGGTGCGTGTCGGTAGCCGTCACGGGCTACCGACTAACGCAGCTCTCGCCGATGCCGCAAGCCTCTTAGACCTGAGCGGCTTGCGTCTCGCGGGCTTGGTCGCAGATCTTTTCACCCGGACCCGCGACCTGGCGAATTTCGGCTTCGCCTTCCCAGCCCGGCAGATGCGTTCGATGCAGGTCCAAGAAGCGCTTGGTCCATTTGATCATCTCGTCCTTCGACGCGACGTCGAACATCGCGTAACCGCCGACGACCTCCTTGGCCTCGGTGAACGGTCCGTCCATCACAGTGACCTTGCCGCCGGAGAGCCTGAGGCGCGCGCCATTCGACGTTGGCAACAAGCCGCCTGCCTCGACCATGACGCAACCCGCCTTGGCGGATTCCTCGATTAACCGGTTCATGGCCTCCAAGAAGGCCTTGGGTGGAGGCGTCAGCTGTGCTTCCGAAGATTTGACCATCGACATGAATCGCATTGTTTTGCTCCCTTTCTCGTGCCTATTTCTCGGTGGAGAGTCCGATCTCGCGGAAGCGGTCAAGAACCTCGCTTTCGCCGAAATCTTCCAACTCGAACAGTTGCCGGACCTCGATCTCGCAGTCGCTGCCGTCGATCGTGGGATTGGGGAAGCGCCGCGTCCACTCGATCGCTTCCTCGCGCGACTTGACCTGGATCATCGTGTAGCCGGCGACGAGTTCCTTGGTCTCGGCGAAGGGGCCGTCGACGACCGTGCGCTTGTCACCGGAATAGCGGATGCGCCAGCCTTTCGAACTGGGTTGGAGCCCGCTGCCGTCGAGCAGCACGCCGGCCTTGGCCAGTTGCTCGTGATAATCCGCCATGGCGGCGAACAGGTTGTCCGGCGGCCTGACGCCCGCTTCGGACTCCTTGGTCGCTTTGACCAAAATCATGAAACGCATGCTCGGTGTCTCCTTGTCCTGCCGAATTTGCCGAGCCCAGCCATCCTGTCACCGGATGTGCGCTCTACCAACACGACGAATGGCGCCGGTCGAAATCGACAGGGTCGAAACATTTTTTTCCGGCGGTTTGGAGGAGGGCCAGTTAGCCCTTGTTGCTCAAGCTCTTGGCAAGGGCGGCTTCGAGCGTAGCGATGCGTTCGCTCAAGCGCTCGTTCTCCTCGCGCGCCTTTTGCGCCATGGCCTTGACCGCCTCGAAATCCTCCCGCTGCACCACGTCGAGGCCGTTGAGCACGCGCTCGGCCTGGGTGCGGACGATGCCTTCGATCTCCTTGCGGATGCCGTCGGCGGCCCCGGCCGCGTCGGTGATGAGCTTGCCGAGCTCGTCGAAAAACCGGCCTGTTGTCTGCGTCATCGTTCTTGGATCCACGTTTCACCGCCAAAGCGCGTTTGGCTCCTTGCAACTATGGGGCGGCCGACGGTCCACTGCAAGCGGGGACGGTGCGGGATTTCGGCGCCTTGACAGGCGTGCGGCTCAAGGTGAAGGCTCGCGTGCCTCCCCGCGACCCGGCAGAGCCTCATGCAGCTTTTCGTGATCCCCTACCCCGTGATCGATCCCGTCGCGATCGAAATCGGCCCGCTTGCCATCCGCTGGTATGGCCTCGCCTACATGGCGGGCATCGTGCTCGGCTGGCTTTATGGGCGGCGTCTCGTGTCGCGGCCCGAGCTGTGGGGCGGCAAGCCGCCGATGACGGTCGCGCAAGCCGACGATTTCCTGCTCTGGATCACGCTCGGCATCGTCGTAGGCGGACGGCTCGGCTTCGTGCTGTTCTATGAGCCGAGCTATTTCTGGCAGAACCCGTCGGAGATCCCGGCGGTGTGGCATGGCGGCATGTCGTTTCACGGCGGCCTCCTCGGCGTGGTGCTCGCCGTCTATCTCTTCGCCAAGATCAAGGGTATCAATCCGCTCTCGCTCGGCGATATCGCCTCGGCCGCGACTCCGTTCGGCCTGTTCTTCGGCCGCGTCGCCAATTTCATCAATGCCGAAGTGGTGGGACGCGTGAGCGACGTGCCGTGGGCTATGGTCTTTCCGGGCGCAGGCGACGCTCCGCGCCATCCGAGCCAACTCTACGAGGCGTTCCTCGAAGGCATCGTCCTGTTCATCATCCTGCGGATCGCCACCCATCGCTACGACGCGCTGACGCGCCCGGGCACGGTGTTCGGCCTGTTCCTGGTCTTCTATGGCCTGTTCCGCAGTCTCGCCGAGTTCGTGCGCGAGCCCCATGCCGGCCATCCGCTCGATATCGGCATCCTCACGCCCGGCATCGCCTACTCCATCCCCATGATCCTGATCGGGCTCTGGCTGATCTGGCGGGCGCGGCAGAAGCAAGCTTTGGCCACGCCGTGATGAGCGCGCTGCCGAAGCCTGATGCGATCGGCGGGGAATCGCTCGCGGCGCGCTTGCGCGACCGGATTGCCCGTGAAGGGCCCATCAGCGTCCACGACTATATGGAAGCCTGTCTCGCCGATCGGCGTTCAGGCTACTACACGACACGCCAACCGCTCGGGACCGCGGGGGATTTCATCACTGCGCCAGAGATGAGCCAAATCTTCGGCGAGCTGATCGGGGTCTGGGCGGCGGCCGTTTGGCAGGCGATGGATGAACCCTCCTCCGTGACGGTCGCCGAGCTAGGGCCTGGACGCGGGACACTCATGGCCGATGCCCTCCGCGTCTGGCGAAGCGCGCCGGACTTCCTCGCCCGCGTCTCGGTGGCTCTCGTCGAGAGGAGTCCGGTACTCGAGGCGGCGCAACGCGAAAAGCTCAGCGACTCCCCTGCCCCGCTTCAATGGTACGCGGTGCTCGACGATGTCCCGCGCGGTCCGTTGATCGTCATCGCCAACGAGTTCATCGACGCCCTCCCCGCGCGGCAGATCGTGCGACTGGGAGGGGTTTGGCGCGAACGCACCGTCACGCTCGCCGACAAGAGCGGGTTTGCCTTCGGTGCCGGTGCACCCGTCGAACATGATGCGCTGCCCTCATGGCTCGGCGAGGCGGACGTGGCCGACGGCGCGATCTTCGAAATGCGGCCCGCCACTTCCAGGCTCATCGAAACGATCGCCAACCGCGCGCAAGACTCGCCCATTGCCGCGCTGATCGTCGATTACGGTCATGCGACGAGCGGCATCGGCGACACGCTTCAGGCCGTTCACCGCCACCGTTTCGCCGATCCGCTAACCGCGCCGGGCGAAACCGACCTCACCGCCCATGTCGATTTCGCCGCGCTCAAGGGAGCGGCGCGCGCGCGCGGTCTCGACGCGTTTGGCCCCATGCCTCAGGGCCAATTCCTGCTCAAGCTTGGGCTCCAATCGCGGTGCAACCGTCTCATCCGCGATGCCACGCAAGATCAGAGGGAAGCGATCCTGTCGGGCGCGGCTCGGCTTGCCGATCCTCGCCAGATGGGGGCATTGTTCAAGGCGCTCGCGCTTCAGTCGAGCGGGCTTGCTCCGCCGCCTCCCTTCGCAGACATTGAGCCCCCGCGATTGACTGCCAGCCCATCATGGTTACGCCCGACAAGATGATGCTCTCGGCGCCGAGCCTCGCCTCGATCGGTGGCGTGCGCCACGGATTCTTCACGCGCCAGGGCGGCGTCTCGAACGGCATTTATGCCTCCCTCAATTGTGGACCGGGCTCGCGCGACGCCGCGGAAAATGTGGCGCAAAATCGCGCGCGCGTCGCCGAATTGCTCGGCGTCGACACGAACCGCCTGCTCACGCTGTTCCAGAAGCACAGCGCCGATGCCATCGTGGCCGACAAGCCCTGGAAGGCCGTGCCCGAAGCGGACGCGATCGTCACCGCGAAGCCGGGCCTGGCCATCGGCATCCTGACCGCCGATTGCGCCCCGGTCTTGTTCTGCGATGCGGCGGCAGGGGTGATCGGCGCGGCGCATGCGGGCTGGCGCGGCGCGCTGTCCGGCATCGTCGAGACGACGGTCAAGGCCATGGAGAAGTTGGGGGCCAAGCCCGAGCGCATGGTCGCGGCCATCGGGCCCGCGATCTCGCAGAAGGCCTACGAGGTGGGGGCGGAGTTTGTCGAACAGTTTGTCGCAACCGAGCCGGAAAGCGCCTCGTTTTTCGCAACCGACGAGGGCTCGGGCGAGCCCCATTTCGACCTCGTGGGCTATGTCGGCGAGAGACTTCAGCGTGCCGGGGTGGGCGTCGTCGCCGATCTCGGGCTTTGCACCTATTGCGAAGAAACGCGCCTCTTCAGCTATCGGCGGTCGCAACATCACGGTGAAGACGATTACGGACGCCAAATTTCCGCCATCGTGCTCGCCTGACTCATCATCTTCATGACGCGGATTTGGCCATAATCCGGTCCACGCTGTAACTGGACGCCAGCGGGCCGGGGCAGGTAAGCTGACGGCAGAGGGTTGGGAGTTCCGTCACGACAGTTCTGTCGCGAGCGGTGCTGTGCGGCCAACAGAGGGAGTGTTTTGTTGGGCGCGGACACACGACACGTGCGCGGCTGGGTCGGGCGTTCCGTATCCGTAGCGCTCGCCGCACTTGCGCTTGCCTTGCTCACTGGCTGCGGCGGCGGCGCAGGGAACCCAAGCAGCGGCGGCGGTTTCTTGAGCGGCGCGACCGGCTGGTTCGGCGGCTCGACCAAGATTGCCGTGGCCCCCATCATCGGCACCACGCCCGAGATCTCTCAGCAGCTCACCGAGGCCTTGGTCTTCGCGGGCAAGGAACGGAAGCTCACGCTGCTCCCCGACGGCGGCAAGGCCAACTATACGCTCCGCGGCTACCTCGTCGCCTCGAGCGAAAGGCAAGGCGCGAAAATCTCCTACATTTGGGACGTCACCGACGCGCAAGGAGCGCGCGTGACGCGCGTCTCGGGCGACGAGATCATCGCCAAACGCGCCGGCAGCGATCCCTGGAGCGCGGTCGATGCCGCCGCGATCCGGAGCATCGCCGGCAAGACCACCTCGCAGCTTGCGGCAAGCCTGCCCAGGGGGCGCCTCTCCTCCACGCCGGTCGCGGCCGCGCCGCCGAGCAGCAGCACGACGAGCGGCAGCGGCATGAGCGCAAGTCCCGCCGCGAGTCCTTCAGCCCCAGCCGCGACCGCGCGCACGGCGAGGACCGCGAGCGTAAAATCGGCAGGCGTCCTGGTTCAGCCCGTCAGCGGCGCGCCGGGAGACGGGCAGAGATCGTTGACGGTCGCGCTGAAGAAGCGCCTCTATGCCGGGGGCGTGAAGCTCGCCAACGGCACGGCCGTGAACGTCTACATGGTTAAGGGCAGCGTCAAGCTGACCGATGCCAGCGGCGGCAAGCAGAGCATCCGCATCGACTGGCAGGTGCTCGACCCCAACGGCAAGAAACTCGGCACGGTCTCGCAGCAGAACATGATCACCCGCGGAGCGCTCAACGGGCCGTGGGGCCCCATTGCCGATGCCGCCGCCGGAGCCGCCGCCGCCGGCATCATCAAGCTCCTGCCCAAGTCGAGCTAGCAAGTCATCCACAGGCTTCCCGCGCGGCGCGAGTTTACAGCGCCTGCGAGCGCTTGTTAAAAGCCGCTTGCCGCTGGCTCATAGCCCGCCCAAGGCTTGACCCTCGGCGACGAAGGAGCGACCGATGAAACTGGTTGCAGGCAACAGCAACCGCCCGCTCGCCGAGGCGATCGCAAGCTACCTCAAGACCTCCCTCGCCAAGTGCATCGTGCGCCGCTTCGCCGATAAGGAGATTTTCGTCGAGGTGCAGGAGAATGTCCGCGGCGAGGACGTGTTCGTCATCCAATCGACCTCCGCTCCCGCCAACGACCATCTCATGGAGCTCCTCATCCTCATCGATGCGTTGCGGCGGGCTTCGGCGCGGCGCATTACCGCGGTGATCCCCTATTTCGGTTACGCCCGGCAGGACCGGAAGCCCGGACCCCGGACGCCAATCTCGGCCAAGCTGGTCGCCAATATGATCGTGGAGGCGGGCGCCGATCGCGTGCTTACGCTCGATCTGCATGCCGGCCAGATCCAGGGCTTCTTCGACATCCCGGTCGACAATCTGTTCGCGGCGCCGGTCATGGTCCAGGACATCAAGCAGGTGTTCCCGGTCGACAATATCATGGTGGTGTCGCCCGACGTCGGCGGCGTGGTGAGAGCGCGCGGGCTTGCCAAGCGCATCGATGCGCCGCTCGCCATCGTCGACAAGCGGCGGGAGCGGCCGGGCGATTCGGAAGTGATGAACGTGATCGGCGAAGTGAGCGGCCGCACCTGCATCCTGGTCGACGACATCGTCGATTCCGGCGGCACGCTGGTCAATGCCGCGACCGCCCTGCTCGATCAGGGCGCGAGTCTCGCCACCGGTTACATCACCCACGGCGTGCTGTCGGGCGGCGCAGTCGCGCGCATCGTGGCCTCGCAACTCAAGGAGCTTGTCATAACCGACTCGATCGAGCCGAGCGAGGCGGTGAAAAACGCCCACAATGTCCGCGTGCTCACCATCGCTCCGCTCCTCGGCGAGGCCATCGCGCGGACCGCCGAGGAGCAATCGGTCTCGAGCCTGTTCTACTAGCTTGCGCGGACCGGCGGCTCGTGCCCGCCGGATGCCTGGCTAGTGATGACCCTCATACTTGAAGGATATTTTGACCTTGGTCCGGTAGGCCTCGACCTTGCCGTCGGTGATGACGAGGTCTTGGGCGGCCACTTCCGCCACGCGCAGGTCGCGCAAGGTTTCAGCCGCGCGCTCGACGGCCGTCTTGGCGGCTTCCTCCCAGGATGTCGTGCTGGTGCCGATGAGTTCGATGACTTTGTACACACTTTGCGGCATGGACTTCCTCCTTGAGCCTCGCGGGTCCGCCTTTGCGACGGGGGTGGTTCGAGCAGTCTCCGAAGAAACAAGACGGCCATCCTACGCCGAACCGCCCCCGTCTGTCTGGGCCGTTCGATGCCGCCACGAGCCGATTGTCAGGGCCCTCCCGAAAGGGCTATAAGCCTCCTCGATTTCCATGGCGGCGCGGAACGCCGCACGTTCGACATGGCGGGGCCGCTTTCCGGCCCCTCATCATTTTGAGAGGTTTGGAGGCTCGTGATGGCTGAGGCGAT
The DNA here is from genome assembly GCA_036280475.1 of Methyloceanibacter sp. Classification (GTDB taxonomy): domain Bacteria; phylum Pseudomonadota; class Alphaproteobacteria; order Rhizobiales; family Methyloligellaceae; genus Methyloceanibacter. The sequence goes on along the minus strand of DASUQP010000187.1, from coordinate 2,808 downwards.
CGAACTCAAGGCTTGGGCGCGAGGCCGTTCGGGCAAGGGCGGGGCGCGCTCCGAACGGCGCGAAGGGCGCATTCCCGGCATCCTCTACGGCGACGAGCAGGAGCCCGAGAGCATCTCCGTCGATTACCGGACAATCCATCAGCAGATTCACACCGGCCATTTCCAGAGCACCATCTACGTGCTCGACGTCGAGGGCAAGAAGACGCGCGTGATCCCGCGCGCGGTCCAGGTCAATCCCGTTCGCGACTTTCCCATCCATGTCGATTTCCTGCGGCTCGGCAAAGATGCGCACGTGACCGTCGAAGTGCCGGTGCGGTTCCTCAACGAGGCCGCATCCCCGGGCCTCAAGCGCGGCGGCGTGCTCAATATCGTTCGTCACGAGATCGCCGTGCGCTGCCCGGCCGACGCCATCCCGGACCATTTCGAGGTCGACCTGACGGGTCTCGAGATTGGCGACTCGGTCCATATTTCGGCGTTGAAGCTGCCCGAAGGCGTGCGCACGACGATCGCCAAGCGCGACTTCACGGTGGCGACGATCGTCGGACGGGCGGCTGAAGAGCCCGCACCCGGCGCGGCCGTGGCTGCGGCAGCAGAGCCCGGCGCCGAGGCGGTCGAGGCGGCTCCTGACGCGGAGGCCGAGGACAAGGACAAGGACAAGGAAAAGGAGAAGCCGAAGGAGCGCGAGAAGAAGAAGGAGAAGGATTAGCGCCTTCGTTCGACCCGAGGGTGCGCGGAAGCCCGCGCGCCTCCGCGCGTTGAATCAGGATGGCTTTGATGAAGCTCTTTGTCGGCCTCGGCAATCCGAAACCGGACCACGCTTTCAACCGTCACAACGCCGGCTTCATGGCGGTCGATGCCATCGCCGCGGCGTATGGCTTTCCGGTCTGGCGCAAGCGCTTCGATGGGCTCGTGACCGAAAGCAGGCTTGGGCAAGAGCAGGTGTTGCTGTTGAAGCCTCAGACATTCATGAACGCATCGGGCCGCGCCGCCGGCGAAGCGGTGCGTTTCTACAAGCTGAACCCCGCCGATGTCGTGGTCTTCCATGACGAGCTCGATCTCGCCTCGGGCAAGATCCGGGTGAAGACGGGCGGAGGCGTGGCCGGGCATAACGGGCTCAAATCCATGACCGCTCATATCGGCAACGATTATGTGCGCGTGCGCATCGGCATCGGCCGTCCCGGACAGAGCGGTCGCGTGAAGGGCTATGTGCTGCACAACTTCGCCAAGGCCGACACCGCCTGGCTCGAGCCTCTGCTCGGCGCAATCGCCGCCGAGGCGCCTCTTCTCGCCGAAGGGGCGATCGAAAAGTTTCAGTCGCGGGTTGCGCATGCCATGCAGAAGGTCGCGATCCCGGAAGCGCCCTCACCTGAGGCCAAGCCCGCCTCTGCGGAGACATTGGGCGCGCGGCTCCGCCGCTGGCTCGGCTCGTGAAGGCGCCCTGATCATGGGATTTAAATGCGGCATCGTCGGATTGCCGAATGTCGGCAAGTCCACGCTGTTCAACGCGCTGACCGAGAGTGCGGCGGCCCAGGCCGCAAACTATCCGTTCTGCACGATCGAGCCGAATGTCGGCGAGGTCCCGGTCCCCGATCCGCGCCTCGACCGGCTTGCCGCCATTGCCAAGTCGAGCCTGGTCGTGCCGACGCGGCTCACCTTCGTCGATATCGCCGGGCTCGTGCGCGGAGCCTCGCAGGGCGAGGGCCTGGGCAACCAGTTCCTCGCTCATATCCGCGAGGTCGACGCGGTCGCCTATGTGCTCCGCTGCTTCGAGGACACCGACGTCGTGCATGTCGAGGGCCGCATCGACCCGATCGCCGACGCCGACACGATCGAAACCGAGTTGATGCTCGCCGATCTCGAAAGCTTGGAGCGGCGCTTGCCCATCCTTGAGAAGAAGATTCGCGGGCAGGACAAGGAAGCGACGAAGACGCGCGAACTGATCGAGCGCATCTTGCCGCTCTTGCGCGAGGGGCAGCCCGCGCGACTCGTGGCCATCGCCGAGGGCGAACAGCCGGCGTTCAAATCGCTTGGGCTCGTCACCGCGAAACCCGTGCTCTATGTCGCCAATGTCGACGAGGCCTCGGCGGCGTCGGGCAACCGCTATTCGGCCCGCGTCGCCGAGCGCGCGGCAAAGGAAGGCGCGGGCTGCGTGGCGATCTCCGCCAAGATCGAGGCGGAGCTCGCCGAACTCTCACTCGAGGAGCGTGACGCCTATCTCGCCGAGCTTGGGCTGCCAGAGCCCGGGCTCAACCGGCTGATCCGCGAGGGCTACAAGCTGCTCGGCCTCATCACCTATTTCACCGCGGGGCCCAAGGAGGCGCGCGCCTGGACCGTGCCGCAAGGGACGCGGGCGCAGCAGGCGGCCGGCGTCATCCACACCGATTTCGAGAAGGGTTTCATCCGCGCCGAGACGATCGCCTACGACGACTACGTGGCGCTCGCGGGCGAAGCGGGCGCGCGCGACGCCGGCAAGCTCAGGCTTGAAGGCAAGGATTACGTGGTCAAGGACGGCGACGTGCTGCACTTCCGCTTCGCCACGTGAACTACCGCACCATTCGCGGGAAAGCGGACTTTCCAACCTCCCCCACGCGGGGAGGTTGGAAACGACGCTCGCGCCTCAGGATGATGGTTTTTTCCGCGGCTTTGGAAGCGAGCGCTTCGCCTTCGGCGGCAGCGACAGCGGCGGCGTCACGCCCATCGACACGTAGACGTTCATCAGCCGCTCCACGCCGCCCTCGGCCGGCATGACCCACTCCGACGGCACATAGATCAGCGCGCCGCCGAACGGAACCGGCGCCGATGGCACGA
>DASUQP010000186.1:0-3902 GCA_036280475.1 Methyloceanibacter sp. | reverse complement strand
GCGCTCGATCCCACGTTTCAGGGCGGCGACCCGCGGCAACGCCACATGGCAGCAGAAGCAGTCGAAACCCTGCACGCTGACGAGCGCGCGGAACTGCCCTCCTCCGCGCGCGAGAAGCCATAAGAGGCCGAGCGAATGGCCCACGGCGATCGAATCCGGCGGCCAGTCCCTCTCGCCCTTGGGGCCGCCGGAAACGAAACCGAGATCGACCAGCGTGACGCCTGTTCCATCGAGATGGCGAACGAAGTCGGTCCAGAGTCCGGCATGGAAGCCCCACCCATGAACCAGGACGACATGCATCGCTGCGGTTCACACGGCCCGCGCCCGGCGGGGCGCGTCCTTTGCCGAAAGGACCTCGAGCAGGCGATCGACGTCGGCGTCTTGATGCGCCGCGGTGAAGGCGAGCCTAAGCCGCGCCGTGCCGGGCGGCACGGCCGGCGGCCTGATGGAGGTGGCCCAAAGGCCGGCCTCGCGAAGCCGCCCGCTCAAGGTAAGCGCGGCTTCGGGCTGGCCTACGAGGATCGGCACGATCTGCGTGGTGGAGCGGCCGATATCGAGTCCGCTTGCGCGCGCGCCGGTGCGAAACCGTTCGGCAAGTTTCGCGACATATGCGCGCTCCGCGTCCATGCCGGGGACGATATCGAGTGCTGCATCGATGGCGCCGAGCACGGGCGGCGGCAGCGCGGTCGAGTAGATCACGCCGGCGCAGCGGTTGATCAGATAGTCGCGCACTTTTTCGCTTGAGGCGACAAAGCCGCCGAAGCTGCCGAGCGCCTTGGAGAAGGTGCCGATCACGATGTCGGCCTCGCCCGAAAGGCCGGACCCCGCTTCCCCCAAAATTCCGGTTGCATGCGCATCGTCGACGATCAACGAAGCCGCATGTGCGCGCGCAAGGCGAGCGATGTCGCCGAGCGGCGCTACGTCGCCATCCATGGAAAAGACGCTCTCGGTGAGGATGAATTTCGGCCGGTCATCGGCTTGATGGCGATCGAGAAGCTCGCCGAGATGACCGGCGTCGCCATGTCGGTAGCGGATCTGCCGGGCGCCGGCCGCCTCACAGCCGAAATGCATGCTTGCGTGATTGAGGCGGTCGGCGAAGACGAGCGGCTCGGCGCCGAGCACGCTCCGATCGAGAAGCGCCTGGAGCGCGGCGGCGTTGGTCTGGAAGCCCGACGCCATGACGAGCGCGGCTTGCTTGCCCTTGAGGCGCGCCAGCTTGGCCTCGATCGGCCGAAACAGGTCGAGATTACCGGTGACGAGGCGCGAGGCGCCGGAGCCCACGCCCCATTCCCTGGCCCACGTCATCGCTCGTTCGATCAAAGCCGCGTTGAAGCGCAGGCCAAGATAGTCATTGCTGGAGAAGTTGACGTAGGACCCGCCCTCGGCGGCGAGGGTCCGCGCCTCGCCCGCGGCGACGGCAAGCAAGAACCGCCGCAGGCCTTCGCGCGCGCGGCTTTCGAGAAAGGCCTGGTATCGCGGTTCGCTTCCAATCATGGCTCTGTCTTAGCGAGCGAACGGCACCGCGCCAACCTAATCGATCATATAAGGCTGGCATAAAACTGGCTTTGCCGGCGCAAAAATGCCCGAAAGGAGAGCGCGAAGGTCTCAATTTCGGGCGTCTTCAAGGTCTACTTGCAAATCAAGCGGCTGAGGAAAATGTTGCTCGCGCTGCTCGGAGCCTGTCGATGAAGCCTGGTGGGAAGCGCAGGTTTCCCTCTGTCGCTCTCCGAAGGAAACCCTGCAGCGCTCGTTCCGAAAGACGAGGCCAGGTCGTATCCCTGAAAACTGTTATGGACTGCGCTGACAAGTTCAGGGGCCTATCGCCCACCCTTACCGCAACTCGTCCGTTTCCAACGTTCCAAGCGGCGTCGGGCCACTTGGCCGCGTCCGGCAGCGATCTGCATTCAAGGTCAACAATCGGACCCGGAGTCCTAATCCGGGAGGCCACCCAAGCCGCTACTGGAACCGAAACGGCGTTGGCTATGAGTTTCCACCTCAGTCGTTCAGTACCTTCCGGCACGGCCTCGGTCCAACCTGCCGTGAACCCCTGCATTTTTCACACGCGGACAGACTCGGAAGGAGGACTGCTCCGTGTCCGGCCATGCTTAGGTTTTGGCAGGGAAACCCAGCCGTGACGATTTCAACGCCCACTGGCAAGTCAGGTATTCCAGCGATGTCGCCGACGACCGTCGCTCGGGGAAAGCGATGCCTGAGGACCGACTGCGCCGAGGAGTCGATCTCGGACAGCACGACAGCGTCGTACCCGGCCTCGGCAAAGGCGAGTTCGAGGCCTCCGATTCCTGCGAACAAACCCGCGACCGCCATGGCGTTGAGGCCTGTTAATTGGGTGACAACTTGATCCGCTCAAACTACTGATTCGATGCACATATGTTGGCACGACCCCAAGTACATGAGTAGCGCGGCCAATGCTTGAACTGTTCCATCCACCGCGAATTGCGAGGTATCGCCCGATATGGAAGAGATTCACCGACGTTGCGGTGTTTATACGCGACGCGAGGTGGTCATCAGACTTCTGGATTCTATCGGCTGGAAAGCCGATGCGAATCTCGCCGAAGCGCGGCTGCTCGAGCCGGCGACCGGCGACGGCATGTTCATCGGGGAAGCCACCAGCCGGCTACTGAAGTCCCTGTCGAGGGGGAAGCGCAGACCCAACAAGAAACAACTGATCGACAGAATCGTCGCGTTCGAAATTCATCCCGTCGAAGCCCGGCGCGCACGGAAGAGAGTGCGCGAGGTTCTCAAGAGCTGCGGCATGAAACCAGCCGATGCTGCGACTATCGCGCGCTCGTGGGTGAGGACGACCGATTTTCTGCTCGCTGAGATCGCGGAGGAGTCGTTCTCTCACGTGGCCGGCAATCCTCCTTATGCGAGATGGTCGAAGATCCCTCCGAAACTGCGCAGCCAATACGAAGTACGACTGCCCCAGGCGGTGGCGCGCGGCGATCTCTTCCTGCCGTTTCTCGATCTGTCCATTGGCTATTTAAGGAAGGGCGGACGGTTGGGGTTCGTGTGTTCCGATCGCTGGCGCTATATGGCGTTTGCTGATGGGTTCCGGACTACGCGGCTTCCCGAAGTCGTCATCGAAAAGGAGACGCCGGTCGAAGCCGACACAGCATATCAGCGGTGGGTCGACGCCTATCCTTCTCTTCTCGTAATGAGGAAACGTCAGCGGGCAGGCAAACGGAAATCCGCGTTGCGGCCGTCCCGAAGGATGACGCTCGTCGAAGCCGGGTATCGCGTCCGCGTCGGCCCTGCGCTAGGCTGCACCAGAGCTTTCGTGCTCGACCCCGAGGACGATCGTGTCGAGCCGGAGCTCACGTTACTGTGGTTGGATGCTTCCGAGGTCGGCGAGGGAGAAATCCGATGGAGCGGCCGGCAGGTTATCGCAATGAACGCTCCAGACGGCAAGCTTCGCGATCTTGGGAACTTCCCCCTGGCCAAGGCTCGCCTGGAAAGATTCCGCCTTGAGCTGGAGAAGCGTTCGATCGTCAGAGCAGGCGCAACTTGGTACAGACCGATAGACCGAATAAGGGCATCGGACTGGTCGCGCCCGAAACTCCTGATCCCTGAGCTCGCCAAAATCCCGCGCGTTGCGCCGGACACATCCGGAGCGATTCCGTCACACGGCGTGTATGCGATTTTCGCGCCCAACAACGATCTTGAAGCATTGCTGGCACGGCTTGCAAATGGGGGGTTGGCGCGGCTCTCGATCCTGCGACCGAGAGATCTCTCCACGCGGAGTCTCGTCGCGCTATCAAGGCTGTCATAAGATGCGATTCCGCTGATGGCGTAATCCTTCAGTATGCTGCAGTATTCCTTCAGGCTCGGCTTGTACGACACTCCCATCCCACGCTCACGAGGCTAAGCGGCTGAGTGGTGCG
>DASUQP010000185.1:0-4972 GCA_036280475.1 Methyloceanibacter sp. | reverse complement strand
GTCTATGAGCGCCGGTGCCTCGGCTGCCATGGCGAGAAAGGCGACGGCAACGGCCCTGCATCGACCTTCTTCTACCTTCAGCGTCCGCGGAACTTCAACAACGCCGTCTTCAAGTTCAGGTTGACCAACGAGGCAGTGCCGGCCGACGGCGATCTGTTCCGGACCATCACGCGCGGCGTCCGCGGTACGGCGATGCCTGCCTGGTATGAGCTGCCGGTCAACGACCGCCTCGCCGTGATCCAGTACATCAAATATGTGCTGGCGGTGGACCGCTCCGATCCCGCAAAGCCCTACGCTTTCTTCCTGGAGGAGCCGCCCGGCGCGCCCTTGTATATCGGCAAGCCGCCCGCTCCCTCGCAAGAGCTCATCGCTCGGGGCAAGGAAGTTTGGGACCAAGCGAAATGCTGGGAATGCCACGGTCAAGGCGGGAAGGGCGACGGCGAGAAAGCTGCCGGGCTCGAGGATGACGACGGTTTCACGATCGTCCCGGCCGACCTGACGGCGGGTCAATTCAAGTCCGGGCCGACGGTTCAGGACATCTTCCGCACCATGACGACCGGATTGACCGGCACGCCCATGCCGTCTTACGGCGACTCGCTCCCCGAGGAGGATCGGTGGGCGCTCTCCTACTATGTTCTCGCCCTATCCGCCTACAAGGATCCGCTGACGAAGCAGCCGCTGGCGATCCCCGAGGCGGCCCGGGCGGCGCTGAACAACCCCGATCTCACAGCCGATACCCCTGAGACGGCCTACATTCCTGGCCAGGACGCGCAGCCGAAGGCTGCGGCCATGGGCGCCACGCAAGCCGCCACCACAGGAGAATGAGACATGGAGGGTTTCGAGATCACTGGACCCTACCTCAGCGCGCTCTTGATGAGTCTTGGCGCGGTCTGCGTCTTTGTTTGGGGCGTGCTTTCGGGCGCATTCCACCGCGCCGACGAGGCGTCCGTCAGATTCTGCGAGATGGAGATGGAAAGTGACGCAAACAGACAACACGCCGACCAAGCCAAGGAGTGAACCGCACTCCCACGCGGACGAGCTCGAGGAATATGGCGGCGGCGCCATCGAGGGGCGGCACGGCTATATCCCGCTATGGCTCTTGGCCGTCTACGCGGTGCTCTTCATCTGGGGACTCTATTACGCCTACGCCTATTGGGGCGGCCTCGGTCCCGGGCGCATCTATCTATCGGAGCCACCTGAAAGCCGGGAAGTCATCGATTAGGAAAGGAAGAGACCATGCTGGCAGCGAAGCTCGTGTTGGCGGCCGCGATATTGAACTTGATCTTGCTGTTCACCGCTCTGGCGGTCAACGTGAAACTGGTCTCCTTGGGCTGAGCGGGAGGGGGGCGTGCTCGAGCATACGGCTTTCACGTTCGCAAACGCGGATATCTACCAAATGATCGCCTATATCGGCGGCGCAATCGCCCACACCGCCTTTTTCGTTTGGGTCATCTGGCTGATCCGCTGGTAGCGGCGCTGCGCAACACTCTCTCGGTGACGGATGGGCGACTGGTCGGGTAGTCTCTGCCAGTGACCTATTATCTCGTGATATTCGTCGCCGGGTTCGCCGGCAGCTTTCATTGCATCGGCATGTGCGGCGGCTTTGCCTGCGCGCTCGGCCGCGATCGGGGCGGGGCGGCCGCGACCGCGGGCCGGCACGTGCTCTACAATTTCGGCCGGCTCACCACTTACTGTTTCCTGGGTGCGGCGGCAGGCGCGTTGGGCGAGATGCTGTGCACCTCGCGGGGGTTGGCGGTCCCCGTTCTAAACGGCCCGCTCGACGGCGCCCAGCGCGGTCTGGCGATTGTCGCCGGACTTCTCATGATCGCCGTCGCGTTACAGTTCTTCGGCGTGCTCCAACGCTTCCAAGGTGCAACGATCGGCTTTGGCGGCAGCACCCTTGCGATGTCCTTGCGCAATCTGCTGACGTCAGAGAACCGTGCCGCCCCGGTCGCGTTTGGCGTGTTCAACGGATTTCTGCCCTGTCCTCTGGTCTATGCCTTCGCCGTCCAGGCGGCGAGCACCGCCAGCGCCGTGTCCGGCTTTCTCGTCATGCTGGCATTCGGCTTGGGTACGTTTCCTGCGATGTTGATGATGGGTGGGGTTGGGCGCCTTCTCGCGCCGATATGGCGGCAGCGCGGCGTGTGGGTGGCCGGCAGCTTCATCCTGTTGCTCGGGCTCATTACACTTGGACGCGGCGTGTTGCCCTTTGACACCCATCTGCATGCCTTGCCGCAAGGAAGTCCGGGATGACTGGACGAGACGGCAATCTGTGCAGCCATTGCCTGCTGCCCATCGGGATCCGCCCGATGCAGCGCACGGTGAACGGCGAGGACTGTTCCTTCTGCTGCTATGGGTGCTGCATCGCCTATCAGGTGAAGCACGGCCAGAGCGAAGAGTGGGAGGCGGCCTGGCTTTTGATCAGGCTCGGCGTCGGCGCCTTTCTCACCATGAACATCATGCTGATCAGTCTCTTGCTCTACGCAGGCACGTTCAGCGCCGACCCCTGGTTGATCCCGTGGATTCACCTGCTGCTCTGGCTTTTCGCGACGCCGGCATTGATCATTCTCGGCGAGCCGTACTTGCGCGAAATGTGGACGGCGGCGGCACAGGGGCGCGTCACCTCCTCGGCGCTCGTCGTTCTCGGCGTCACCGCCGCCTACGCCTATTCCGTCTTCGCGACCGTCGAAGGCAGCGAGGAGGTCTATTTCGACACGGCAACCATGGTGCTGATGCTGTTTACCGTCGGCGCCTATATCGAGGCGGCGGGCCGCGCCAAGGCGGCGCGCGATCTTGAGCCGCTCCTGGCGGCTGAAAGCGAGTCCGCGACGACGGTCGATGGAGGCGTCGAGGTGCGCCGGCCGGTGCGGGATATCGCGCCGGGGATGCTTGTGCGTGTCCGGCCCGGCGAGCGCATTCCCGTCGACGGCGTCGTGGTCGAGGGTCGCTCCCACGCCGATGAATCGGTGATGACCGGAGAAAGCCGCCAGGTGGTCAAAAGTGCGGGCTCCACCGTGATCGCCGGCAGCATGAATCTGGACGGACCGTTGTTGCTCCGAAGCAGCGGCGCCGGCTCGGCCACGCGCTGGGCGCAGATTTGCCGCTCGGTTCGCGAGGCCCTGTCGCGCCGAAGCCCGATCCAGCGCATCGCCGATCGCCTCGTCGGCCTCTCGGTGCCGCTCGTTCTCCTTCTCGGCGGGCTTGCCGTCGGGTATTGGGCGCAGACACTGCCGTTCGACCGTGCGCTCCTCATTGGCCTTGCGGTGCTGGTCGTGGCCTGTCCTTGCGCGGTCGGTCTCGCCGCGCCGCTCGCGACCTCGCTCGGAATTGGCCGGCTCGCGCGCTGCGGCTGCCTCGTGCGGGATCCGGGCACTTTGGAAGCGCTTGCCCGCACGCGGCTGATCGCCTTCGACAAGACCGGTACCCTGACCTCAGGCACATCGCGCCTTGTCGGTATCGCGACCGAAGGGGCGACGACCGACCTCGTGCTTGCCCGCGCCGCCGGGCTTGAACGCTATTCCGAACATGGACTCGCGCGAGCCATCATCGCGACAGCCGAGGCGAAAGGCATAGCACCCGACGTCGCCGGTGATGTTCAAGCCGTTCCCGGCCGCGGCATCAAGGGACAGGTCGGCGGCGAGCCGGTCGCCGCCGGAAATCGAGCCTTCATGCGCGATCTCGGTTGGCCGCTCCCGCCGCTCCTCGCCGAGAAGGCCCGGTCGCTGGAGGCGAGCGGTCATTCCGTCATCTCCATCGGCTGGGGGGGCCGCGTCCATGCCGTTTTGGCCTTCGACGACACGCCCCATCCCGAGGCGCGGGCGACGATCGAGGAACTGCGCCGCCTCGGGCTTCAAGTTGCGCTCCTGACCGGCGATCTCGCGCCGGCCGCCCGCAGGATTGCCGCCATGGTCGGGATCGACGACGTGCAAGCGGAACTTTCGCCGGAAGCGAAGCAGGCCGCGCTCGATGAATATCGGCAACGCCACGAAGTGGTGGCCATGGTCGGGGATGGCCTGAACGACGGGCCCGTGCTTGCCGACGCTGACGTCGGCATTGCCGTCGGCTCGGCGACAGACCTCGCGCGGGAGACGGCCGCGCTCGTCCTGCCCAAGGACGGTTTGTGCATGTTGCCTTGGGTGATCGTGGTGTCGCGCGCGGTGCGCTTGACCATCGTCACCAACCTCGCCTGGGCCTTTGGCTACAATCTCATCGCGCTTACGCTTGCGGCGCTTGGAACGTTGCAGCCGGTGCTGGCCGCCGCCGTGATGGCGAGTTCGAGCCTGCTGCTCGTGGTGAATTCGCTGCGGCTGTCACGGCTTCCCGATCCGGCGCTACCGGGCATCGATCGGCGCGCGCCGGGCATTGAGCCCGCCGATATTCGCCGCAACCTCGGCGTGCCGGCGATGGCCTCCCCCGCAACTGAACAGCGCTGATCGCAAGCAACAGGAAGCTTCGCATCTTAATTGATAGGAATATCACGGGCAGTCACTGTCCCGCACGTAACGAGCCTTGACCCAACCCTGCGCAACCTTGTCGCCCTGATAGTGCGTCACCGGGCACCAGCGACTGCCCCAAGGCAGCGCCTTGGGCCGGCACTGCGCGTCGAGATGGATGATGCCGTGCTGGCCGGGGACGAGCGTGTCCACGATCCGCGCCGATGGCGATGGCGATGCGCGAAGATTGAGGACGTCGGCGGCGGCGACGTTCACGACAACCAGGCAGCCGGGACCCGATGTCGCGAGCGCCGGTGACACGCCAACCGCAAGAAGGACAAGGGCGAGGGTCGCTCTATGCGTCATGCCGTATCACCTTGGATGAAATCGATGCCCTATCTTTGCAAAGGCTGCTAGATCAGGATTTTGGCGTGAAGGACTGACGATGGAGACGATCGTGTCTGGAATTGCAGCGACGCTGACCACCGCGGCGTTCGTACCGCAGGCCTATAAGATCATTCATAGCCGCGAGACGGCTG
>DASUQP010000184.1:0-24462 GCA_036280475.1 Methyloceanibacter sp. | reverse complement strand
CGCGACGATCTCCTCGACCTCGGTATCGGCGACGTAGGGGCCGTGGACGCGCTGGATGCGTCCGCCCCCGGCCATGAACAGCATGTCGCCCTGGCCGAGGAGCTGCTCGGCCCCCTGCTCGCCGAGAATGGTGCGGCTGTCGATCTTCGAGGTGACCTGGAAGCTGACGCGCGTCGGGAAATTCGCCTTGATGGTGCCGGTGATCACGTCGACGCTCGGGCGCTGAGTGGCGGTGATGAGGTGGATGCCGGCGGCGCGCGCCATCTGCGCGAGACGCTGCACGGCTGCTTCGATGTCCTTGCCGGCGACCATCATCAGGTCGGCCATCTCGTCGACGATGACGACGATGAAGGGCATGGCGTCGTAGTCCATCTCCTCCTGCTCGTAGATTGCGCGGCCGGTCGCGCGGTCGAAGCCGGTCTGCACCGTGCGGGTCAGCACCTCACCCTTGGCCTCGGCTTGCAGGATGCGGCTGTTGTAGCCCTTGATGTCGCGCACGCCCAATTTCGACATGCGCTTGTAGCGCTCCTCCATCTCGCGCACCGTCCATTTGAGCGCGACCACCGCCTTCTTCGGATCGGTGACAACGGGCGCGAGCAGATGCGGGATGCCGTCATAGACGGACAGCTCGAGCATCTTTGGATCGATCATGATGAACTTACATTGGTCGGGCGACAGCCGGTAGAGCAGCGACAGGATCATGGTGTTGATGCCGACCGACTTGCCGGAGCCGGTGGTGCCGGCGATGAGCAGATGCGGCATGCGAGCGAGATCGACGATGATCGCCTCGCCGCCGATATTCTTGCCGAGCGCAAGCGCGAGCCTCGCGTCGGTCTCCTCGAAGTCCGGCGATTCGATCATCTCGCGCAAGACCACGATCTCGCGGCGGTCGTTGGGGAGCTCGATGCCGATGGCGTTGCGCCCGGAGACGATGGCGACGCGCGCCGCGACCGCGCTCATCGAGCGCGCGATATCGTCGGCAAGCCCGATGACGCGCGACGACTTGGTCCCCGGCGCGGGCTCGAGCTCGTAGAGCGTGACCACCGGGCCCGGCCGGACATTGGTGATCTCGCCCTTGACGCCGAAGTCCTGAAGCACGCCCTCCAGTTCGCGCGCGTTCTCCTGCAACACCTCGTCGCTGACGCCGCGTCCCTTGCTCCCTTTCGGCGGTTGCAGGAGCTTGATCGAGGGCGGCTCGTAAGGTTCGTCGGAGTGGGTCTGGCGGGCGAGGCCGGTATGCTTCCTTTTCTTTTGCGGATTGAGGCGCGTGATGCGGTAGTTGGGCGACGTGATGTCGTCGTCCCCCTCGTCCTCGTCGAACGCTTCGCCGATCGGCGCCGGGCCGAACGAGGGTTCGATGCGTCCATCGGCGTCGAGCCTGCGCGCGGGCTCCACGTCCTCGTCGTCCGCGCCCTCATCGAGCCGATCCTCAATCTCCTCGTTGAACGCGTCGCGCCCGCGGAAGGTGTGCCGCAGTCTCGCGCCGGCATGCATGGCGACATGCATCGCCGCGCCGAGCGAGGCATTGGCCCATTCGCCGGCAACGCCGCTCTGCGGCGCCCACAGCGCAATGAGCCGCGAGGTCGAGGTGCCGCAAGCAAACAGGAGCAGCATCGTGCCGATCACGAAGAAGGCGAGCCCGGCGACAAAGGACACCGCGGCCTCGGGCAGGAAAGGCCCAATGACGTGGGCGCCGGCCATGAAGAAGTCGCCGAGAATGCCGCCGAGACCATTGGGGAGGGGCCAGCTTTTGGGTTGCGGGAAAGCCGCGAACGCCGCGGCAAGCAGGATCACGGATGCGGGCCAGGCGAGGAACCGCCGTCTTCTGCGGTCCGGCGTCGTGCTGAAGACGAGGTGCCACCCCCATGCCGCAAGTGGCAGGAACAGAATGATCGCGGCGAGGCCAAGGGATTGGATGGTGAGGTCGGCGAGCACCGCGCCCCACGAGCCGAGAAAATTGCGCGGCACCGCGCGCGTGGCGTTGTTGAGGCTAGGGTCGTGCACCGACCAGGTGGCGAGGCTCGCCCATGCGGCACAGGCGATCGTGACGAACAGCAACCCGTAGCCGCCGAACATGATCCGGCGCAGGCCGGTTTCGACCGCTCCCGGCAGGAGGCGCCGGCGCGCCTTCGATCTTCCTCTGCTGGCCATCCCCTCAACCCAATGTGGCGACGACCCGCGTCAAGGCCTCGCGTGTGGTCTCCGCGTCATGCACGAGCGCGATCCTGACATGGTCGATACCCGGATTGACGCCATCGGGTCCGGCCTGTGCGAGATAAGTGCCCGGCAGCACTCTGACACCACACCCTTTCCAAAGGGTTTTCGCGGCCGCCTCCCCGCCCCCGAAAACAGCCATTTTCAGCCAAAGAAAGAAGCTTCCTTGCGGGCGCCGGTAGCCATACCGGCCGTCGAGAAGCTCGTCGGCGATGGCGAAACTCCGCCGGTACAACGCCCGCCCCTCCTCGACATGGCGCTCGTCCGCCCAAGCCTCGGCGGAGACATGCTGCACGGGAAGCGGCACTTGCGGGCAGGCGACGTTGCGAAAGCGGGCGAAGGCGGCACTGAAGACGGGGTCGCCTGCGACGAACCCCGACCGGAGGCCCGGCAGGCCCGAGCGCTTCGACAGCGACTGGAACGACACGACATTGGAGAGGCTCCGCGTCTCGGCCCAAGCTGTCTCGAGCGCTCCCGGAGGAGGGGTCTCGCCATAGATCTCGGAATAGCACTCGTCGGCGAAGAGGAGAAAATCGAATCGTCGCGCGAGCGCGGTCGCCTTCGCAAGATAGGAGCAGTCGGCGACGGCGCCTTGCGGGTTCGACGGGGTGTTGAGATAGAAGGCGGCCGTGCGCTGAAGGAGAGCCGCGTCAATGTCGTCGAGCCTTGGCAGGAAGCCATCTTCGGCTCGCGCTGTGAGGAACACAGGTGGGGCGCCCGAGGCCGCGGCGGCCGCGGCATAGGCCTGGTAGAAGGGGTTCGGGATCAGGACCGCCGGTTCGTCGAGCTGAGGCTTCCGCGCCTTTGCGGGAAAGATGGCCGAGAACAATCCCTCGCGCGATCCGTTGAGCGGCAGGATGTGCTGTTCGGGGTCGATCGCGCCCTTCAGGATCGGATAGCGCCGCCCCATCCAATCGGCGATCGCGTTCCGGAGCGAAGGGATCCCCTTGATCGGCGGATAGCGGCCGAATTCGCCGAGATGGTTTTGCAGCGTCGGGCCAAGGAAAGGCGGGATCAGCGCCTTGGGTTCTCCAAGCGAGAGGTCGATCGGGGGCGCGCCCGGCGAAATCCCTTCGAGCAGAGCCGCGAGTCGGACAAATGGCGAGCGCACCACGTCGTCGAGGTAAGTCGGCATGTCGCGGGGAGACATGCGGCCGGTGTTAGGGGATGGCGAGGCTTGCGGCAATGGCCGTGAGATGCCCGGCTTCAAAGGGCGAGAGCCAAGTCGCGGGAAGGGGCGACTTGGCTCTCTTTTCGTTCGGTTCGGTCGTTTGGCGCGAGGAGACCTTACGGTACCACCTCCCCATGCAGGTTGATGTCGAGACCTTCGACCTCGACGGCCTGGCTCACGCGGACGCCGGTCAAGATGTTCACCACGACGAGAATGACCAAGGTGGCCAGTCCCGACCACGCGATGGTCGCGGCAATGCCTTCGATCTGCGTCCAGATCTGGCCGACATTGCCTTCGAGAGCGCCTTTGGCGCCGCCGATCGCCTCAACGGCGAACACGCCGGTCAGGATCGCCCCGATGATGCCGCCGATGCCGTGCACCCCGAAAACGTCGAGCGAATCGTCGTAGCCGATGGCGCGCTTGACCGTGGTCGCGGCAAAGAAGCAGCCCACGCCCGCCGCCGCGCCGATCCACAGCGCGCCGACCGGACCGACGAAGCCCGAGGCCGGGGTAATGGCCACGAGGCCCGCGACCGCCCCCGAAATGATGCCGAGCACGCTCGGCTTCCGGTGCACGAGCCATTCGGCGAACATCCAGCCGAGCGCCGCCGTTGCCGTGGCAATCTGGGTGACCGCCATCGCCATGCCCGCGCGTCCATTGGCGGCCACCGCCGATCCGGCGTTGAAGCCGAACCAGCCGACCCACAGCAGCGCGGCTCCGGTCAGGCTGTAGACGAGGTTGTGCGGGGCCATGTTCTCGGACCCGTAACCGCTGCGCTTGCCGAGATAGAGCGCGGTGACGAGACCGGCGACGCCCGCATTGATATGCACGACGGTTCCGCCGGCGAAGTCGAGCACGCCCGCGCCGCCGAGAAAGCCGCCGCCCCACACCCAATGCGCGATCGGGGCATAGACGAACAGCACCCACAGCGTCATGAACAGCACGAGCGCCGAGAACTTCATGCGGTCGGCAAAGGCGCCGACGATGAGCGCGGGCGTGATGATGGCGAAGGTCATCTGGAACGTCATGAACACCGACTCGGGGATCGTCGCCGCGAGCGAATTTGTGCTGTCGATCGTCATGCTCTTCAGCATGAATTGCGACATGCCGCCGAGATAGCTCTGCATGCCGCCACCGTCGGTGAAGGCCCAAGAGTAGCCGAGCACCATCCACGCCACGGTGACGATGCAGGTCGTGGCAAAGCATTGCATGATGATGCTGAGCACATTCTTCTTGCGCACCATGCCGCCATAGAAGAGCGCAAGACCCGGCACGGTCATCATTAGCACGAGCGCCGTGGATGTGAGCATCCACGCCGTATCGCCGCTGTCGATGGCCGGCTTCGGTGCTTCGGCGGCCGCCTCGGCCGCCTCTTGCGCAAGCGCGGGATCAAGCTTGGCGATCAGGAGCGCGGCGAGCGCGAGAACCGCCGAAGAAAGATATTTGGCAAGGGTCATCTTCATCTCCCCTCTTACAGAGCTGATTCGTTGGTTTCGCCGGTGCGGATGCGCACCGTCTGTTCGACGGGGACGACGAAGATCTTGCCGTCGCCGATCTGTCCGGTCTTTGCCGCCGCGACGATGCCCTCCACGGCCTTGTCGACCATCTTGGTCGGGATCACGACCTCGATCTTGATCTTGGGCAGGAAGTTCACGGCGTATTCGGCGCCGCGATAGATCTCCGTATGGCCCTTCTGCCGCCCGTAGCCTTTCACTTCGGTCACGGTCATGCCTTGCAGTCCGAGCTCTGTGAGGGCTTGGCGCACCTCATCGAGCTTGAATGGCTTGATGATCGCCATCACGAGCTTCATCTCTCACCCCTCCATGATTGCGGCCGACCGGGTCTCGAACGCCCGTCCGGTCGCGCGAACGGATGAGGAGAGTCAAGCCGCGTGCCAACTCGCGGCTGATTTTGTAAATAGCTGATCTTGTTTAGGTTTTTCGAGAAGCGGTCGGGCCCGGCCTCACGGGAGGTTCTCCGGTCAGCCTAAAATATGAGCTAAAGAGAGCCGATGCCTATGGAATAGGCATCAACTCCCGGGCTGGCGTTCGCGGAGCAATCCTTCCTGCGCGGTCGAGGCCACAAGCACCCCGTCGCGCGTGAACAAGGTGCCGCGGCAGAACGCCCGCCCGGCGCCCGAGCTTGGACTGTCCTGGGCGTAGAGCAGCCAGTCATCCGACCTGAAGCGGCGATGGAACCAGAGCGCGTGGTCGAGGCTCGCGAGCATCAGCCGCGGATCGAAAATGAAGCGGCCATGCGCGATCAGCGCCGTGTCGAGCAGCGTAAAATCCGACGCATAGGCCAGCACGCATTGATGTAGCGCGAGATCGTCGCCGAGCTTGCCCGTCGCCCTGATCCAGACCTGCTGGCTCGCCGCACGGTTCTGCGGCGAAAGATAGCGCGATAGATCGACCGGCCTGATTTCGATCGGCCGCTCGCGCTCCCAATAGATTTTGACCTGCGGCGGCAGCTTGTCGATGAGTTTCGCCTTGAGCTCCGCCTCGCTGGGCAGCGCTTCCGGCGGCGGCACGTCCGGCATGCTGGTTTGGTGCTGGAGTCCGGGCTCCTCCTTGTGGAACGAGGCGGCCATGGAGAAGATCGCGTGGCCGTGCTGGATCGCCACCACGCGGCGTGTTGTGAAGCTGCCGCCGTCGCGGATGCGGTCGACGTTATAGATGATCGGCACCGCGGGATCGCCGGGCCGCAAGAAATAGGCGTGCAGGGAGTGGGCGAGGCGGTCAACCACCGTGCGCTGGGCCGCGACCAGGGCCTGGCCGATCACCTGTCCGCCGAACACGCGCTGCCAGCCGACCTGAGGGCTCAAGCCTCGAAACAGGTTCACTTCGAGCTGCTCGAGCTCGAGGATCGAAAGAAGCTGTTCCAGCGCGCGGCTCACGGGCGAAGTCCTTCCAAGGCGGGCGGGAGAAGCCTTTAGCAGGTTCACGCAAGCTGCGGAACGTGTCATGGCTCTCCCATGCCGGATGGACGCACACGAGGCCTGGAACGGTTCGACGTTGCGGTCGCGGGCGGCGGGCTCTTGGGCCGGACGCTCGCGCTCGCGCTCGGCCGCCTTGCGCCGCAAGGTTTCCGCATCGCCTTGATCGACGCGGAGCTGGCGGAGACCGGACGAAGCGGCATGGAAGACGCTCGCTCGCTCGCGCTCTCGGCGGCAACCAAGAATCTGCTTTCGGCGCTCGATCTCTGGGCAGAGCTTGCGCCGTCAGTCCAAGCTATCGAAGCGATCGAGATTACCGACAGCGCGCTCGATGCAGCGCTCCGTCCCCATTTGCTCGGCTTCGACGAGGAGCTTGGAGAGAGCGGCACGAGCGCCTTCATGGCGGAGCACGGCGATCTTGACCGCGTGCTGGCCGAAGCTGTTGCGGTCGAGCCCGCCGTCGCTGTTTATCCTTCCGATCGCGTGACCGATTTCAACGCCGGTCCTTTTGCCGCCGAGGTCTCGCTTGCCAGTGGCATGACGATCGCTGCGAGCCTTCTCGTCGCCGCCGATGGCAAGCGCTCGCATCTGCGCGAGCGCGCCGGCATCAAATGCGTGGGCTGGTCCTATCCGCAAGTGGGCATCGTGACCACGGTCGCGCATGAGCGGCCGCATCACGGCAAGGCCGTGCAGCATTTCCTGCCCGCGGGGCCGTTCGCCATCCTCCCTCTTACCGGGAACCGCTCGTCCATCGTGTGGACCGAGGACGCCGCAGAAGGCGCCGCCATCATGGCGGCCGGTGAGGCCCGCTTCCTCGAAGAGCTCACCAAGCGCTTCGGACACAGGCTCGGCGCGATCTCTCTTGCCGGTCTCCGGCAGTCCTTCAGCCTCGACATGCAGATCGCCCGCTCTTTCGTGGCAGACCGCTTTGCGCTCATCGGCGACGCGGCGCACGTCGTTCATCCGCTGGCGGGGCAGGGGCTCAATATCGGCATGCGCGACGTCGCCGCGCTCACGGAGACCGTGGTCGAAACGGCACGGCTCGGCCTCGACATCGGCAGCGCAGTCCCGCTTGAGCGCTACGTGCGCTGGCGCCGTTTCGACAGCGCCTTCTCGGCCGCCGTGATGGATGGATTGAACCGGCTGTTCTCGAACGACAGCGCCCCCTTGCGCACGCTGCGCGACCTGGGCCTGGGGCTGGTCGATCGGGCTCCCGCGCTGAAGCGCTTCCTCGTCAGCGAAGCGGCGGGACGGTCCGGGACGGTGCCCAGCCTGCTGACGGGGCAAAGGTTCTAGCTCTGGTCGAGCTTGCGCGCTTCTTCCGGCAGCATGATCGGGATGCCGTCGCGGATCGGATAGGCGAGGCCCGCGGCGCGGCTGATCAGCTCCTGGCGTTCGGGGTCGTAGTCGAGCGAGGTCTTGGTCAGGGGACAGACCAGGATCTCGAGGAGCTTCGGATCGAGGCGGCGTTCGCCGCCGCGTTCGTTGGTCACGGCCGCGCCTCCGTCATTGTATCGAAGTCCCCGAACCGTCGTCCCGAGCCGCGAGCTCCATCTCTGCGAGCGCGACCAGTGCCTCGGCGCGCGCGCGCAAGTCGGGCGCTTCGAGCAGAGCCTGCTTCTCCTCCGGCCCATAGGGACTGAGGATCGACAGCGTATTGACCAGCCGCTCGCTGGAGGCGCCGTCGATGCGGTCCCAGTCCGCGTTGAGGTTGCTCGCGGTGAGATAGTTTTTGAGCGTGGCGAGAAGGCGCGGGCGGTCGACGTCGTCCTCGCCGTGGCCGGTGACGAAGTCCTTGGCGAAGGGCGAAAAATCGACCTGACAGATGCGGAACGGCGTGTCGCCCGCGACATCGCCGGTGATGGTGAAGCGCGCGATGCCCGCGAGCGCGATCACGACGCGGCCGTCGTCGCTTTCGGTGAAGGAGAAGAGCCGCCCCGCGCAGCCCACGGACCGCAAGGGGAAACTCCGCCCCTTCGGCGACTCGGCGTCTCCGGCTTCCGGCGCGGGCTGCACCACGCCGATCAGGCGGTCGGCGGCAAGCGCATGATCGACGAGCGCGAGATAGCGCGGCTCGAACACGTTGAGCGTGAGCGAGGCGCGCGGGAGCAGAATGGCGCCGCGCAAGGGGAACATCGCCAGCATCTGCGGCATGTCTGCGACGGTAAGATAGCGGTCGGTGATACCCACGCGGATTTGCTCCTTGCGTCAGGCGAAGAGCAGCGAGGAGAGCCTCTGCCGGCCCGCGACCGTGGCGGGATCGGCGGCGCCCCAGGCGTCGAACAGTTGCAACAGCTGCTTGCGCGCGGCGTCGTCGTTCCAGGCGCGGTTCTTGGCGATGATCGCGAGCAGCTCTTCGAGAGCTGCGGCGCGTTCGCCCTTGGCGTTCAGCGCCAGAGCGAGGTCGAAGCGGCTTTGCGCGTCGTTGGGATCTGCCGCGACCGCGGCGCGGAGCTTGTCGATATCGTCGACGCTTGCGGATTTGCGCTGCAGCTCGAGCGCCGCGCGCGCGCTCGCGACCGGCGCGCTCTCGGCCTTGGCCGGCGGCACCAGCGCAAGTGTCTGCTCGGCGCGGGCGAGGTCGCCGGTCCTGATGTAGCACTTGGCGAGGCCTGCGAGGGCTTGCGCGTTCTCGCGGTCCGCTTGCAGGATCTCGCCGAATGTCTGGGCCGCGGTATTGAGATCGCCGGCGGCAAGCGCCGCCTCCGCAACTTCGAGATCGGCCGCCGCATCGGCAACCGAGTCGCCGACGAGCCGGGAAATAAAGGCGTTGACGCGCGACTCCGGCAGAGCCCCCATGAAACCGTCGACCGGCTTGCCGTCCTGGAACGCGAACACGGCGGGAATGGATTGCACGCCCATTTGGCCGGGGATTTGCGGGTGCTCGTCGATATTGAGCTTGACCAGCTTGATCGCGCCCTTCGCCGCGCGCACGGCCTTCTCCAGGATCGGCGTGAGCTGGCGGCAGGGCCCGCACCAGGGCGCCCAGAAATCGACCAGCACCGGCACCTCGCGCGAGGCCTCGACGACATCGCGCATGAAATCCTTGGTAGTGGTGTTCTTGATCAGTTCGGCGTCGGGGGTTCCCGCACCGCCTTGCTTCAGGATCGGAGTTTCGACGCTCATGCTGCTTGCCCGCGGGCGGTACCTACGAAATCAGCCGCCCTTACCTCGAAAGATGGGCTGCGCGGCGGCATTTGGCAACTGTTCGAGACGCCTCAGCTCAGCGAGAAGATCAGCGGCTCTGGCCGCATTCCTTGATGAAACGGATGAGATCGGCCGTGGCAAGGCGCATGGTCGCGGTATTTTCCAGCGGGTGGCAGTTGACCTCTTCGTAGTCCAAGAGCGCCTGGTCGACCACGACGGTGACGCCTGCCGCCGACGCATTGATGAGCGCGAGCGGGGTCACCGATCCGGCGCTCACGCCGAGCACGGCCTCGAGCCGGGGAGCCTTGCCGAAACTGAAGCGCTCGGCGCCAAGCCGCTTGGCAAGCGCCTTCAGGTCGACCCGCGTGTCGTCCTTGGCTGTGACGAGGACCATGCGGCCGTCGGGGTCGGTGAGGAACAGGTTCTTGGTGTGGGCGCCGGGGATGCTCATCCGCAAAGCGGCCGATTCCTCGACGGTGAACACCGGCTCATGCTCGACGGTCGTGGTTGCGATACCGAGTGCGGCAAGGCGGGCGTCGAGTGTCTTGCGGTCTGCTGGCATGTCTAAGGTCTGGCGGTGCGCGCGTGCGCGCTCAAGAATGGCTTGGATGTCGGGGCCTGTCCTTCGGATTCATTCGGGTCTAGCCCCTTTCCGGCCGGAGGTGGACATTCCAGCGGCGATCAACTAGATCGTAAGGGCCGTTTTTCGGTTGGAGTTCGCGGGTGTAGCTCAGGGGTAGAGCACAACCTTGCCAAGGTTGGGGTCGGGGGTTCGAATCCCCTCGCCCGCTCCAATTTCACAACAATTCAAAAAGCAAACGGCCCCGGAGGGGCCGCTTTCATATCGCGGTGAGGCCAGAGTCGGGCGCCGACAAGAACGAGGCGCGAGCGCGCCAGAGCCCCCTACCAGGGCCAGGCGGGGCCGCGCGAGAAGCCCGGGGGGCGCTGATAGCGGTCATAGCCGTAATCGAAATAGGGCCGGCGCACCGCCCTCACCCTTTTCTTCTTCCGCGGCTTGGCCGGCGTGAAATCGCCGTCGAGGCTCGCCGCGGTGATCTTGGCCGGCGTCTCCTTGGCCCAAACGACGAAGTCGTTGCCTTTGGTCAAGCCCGCCGTGTTGATGGCCGTGTCGCCGATGATGAGCGAAGAACCGGGCGTGAGCCGCTCGGAGATCTTCTGGCGAACGTCGCTCGGGATGTCGAGCCTGTCGAGCGCGGCCGCCGAATCGTTGCCCTGAAGGCTCATCGACGTCCAACGCACCGAGCTGTCGCCTGGCCCGAATTTCAGGGCCGTGTAGATATGCGTGCCGAGCGGCGTCTCGGGGTCCTTGAACGTGACGGGCGCATCGAACACGCGGCCGAATTCCTGCCTGACATAGAGATGCCCCGCCGGCGGCTCGCCCTTGCCGGACACCTCGTAGACCTTCTTCGCCAGCTCTTCGTTGAGCGCGCCGGTCTCTGGCATGCCGTTCGCCTTTTGAAAAGCCTTGATGGCGCCGACCGTCGCCTTGCCAAGGGTGCCGTCGAACTCCTGCTGCTCGAGATAACCCATGTCGGCGAAGATGCGCTGAACGCCGATGATGCGGTCGCGCTGGGTTCGCCGCGTCACGAGGATGCGCAACGGCGCCGTCGAACGCGGCTCTGCGGCCAGCAACGCCGCCTCCTTGGCGCCGGCCATGAGCCTTGCGGCGACGGCCGACGGCGGCGCGTCGAGTTGCGGCAGAGCGCTCGCCTCGGCCGGGCTCGCTTGGGGAGGTGTGGCCAAGGCCAACGCCTGACCGGCAGCGGGCGCAGTCGGGGTCGAAGCGGGCGCCGGTTCCGCTGTGACACGTGCCTGTTCGACCGCCGCGGGTCCCGCCGTCATCCCAGCGGCCTCGACCTTGTTCGCCGCACTCGCAGCATCGGCCGGCGTCGGCTCGGCTGGGGAGACCGCCTCGGCCGGAACGGCGGAAGCAGTCCCACTCTCGGCCGGCTTCGGGGGCTGCGCGGCTGGAGCAAGTGTCGATACCACGGGCTCGACAGGCTTGAGCGCTTCGGCGGGAGCGGCGGCAGCAGGCGCGGCTTGCGCGGCTGCGATCTCGATCGCGGGCAATGGTTTG
This sequence comes from Methyloceanibacter sp., assembly GCA_036280475.1. Lineage (GTDB taxonomy): Bacteria > Pseudomonadota > Alphaproteobacteria > Rhizobiales > Methyloligellaceae > Methyloceanibacter. The sequence continues at coordinate 12,897 of DASUQP010000184.1, read as the reverse complement.
ACCGGCACCGCCTTGACCTTGGCAAGTGAACGCCCCGAACCGGCGTCTTCGTCGAGCGCATGTCCGCTCGCTTTCGCGCTCCTGTCCGTTGCGTGTCCATCGCGAGCGCTCGCCTTGGGCTCGGCGCCAGCGAACGGATCGAACGCATGCGTGTGCGTGTCCTGGATCGCTGCGGGGTCGGCGTTGTTGGGCGAGGCGGTCTTGGTCGCGATCGCCTCGGCCTCGAGCGAAGAGGGAACGTCTGTGGTGGTGCCCGGCACGTCGGCCCTTGCGAGCTTGCCTGGATAAGTGTTCACCGGCGCCATCGGCACCGCCTCGTTGCTCGACTGCCGCTTCGGGGGTTCCTCCTGCTTGACTACCGCAGGTGCCGCCGGCGTGCGCAGCGGCTGGAACAGATTGGCGTGCGCGATCAATTGCGGCACCGGGCGGTCGCGGGCCACGATCACGTTGTCGCCGACCGTCGTGATCTTGAACAGCTTGGGCGCGAAGGAGAACGGCAGGCGGATGCAGCCATGCGAGGCGGGATAGCCGGGCACGACGCCCGCATGCAGCGCCGTGCCGGACCAGGTGATCCGGTTCATCCACGGCATCGGCGCGCCGCTATAGAGGTTGGAGTGATGATGTCTCCGCTTTTCGAGGATGCTGAACACGCCGGCCTTGGTGGCGTAGCCGCGCATTCCCGTCGAAACCTTGGAGCTCGTGATCAGGGTCACGCCGCGATAGACGTCGACCTTCTGCTGGCTGAGGGAGACCACGAGCGTCATCGGCTCGCCGTCTGCGGGGTCCGGGATCGCCGCCTCGACCTGCTTGTTGCCGTTCTTCTGCTTCTTGGCTTCGGCCGGCATCGATGCGCCGACCGCGGCGGCCACAACCGCAACGCCCAGGAAAGCGAAAAGTGTCGAAGAGGTTCGCTTGGCGGCCTTAGCCGCCCTTTCCCTCAGAAACGCGATACGCAAGACACAAGCTCCCAGTCATCGGCCGCACCCATGAGCGCGCCCCCGTGTGAGTCCCCCGACGCCCGATTCGCGCCGAATCACACTAAAAGAGGCACTCTCATTTGACCAGCGGAAGCCTTCCAAGAACCTAACGCCGCACCCGGCGCCAAAGTTCTGCCGCGGGCGCCGCTCCGTGAACAAAAGTCACGTAGCCTCTGGTACTTACCTCCCCGTTTTGGCGATTTTAAGTTCACGATGTGGCGGCGCGCCGGGCGAGCCGATCGCGAATAACTTGCCGCTGTTTCATTCGCGCAACACCAAAACTCGGCGTATTCCGGCCCCGCCCGGCCGAAGTAACGGCCTGTCGCTCCCCGGCACCACTCCGCAATCGCGGTTCCAAGCGGCGGCGAAAGCTCTTGCTTCGCCTGCTCGCGCTCAATACAGGGATGGGCCTAGCGGACTGAGTTGTATTGGGGAGTATCACTCATGCTGGCACTGACCCACGCCCGGCCGGGCCATATGCTTCGGCTTGCCTGCCTGCTCCTTGCGGGCGTCGTGCTCGCCGGCTGTGGCATCAACACCATCCCCACCTTGCAGGAGCAGGCAAAGGCCGCGTGGAGCCAAGTGTTGAACCAGTATCAGCGCCGGGCCGATCTCATCCCCAATCTGGTCGAGACCGTGAAGGGTTATGCCGCGCAGGAGAGCAAGGTCCTGATCGAAGTGGTCGAGGCCCGCGCCAAGGCGACCCAGGTGCAGATTCCGCCCGACATCCTCACCAATCCCGACGCGTTCCAGAAATTCCAGGACGCGCAGAACAACCTCACGGGCGCGCTCGGGCGCCTGCTTCTGATCGTCGAGAACTATCCGGACCTGAAATCCAACCAGAACTTCCTCGCGCTCCAGTCGCAGCTCGAGGGCACCGAGAACCGGATCTCCGTCGCGCGGCAGGACTACATTACCGCGGTCAGGGACTACAACACCGAGATCAGGACGATCCCCGGCCGCTGGTGGCGCGCTTTGCTCTATCCTGACGCCGAGCCGATGCAGAACTTCACCGCCGCGGAAGGCACGGAAAAACCCCCGGAGGTCAAGTTCTAGCGCGAAGCCAATGGGGGGCACCAATGGCAATTGTGCGGCGCTTCGGCGGGATGCTGATAGCCACGGCGCTCGCGCTCCTTATGTCGCCTGCCGCGGCCGAGCCGGTCTTTCCCGAGTTGACCGGCCGCGTCGTCGATGACGCGAACCTCCTCACCTACCCCGAAAAAGTTGCCGTTACCGCCGACCTCAAGGCGCTCGAGGACAAGAGCTCAGATCAGCTCGTGGTCGTCACGCTGCCCTCGCTTCAGGGCTACGCCATCGAGGACTTCGGCTATCGGCTCGGCCGCCGCTGGGGCATCGGCACCGAGAAACTCGACAACGGCGTCCTCCTAATCGTCGCGCCGAACGAGCGCAAGGTCCGCATCGAAGTCGGCACCGGACTAGAGGGGACGCTCACCGATGCGCTGTCGAGAATCATCATCGAGAATTCGATCCTGCCGCGCTTTCGCGAGGGCGATTTCGGCGGCGGCATCAAGAACGGCGTCCGCGACATCGTTCTCGTGCTGACCGGGGACGCGGCGGAAGTCGAGGCGCGCGCCAGGGCGCGGATAGACGCCGACGATCCTATGATCGGTTGGCTCTTCATCATCCTCTGGGTCGCGATCTTTTTCTGGATTGCCTACAGCATGTGGCGGAGCGCCCGCTACGCCGCGCCCGCAGGACGAAGTGGCACTGCCGGTCCGATCTTGCTTCCGGGACCGACATGGGATGGCGGCGGCGGTGGCGGCTGGAGCGGGGGAGGCGGTGGCGGTGGCGGCTTTTCCGGCGGTGGCGGCAGTTTCGGCGGCGGCGGGGCCTCGGGCGGATGGTAGCACCCTCCTCGATGCAGCCCTTCACGCCTGAAGATCGCGCCGCGATCTCAGCGGCGATCACGCGCGCGGAGCAGAAGACGAGCGGCGAGATCGTGGTCGTCGCGGCGATTGCCTCAGACGGCTACCGCTCGTTCGGGCTGCTATGGGCAGCGCTTCTTTCGCTCGCCGTGCCGATTCCCCTCGTCTTCGCCACCAAATGGCCGGTGCAGTACATTTATCTGCTCCAGCTTGCGGCGTTTCTCACCTTCCTGGTGATGTTCCAGCTCGAGGGGATCCGCCACCGGCTCGTGCCTCCTGCCATCAAGCGCGCCCGCGCCCATCAGCGCGCCGTCGAGCAGTTCCTGGTGCAGAACATGCACACCACGAAAGGGCGCACGGGCGTGCTCATCTATGTCTCCTTCGTCGAGCGCTTCGCCGAGGTCATCGCGGACGAGGGCATCTACCGCAAGGTGGCGCCTTCGGCCTGGGAGGACACGGTGGGCGAGCTCACCAATCACCTCGCGCGCGGCACCACGACCGAAGGCTTCATCCGCGCGGTCGAGCGTTGCGGAAAGATCCTCGCCAAGCATTTCCCGCCGGGCCGGGTGGCCGATAACGAGCTTCCCAATCATCTGATCGTACTCGATGCCTACGGGCGGCCTTGAGCGACGGCGCGGCGTGCCGCGCGATGCGGCCGAGCATGCGGGAAAGCGCGGTCTGTTCGGCTGGGTGCTGTTCGATTGGGCGACGCAGCCCTTCTACACGCTCGTCGTCACCTTCCTGTTCGCGCCCTATTTCGTCAACGGCTTCATGGCGGATCCCGCGCGCGGCGCGGCGCTCTGGGCTTACGCCACCGGCATCGCCGAGCTGATCGCAGCCGCGCTCGCGCCCGTGCTCGGCGCCATCGCCGATGCGGGCCAGCCGCGCAAGCCCTGGATCGCCGCCTTTTCCGCCATGCTGGTCGTCGGGCTATTCGGGCTGTGGCTCGCGGCGCCCGGCCGCACCGATCTCGTGCCGGTCGTGCTCATCGCCTTCGGCGTCGCCATCATCGGCGCCGAGCTTGCGACCGTCTTTACCAACGCCATGATGACGTCGCTCGTCTCGGATAAGAGGCTCGGAACGCTGTCGGGCGCAGGCTGGGCGGCGGGCTATATCGGCGGTCTCGTCAGCTTGGCACTCGTCGCGGGCCTTCTCGTCGCCGATCCGGCGACCGGCAAGACCCTGCTCGGACTTCCGCCGCTCGTGCCGCTCGATCCCGGAACGCGCGAGGGCGACCGTCTCGTCGGTCCATTCTCGGCCATCTGGTACCTCGTGTTCGTGCTCCCGCTCTTTCTATTCACGCCCGACCGGCGCGCGGCGCCGCTTCAACCGCGCGCGGTCACGGCGGGTCTTACGCAGCTTGTGCGCTCGGTGAAGGATCTCGTGCGCGACGACGCGCAGGTCGCGCTGTTCCTTCTCGCGCGCATGCTCTACGCCGACGGCCTCGGCGCCGTGTTCGCCTTCGGCGGCATCTATGCCGCCACCGTGTTCGGCTGGGGCGCGACCGAGCTCGGCCTGTTCGGCATCGTCCTCACTCTTGCCGGCACGATCGGCGCCGCGCTCGGCGGGCCGATCGACGATGCAAGAGGTTCGAAGCGGGTCATCGTCTTCACACTCGGATTGTTCGTCTTGGCCGCGATCGGCGTCCTGTCGGTCGATCGCGAGAGCGTTCTGTTCGTGCTCCCCGTGGAAGCGAAGGTGCCGGGGAACGCGCCGTTCGCATCCACCGGCGAGCAGGTCTATCTCGCCTTCGCGATTCTGATTGGGCTCGCCTCGGGTCCGATCCAGTCGTCGAGCCGCGCGCTGCTCGCGAGGATGAGTCCGCCCGGCAAGATCACCGAGTTCTTCGGCTTCTTTTCCTTCTCGGGAAAAATCACCGCGTTCGCCGCGCCGCTTCTCATCGGCGCCGTCACGCAAGCGACGGGGAGCCAGCGGCTCGGCATCGCCTCGAGCCTCGCCTTTCTCCTCGCCGGCCTCCTGCTCTTGCTCCGTGTCAACGCGAAGTAGCTTTTCCCCTCTTTGGCAATCGGCTCGGCTATTCCATCATCGCGTCGTAGTCCGCATGCGTGCCGATCCAGAACCAAACCAAGTCGGAGTCGACTGGCACGGCCAGAGCCCGATAGTGCAGACCGACTCGGACCGACCAAAAGCGACCGGCGCGTTTGAAATGCAACGACGGATGCCGAGGGTTCTGCTTGAGCAGGTGGAAGCTCTTATCGGCAAGTTCGCGAACATTCTCAGGCAAGCCCTTGTAAGCCTCCCAGAACCTGGGGCTGGCGAGATGCCTCATAGTTCGCGGGCAAAACCCTTCCGATGAGCCCGAACAGCATCGTCGGCCAACCGATCGAGCTTGCCGGACGTGGCGTCGCGCTCGATCTTTTCGTCGAATATCTGCGCGTCAAACGCTTCGAACCAGGCACGGAACTTGGCAAGCTGCTCGGGCGTAAGCTTGCTCACGGCTTCCTCGATGTCTTCGACCGTAGTCATAAGCAATCATAGCACATCGGTTCCGCGAGGACACCTCGCGCGCCCGAGTGCCGTCAACCTGAGATGCTAGCCTCGAAGGATGACGAATTCTAGGTGCGTCCTTCGAGGGCCGCTTCGCGGCCACCTCAGGGATGACGAATCCGAAAGAGGGAGCAGGGCTTGCTAATGCCGGAAGTGGCGCATGCCGGTGAACACCATGGCAAGCCCCGCCGCGTCGGCCGCGGCGATCACCTCGTCGTCGCGCATCGAGCCGCCGGGCTGGATGATGGCCGTGGCGCCGGCTTCCGCGATCAATTTGATCCCATCGGCGAAGGGAAAGAACGCGTCTGACGCTGCGACGGAGCCGATCGTCAGGCTCTGGCCAAGCCCTTGCGCCGCAGCCGCCTCGTCCGCCTTCCACGCCGCCATCCGCGCCGCATCGACGCGTGACATCTGCCCTGCGCCGATGCCGACCGTGGCGCCGTCGCGCGCATAGACGATCGCGTTTGATTTGACATGCTTCGCCACGGTGAACGCGAAGAAAAGGTCGGCCAGCTCCTCTTTGCTCGGCTTGCGCTTGGTCACGACCTTCATTTCGCCGTTCGCGACGACGCCGCTATCGCGCGACTGCACCAAAAAGCCGCCGGAGAGCGAGCGGAACGAGAGCCCGTCCGACGTCGGATCGGGGAGCCCGCCTGCAAGCAGGAGCCGCAAGTTCTTCTTCTCGGCGACGATCGCGCGGGCTTCGTCGCTCGCGTCCGGCGCGATGATCACCTCGGTGAAGATCTTGACAATCTCGCGCGCGGCGCCGGCATCGAGCGCGCGATTGAGCGCGATGATCCCGCCGAAGGCGCTGACCGGATCGCACCGAAGCGCCTTCTCGTAGGCCTCGCGAAGCGTCTTTGCGGTCGCCACGCCGCAAGGGTTTGCGTGCTTGATGATGGCGACGGCTGCGCTTGCCGCCGGATCGAACTCGGCAACGAGCTCGTAGGCCGCGTCGGTGTCGTTGAGGTTGTTGTAGGACAGCTCCTTGCCCTGCGCTTGCGTCGCCGTGGTGACACCGAAGCGCCGTTCACCTCCGCGATAGAAGGCAGCCCATTGATGCGGGTTCTCGCCGTAGCGGAGCGCTTCGCCGCCTGTGCCGGAAATCGCGCGCGTCACGGGCGTCCGGTCGCCGAGCTTTTCTGCAAGCCACGCGGCGATCGCGGCGTCGTAAGAAGCGGTCCGTGCATAAGCCTTCGCGGCAAGCGCCTGGCGCAGAGGAAGCGTGGTGGCGCCGTCGTTCGCGGCAATCTCGGCAAGCACGCGCGCATAGTCTTGAGGTTCGACCACGACGGTGACGCTGTCGTGGTTCTTCGCCGCGGCACGGATCAGGGCCGGGCCGCCGATGTCGATATTCTCGATGCATGTTTCGAAGTTGGCGCCGCCCTCCACCGTCGCCTCGAACGGATAGAGATTGACCGCAAGCAGGTCGATGGCGGGGATCGCGTGCTCGGCGAGCGCCCGCTCATGCGCTTCGTTTCCGCGGACGGCGAGCAAACCGCCGTGAATCCTCGGATGCAGCGTCTTGACGCGCCCGTCCATCATTTCGGGCATGCGCGTGATCTCGGCCACGTCGGTCACGGCGATCCCGGCCTCGCGCAACGCCTTCGCCGTGCCACCCGTCGACACGATCTCGACGCCGTGCGCGCGCAAAGCTCGCGCGAAATCGGCAAGGCCGGTCTTGTCGCTGGCCGAAATCAGCGCACGGGTAATCTTGCGCCGTTCCATGCGGTCTAGGCTGCCGCGGGCGCCGGCGCGAGGTCGTTGGGATCGACCAGATGGTTTCCGCCGCCGTCGCCGGAAGTCATTCGCTCGATATTCCACACGACGCGGACTTCGCTCGCCTCGCCCATGAGGCCGGAGAGCACGACTTGCGACGTGGCTTGCGGCCCGCGCGCATCGGCAAGGAAAAAGCTTTCCTCGATCTTCGTTTCGGGAGCGTTCGAGCTGATCTTCCAGGTCTCGCCGTTCTTGAGCGTGAGCGTGACGCTCTGCCCGTCAGCCGCCTTCGCCGCGCGCACGCTCGGATGCAGGTGGAAGCGGATGGCGTACGAACCGGCGATCAGATCGCCCTCGGGGCTTTTCAGCCCGATGGGTGCGGAGAGCTTGTCCTCGCTCGAGAGGAGGAGTCCGGTCGGCGCGATGAGGAGCTGGCGCGCGTGACTCACGCCGAATTCAGCCAAGTAGCCGTCGTGAGACCCCTTGATCCTGTAATTGTCGCCCTGGTCGGCGAATGTGGCTTGCGCGTTGACGGGACCGCTGAGCGGCGCATCGCCCGCCACCTCGCTGCCATTTGCGTCCGGCGGCGCGAACGCCGCCGAGGACAGATCCTCGAAGGTCAGGGTCGAATGCGCCGCGGTCGAGCGGGAAAAGGGGCGCCACTCTTCGTGATCGAGCGAGGGCGACCCGCAATTGACGATCATCGGACAATTGGCAGAGCTCATCTCGAAGGAGAGGAATCCGGCATGCGCGCTCGAGCTGAGCGAGGGCGCGGGCGCGGGGCCGATATCGCAGATCAGCATGGTCGATCCGCAGGTGAGCCGCACATAGCCCGAATTCGCCGCCGCGCGGACCGGCGTTCCTTCCACGTCGTCATAGGCGAGCACGGTCGCGAGCGCGTCGGTGGCGGTGGGACCTGCGCCGTTGAAGCGCGCCATCGTGCCGTCGGCGGTGCGGAAGAAGCGGAGCATCGGCATGATGCGATCGATCGCGTCGGTCAGCTCTTTCGGCGGCGGGCGGTCGCGCGCCACGAAACACTGCCTGAGCGGCAAGAGGTCGAGCAGGAGCTCGACCAGCGCGTCGGGATTGCGCGAGATATGCCCGCCGTCGGCGAGGATCTGCCGGTTGAGCTCCCGTGAGAACGGGCGCGAATAGCGATCGACCACCGCCTGCTGCTCGGCGATGCAGAGCCCGGCATAGATCAGCGCCATCAGCGCCACGAGCCGCGGCACGCCGTCCGGCGCGTCGCGATAGCTCGCCGAGAGATAGCGGAGCTGAGAGGTCAACGCCCTGAGGAACGCCTCATAGCCCTCCGGCTCGCCGCTATCGAGCACAAGCACCGAATTGGAAAGCCACGAGATCACCCTGCGCCCGACGATCTCCGGCTTCCAGGCGAGAGCGTGATGGGCGCTCTTCAGCGCGATGAAATCCTGCACCAGCACCTTCGCCTGTTCGCGCGACAGTTCCGAGTTCGCGGCGCGCAGATGCCTGAGCCAGCCAAAGCCATAAAGCTCGCGCGCCCAAGCCTCCGACGGCGGCGCGATCTCGAATGGGGAGGCGGCTTCGACGTCGGCCAGGCGCCCGGCAAGCCCAAGATGCCCGTTGTAGAGCTCGGTGGCGAAGCTCGGGTCGGCGGTCCTGAGTTCCTGGGGGGCGAGCAGGAGCTGCTCGGCCTTGCTGCCGGGGTAGGTGACGCTCGCCATGCTCGCGAGCATGAAGCGGCGGAACGCGCCTGGGCCGCCGAGACGCGGCGCGGGACCGCGACCGCCGCGCTCGTTGGGCTGAGAGTCAGCCGCCATGTTCCTTGTCTCCAAGCTGCCGCCACGCGCAATGACTGGGCGCGCGGCCTCCCCGTGCATCCAGAGGAGGGCATTGTCGGGCGGGGACGCGTTCCGATCAAGCCCGATGCGAGGGTCTCGGCTCGCCGGCCCTGACGAGGCGCGCGGCAAAAAACCCGTCCATGCCGCTCCATTCGGGGGAGTCTAGCTTGAGATCATAGGGAAAAGTTCTGAGGCAGCCCGAGGGCTCGATCCACGCCACCTGGCCGAAAAGTTCATCTTCCTCAATGGCTTCGAGGCCGAGAGTCGCGTTGCGTACGAGCAGAGCGGCGATCTGGGCCTCGCCTTCCTCAGGCTCGAGCGAGCAGGTCGAGTAGACGATCCGACCCCCCGGCTTGACGATCCTGGCGGCATTGTCGAGCAACCGGGCCTGGAGCCCCGTGAGTGTTGCGATATCGCCCGCCGATTTCACATAGGGGATATCAGGATGCCGGCGAATGGTCCCTGTCGACGCGCAGGGCGCATCGAGCAGCACCGCATCGAACGCTTCGTCCGGCCGCCAGGCCGCGGCATCCGCCAGCACCGTCTCAGCCGCAAGCCCGAGGCGCTCGAGGTTGTCGCGAAGCAGGGAAAGGCGCGTCTTCGAGCTATCGACGGCCACGACCGAAGCGCCGGCGAGAGCAAGCTGAGCGGTCTTGCCGCCGGGCGCCGCGCAGAGGTCGGCGACGCGCTTGCCGGCCACCTCGCCGAGGAGCCGCGCCGGCAGAGAGGCGGCAACGTCCTGCACCCACCACGCGCCCTCCGCGAAGCCGGGAAGCGCGTCAATGCGCCCCTTGGGCAACAGACGCACGCTGCCCGTGGGCAACACACGGCCGGAAAGTCTCTCGGCCCAGAGCGCAGGCTCGCACTTGACCGTGAGGTCGAGCGCGGGCTCGACGAGATGCGCTTCCGCGATTTTTCGTGCACGCTCCTCGCCCCAATAGCTCGTCCAGCGCGACCACAGCCAGTCGGGCGTATTGACCCGCGCCGCGTCGAGCCCCGCTGCGATCGCCTTGCCTTCGCCGGCAACGCGGCGGAGAACGGCGTTAGCGAGCTTGGCATAGCGGGTCGCTCGCGGATCGTATTGGGCGAGCGTCACGGCGAGATCGATCGCCGCATGCGGCGGCGTCTCCAGGAAAATGAGCTGTGCCGCGGCCGACAGCAGGATCGGATAGAGCGTGCCGGACTTCTCCGGAAGCCCGCGCGCGAGGAACGTGCCGAGCACCTGGTCGAGCTGGCCCTTGCGCCTCAGGCTTGCCGCCACGATGGCGCGGGCAAGCGCGCGGTCTCGCGCCGGCAGATCGAACATCGTGCCCCTCGCAAGCGAGCGGCCAAGGATGTCGTCGAGCGGATGCTTCTTCTGGAGAACAGCGGCAAGCAGCTCGACCGCGGCGCGCCGTGCGGGGAGCCCGACTTGAGCGTCGCGCGCGCGTGCGTCCGCCCTCGCTTCGCTGCCGGAAGGTGTCATGTGACCAAAACTGCCTGAGCTTGAGGGTCTAGACCCAGGGCCCGCGTCCGGCAACCCGGCGCTCCGAGGACCATGGCCCCGCCACGTCGGACGCGGTGCGCGAAAAGCCACCGCTTTGGCCCATCTCATGCGCCATCTCCTCGAGACGCGCCACGCGGTTTTCCACGTTCGGGTGGGTCGAAAACAGATTGTCGATGCGCGCGCCCGAGAGCGGGTTGACGATGAAGAGGTGGGCGGACGCGGGATTGCGCTCGGCCTCAATATTGGGGACGCGGTGCGCGGCGGCCGCAATCTTTTGCAGGGCGGACGCAAGCGACAGGGGCTCCCGGCTGATCTCTGCCCCGGCGCGGTCGGCCTCGTATTCGCGGGTGCGGCTGATCGCCATCTGCACCAAGCCCGCGGCAAGCGGCCCGAGAATCACGAGGAGGAGCGTGCCGATAAATCCGATATTGCCGTTGTCGTTGCTTCGGCCGCCGAAAAAGAAGCCGAAATTGGCGAGCATCGAGATCGCGCCCGCGATGGTGGCCGTCATCGTCATCAAGAGCGTGTCGCGGTTCTTGATGTGGCCAAGCTCATGCGCGATGACGCCGGCAAGCTCGTCTCGGTCGACCGTCCTGAGCAGGCCGGTCGTGACCGCGACGGCCGCGTTCTCCGGATTGCGCCCGGTGGCAAACGCGTTCGGCTGCGGATTCTCCATGATGTAGACGCGCGGCACGGGCAGGCCGGCATTGGCGGCAAGCCCGCTCACCATCGCGTAGAGTTCGGGCGCCGAACGCGCGTCCACTTCGCGCGCCCCATACATGCGGAGCACCATCTTGTCGGAGTTCCAATAGGCGAACAGGTTCATCGCGCCCGCCACGGCAAGCGCAAGCAGCATGCCGCCTTGGCCACCGATCAGATAGCCGATCCCCATGAACAGCGCCGTCAGCGCCGCAAGAAGAATGGCGGTGCGGAAATAGTTCATAGCGTTCAGGGCCTCCAACGCATTACGGCGACGCCGGTTGGCGCGCCCTTTTTATGTTGGGACCCAAAGTCGTCGCGGCAAGGAGGTCGTGAGGATTCAGGTCGGTGCACCCCAGAGCTTCAAGGCGCATTGACCCGCAATCTGGCGGAAGTCGTCGTCGGCGGAAAGCATCGTCAGGCCGTGTCGGAGACAAAGCTGCGCGAGGAGCGCATCGATCGTCCCGGCCTGGACGCCCGCGCGCCGGCAGTGATTGCGCAAAGCGGCGGCTTCGATGTGATCCGTTCGATCCGGAACGATGAGAGGAATCGCGGAGAAGCGATCCAAGATCTGCGCCCGGGCATTCGCGCCCAAGAAGCCTTGCAGAAGCTCCTGGAGGACGAGGCCGTTGGTGAGGATCAGCTCACCGGCCACAAACGGCGCGACGAGGCAAATCTCTTGAGGACACACTCCTGGCGGGGTCATCGCAGGGGAGCCGACGCGCTCTGAAGCCTATCGGGCGGCGTCAGGGCAAGGGGCCGTTTCCGGCCCCGCGTCAGGCAGTTGGTTTCCGCCGCGGTTACCTTAACGCTTCCTAAACGGCTCCCCGGGCATGCTCTGACGAAGCAGCCCTGGAGGTCGTCGCGCCATGTCAGTCGCCCCTCACGCCAGCCTTGTCAGGTTCCCGTACCGCCCCGCGCCGGCGAGCGTCGCGCTGACAGCAAAGGAGAAGCGCCTCGTTCGCGAGAGCTTCCTTGCGCTCGAGCCCGCCTACGACCTCGTCGGCCAGCTCTTCTTTCGCAAGCTCTACCGCCTCGATCCGTTTTTTCGCGACCGCTTTGCCGGCCCGGTCGAGGTCCAAGGGCGCAAATTCATGGCGGGGCTCAAGCTCGGCATCATCGCGATCAACTACGACGACGGTCTTGCACCCGTGCTCAGGCTGCTCGGCGTCCGGCATCGGCGCTGCGGCATCAAGGTTCGCCATTACCGCATCATGGCAAAGGCGTTGATCTGGACGCTCGAGCAGTCGCTCGAGAAGCGCTTCACGCGCGAGACGAAGGACGCCTGGTCGACTCTCCTCACCCAGATCACCCGCATCATGAGCGGGAGCGACGCGGCTCTCCTGCGGAGCGTGGGCTAAGCCGATTTCCGATTCTGCCGGTTATCGATCAGGTCGGTGACCACCGACGGGTCGGCGAGCGTCGAGGTGTCGCCGAGATTGCCGAAGTCGTCCTCCGCGATCTTGCGCAGGACGCGGCGCATGATCTTTCCCGAACGCGTCTTTGGCAGGCCCGGCGCGAACTGAATGAGGTCCGGCGAGGCGATCGGCCCGATCTCCTTGCGCACCCAGTCGCGCAGCTCGGTTCTGAGCTGATCGGAAGAATCCTGCCCCGCCATCAGCGTGACATAACAGTAGATGCCCTGGCCCTTGACGTCGTGGGGGTAGCCGACGACCGCGGCTTCCGACACTTTGGGGTGGGCGACGAGCGCCGACTCGACTTCCGCCGTGCCCATGCGATGGCCGGCGACGTTGATCACGTCGTCGACGCGCCCCGTGATCCAGTAAAAGCCGTCCTCGTCG
>DASUQP010000183.1:0-21498 GCA_036280475.1 Methyloceanibacter sp. | reverse complement strand
AAGCGCGTGGTGCCGATCGCACCAAGACCAGCGGCGGCACCGCTAAAGCGGGGATCCTGATCGTCGGCGTGGCGCTTCCCCTGTTGTCGCTCGGCCTCTACCTCACCTACGGCTCGCCGCGCCTTCCCGACCAGCCGCTCGCCGCGCGGCTCGAGGATCCGGCGAGCGACCAGAACGTCGAAGCGCTCGTGGCAAAGGTCGAAGCGCGCCTCCGGCAAAATCCCGAGGAGGGCGAGGGGTGGGAGGCGATCGCGCCCGTCTATCTCAGATGGGGCCGCTACATCGAAGCGGCCGAAGCGTACGCGCGGGCGATCAGGCTGCTCGGTCCCTCGGCCAAACGGCTTTCCGGCGAGGGCCAAGCGCTCGTGCTCGCGAATGACGGCTTGGTGACGCCGGAAGCGCGCAAGTCGCTCGAGGAGGCGCTGAAACACGACGCAACGCTGATCGAGCCGCGCATTCTACTCGCCATCGCCAAGGAGCAAGACGGGCAGTTCAAGGCGGCCGCCGAAGATTGGCGCGGGCTTCTCGCCACCGCCAAGGGCGACGAGCCCTGGCGCGCGATGGTGGAGAAGCGGATGCAAGCGGCGGAGGCGCATCTTGCCGGCACGCCGCCCGCGACCGAACAAGCGGCGCAAACACCGGCCGGAGAGGAGGGTGAAAAAGGCCCGACATCCGCCGACATCGCCGCGGCACAAGCCATGGATCCCGCCCAGCGCCAGGCGATGATCGAGCGCATGGTGCAAGGGCTCGCAACGCGGCTCGACCAAGAGGGCGGGTCCCTTCCGGACTGGCTCAGGCTCGTGCGCGCCTATACTGTGCTCGAGCGTCGGGACGACGCCGTGAAGGCGCTCGGCCGGGCCAAGAGCGCGTTCAGCGGCAACAGCCAAGCTCTCGAGGAACTTGACCGGCTGGCGGCCGAGCTCGGATTGAAGTCATGACGCGAAAGCAGCGTAGAGGCGTTCTGATCGGCACGTGCCTCGTCGTGCTCGCCGTCGCCGTCGGCCTCGTCCTGTTCGCCATGCGCGACTCGATTGTGTTCTTCTATAGCCCGAGCGAGGTGGCGGCGATGGGGATCGCGCCGGGCACCCGCTTCCGGCTCGGCGGCCTGGTGGAGACTGGGAGCGTGGTGCGGGGTGAAGGGACGACGATCCGCTTTACCGTGACCGATCGGGCCAAGACCCTCCCCGTCGCCTATACCGGCGTCCTGCCGGATCTGTTCCGCGAGGGGCAAGGGGTCGTCGCCGAGGGAACCCTCGAACCGGACGGCGTCTTTCGCGCCGACCATGTGCTTGCCAAGCACGACGAGAACTACATGCCGCCGGAAGTTGCTAAGAAGCTCAAGGCGCAAGGCGTGTGGCGCGAAGGCGCTTCCGCCAAGCCCGCCGAGGCCGATGTGAAAGCCAAGGTGAATTAGGGCGGGGGATCGGAGTAGGAGATGATAGCGGAGACCGGCCACTACGCTCTGATCCTCGCGCTCGCCGTCGCGATCGTTCAGACCGTGCTGCCGCTGATCGGCGCGCGGATGCGCGACCCTCAACTAGCCGCCATCGCCGTGCCCGCGGCGCGGATGCAATTCGTCCTCGTCGCGATCGCCTTCGCCGCGCTCACGGCCGCTTACGTCACCTCCGATTTCTCGGTCAAGAATGTCTGGCAGAATTCCCATTCGGCCAAGCCGCTGCTCTACAAGATCTCCGGCGTGTGGGGGAACCACGAAGGCTCGATGGTTCTGTGGGTGCTGATCCTCGCGCTTTTCGGCGCGAGCGTCGCGACCTATGGCGCCAATCTGCCGCGCGAGCTGAAAGCCAACGTGCTCGCGGTTCAGGGCTCGATCGCGGCCGCCTTTCTCCTCTTCATCATCGTCACATCGAATCCGTTCACGCGCCTCGACCCGGCCCCCTTCGACGGGGAGGGGCTGAACCCCATCCTGCAAGACCCCGCGCTCTCCTTCCACCCGCCCTTCCTCTATGCGGGCTATGTCGGCTTCTCCATGGCCTTTTCCTTCGCCGTCGCCGCGCTGATCGATGGCCGCATCGATGCCGCCTGGGCGCGTTGGGTCAGGCCGTGGACGCTGGCCGCCTGGATGTGCCTCACGCTCGGCATCGCCATGGGCTCGTGGTGGGCCTATTACGAGCTCGGCTGGGGCGGCTTCTGGTTCTGGGACCCGGTCGAGAACGCTTCCTTCATGCCGTGGCTCGCTGGCACCGCGCTGCTCCATTCGGCGCTGGTGATGGAAAAGCGCGACGCGCTGAAGGTGTGGACGATCCTGCTTGCCATCATCACCTTCTCGCTCAGCCTGATGGGAACCTTCCTCGTCCGCTCTGGCGTGCTCACCTCCGTGCATACCTTCGCCGTCGATCCCGCCCGCGGCGTCTTCATTCTCGCCATCATGGGCGTCTTCATCGGGGGAGCGTTCGCCCTCTTCGCCTGGCGCGCGCCGCTCCTGTCCCAAGGCGGATTGTTTGCCCCGATCAGCCGCGAAGGCGCGCTCGTGTTCAATAATCTCCTGCTCACGACGGCCTGTGCCGCGGTCTTCGTCGGCACGCTCTATCCGCTCGCGCTCGAGGCGATCACCGGTGAAAAAATCTCCGTCGGCGCGCCCTTCTTCAATCTGACCTTTGTGCCCCTCATGGTTCCGCTCCTCGTCGCCATGCCGTTCGGGCCGCTGCTCGCGTGGAAGCGAGGGGACATGGTTGCGGCGGCGCAACGTCTCATGGCCGCGGCGGTTGTCGCACTTGCGGCCTCCCTGCTGCTGCTCGCGATATGGTGGGGCCGAGGTCCGTGGCTTGCGCCTTTCGGCTTCGGTCTCGGCCTTTGGCTCGTCCTGGGCGCGCTCACGGAGATCGCTTACCGGGTGAAGCTCACAGAGGCGGATTCCGCCGAGATTTGGCGCCGCTTCGCCAATCTGCCGCGCGCGGCCTACGGCTCGGCGCTTGCTCATGCGGGTCTCGGGCTTGCGGTGATCGGCATCGTCGCAACCACGGCTTGGCGGTCGGAGGAGATCCTCGCGCTGAAGCCCGGCGACAGCGCCAGCATCGCCGGCTACACGCTCACCTTCAAAGGTGTAGCTGCCCGCGACGGCCCGAACTACCGCGAACGTGTGGGCGTGCTTGCCGTCACGCGCAATGGCAGGGCCGTCACCGAGCTTCTTCCGTCCAAGCGCCAATTCACCGTTGAGCGAACCGACACGACCGAGGCCGGCATCCATGCGAGCTGGGGCGGCGATCTCTATGCCGTGCTCGGCGATCCGCTGAAAGATGGCGCCTACAGCATCCGTCTCTATTTCAATCCGCTCGTGCGCCTCATCTGGTTCGGCGCGCTGGTCATGTTCTTCGGCGGCGCCATATCGCTATCCGACCGGCGCTTGCGGGTCGGGGCGCCGAAGCGCGGCCCGGCAAAGGTGGCGCCGGTCACAGCCGGCGAGTGAGCGGAAATGTCGTGGCGCAGCCTGTTCGCGACCGTCTCCCTCGTGCTTGGGATCGCTTGCCTTGCCGCGGGGCCGGCACGAGCAGTCCAGGCTGACGAGATGCTGACAGACCCTGCGCTCGAAGCCCGTGCGCGGGACATTTCGACAGGTTTGCGCTGCCTTGTCTGCCAGAACCAATCCATCGACGATTCGGATGCGCCGCTCGCAAAGGATCTCAGATTGCTCGTGCGCGAGAGGCTGAAAGCCGGCGACAGCGACGGCGAGGTCGTGGACTTCATAGTGGCGCGCTACGGCGAGTTCGTCCTGCTCAAGCCGCGGCTCTCGCGGGAAACCCTGCTCCTGTGGTTCGCAACGCCCGCCCTGTTGGCCGCGGCGCTCCTCCTGATCTTTCTCGCCTATCGGCGGAGGAGGGCGGCATCGGAAGCCCCTTCGCCTCTCAACGCCCGCGAAAAGCGCCGTCTGGACCGCTTGCTCGACGAGCCTTGAACCATTAGCTAAAGGAGAGGCGCGGACGCCTTGCCGAGGGCCGATTGCGCCGGAACCTTACTGAAATTTAATGCCACCGAAACGGCGGCGTAATCGGCAAACGCTTATATCTACGCGCCAGAAGCCGCGCTGCGTCCGCTGATGCCGGGCTATCTATCGGGAATTGCTTGTCTCAAGAGAGGTGACCTATGAGATTTGACCAGAGCTCCGGGACTGAGAGCCCAGGCGCGCGGAAGCCGACCCGCAGACTTACGCTGCTTGCTGCCGGCGCCCTGATCGCGACGGGCGCGTTGGGACTGATGCTTGGCAACAGCGTGCCGCTGGCCGTCGCCGAGACCGGTGCACAGCAGACCATCGAGACGCCCTACGGCCGCGCGCCGCTGAGTTTCGCCGACCTTGTGGCCAAGGTCAGCCCCGCCGTGGTCAGCATCAATGTCAAGGGCGACGTCAAGGTCGCCGACAACGAGATGGAGATTCCGGGTCTGCCCGATCTTCCCGAGGACAACCCGCTCTACGACTTCTTCAAGCAGTTCCGCAAAGGAATGCCGCAGGCGCCGTCCAAACCCTCGCCGAGCCTGGCCCAAGGTTCTGGCTTCTTCATTACGCCCGACGGCTTCATCGTCACCAACAATCATGTCGTCGAGGACGCCGAAGACATCACGGTGACGCTCGAAGGCGGCGCAAAATACACCGCAAAGCTGATTGGTAGCGATCCGCGCACCGACGTCGCCCTCGTCAAGGTCGATGCTGGGACCAAGGTCTTTCCCTACGTCGAGTTCTCGTCGAAGGCGCCGCGGGTCGGCGACTGGGTACTCGCCGTCGGCAATCCGTTCGGCCTCGGCGGCACGGTGACCGCCGGCATCATCTCGGCCCATAACCGCGACATCGGCTCGGGACCTTATGACTATCTCCAGATCGACGCGGCCGTGAACCGCGGCAACTCGGGCGGTCCGAGCTTCGATCTCGACGGCAAAGTGGTCGGCATGAACACTGCCATCTTCAGCCCAAGCGGCGGCAATGTCGGTATCGCCTTCGCGGTCCCCGCCGCCCTCGTCAAGGAGGTCGTCAGCGAGCTTCAGAGCCATGGCACTGTCGATCGCGGCTGGCTCGGCGTCGTCATCCAGAACGTCACCGACGACATCGCCGACTCGATCGGCATGGCCGAGGCGAAAGGCGCCATGGTCACCAAGGTGACGGAGGATGGACCCGCGGCAAAGGCGGACCTCAAGGCCGGCGACGTCATCGTCGAGGTGAACGGCGACAAGATCGACGACTCGCGCGACCTTGCCCGCACCATTGCCGAGTTGAATCCCGACACGGACGTCAATCTCGCAATCGTTCGCTACGGCGAGAAGCGTGAAGTCAGCATGAAGCTCGGCACGTTTCCGAGCCAGAAGAAGCTTGCCGCGCTCGAAGAGGACAAGCCCGACACGGGCCAGCAGATGAAGGATCTCGGCCTGTCGCTGGCGCCCGCCGCGAAGTTTCCCGGCGCCGGCAGCGAGGGCGTGGTGATCACCGAGGTGGACCCGAAGAGCGACGCCGCGGACAAGGGCCTTAAGCCCGGCGACGTCATCCTCGCGGTTGCCGGTGTCAACGTCTCCAGCCCGTCCGATGTCGCCGCAGGCGTCAAGAAGGCGATGGATGGCGCCAAGGCCGAAAAGGACACGGTCAAGGTCCTCATGCAGGTCAAGACCGGCGACCAGACGCGCTTCGTTGCGCTCTCCCTGAAGAAGGCCTAAACGCGCCTTCGAAGCCGGAGGGCGGCGCGGCTTCCCCCCACCGCGCCGCCCGGCCCTTTTTGCCAGGCAGCGTCACCCGGAGATCGGAAACCATGCGTGTGCTGGTTATCGAGGACGATCAGGAGACCGCTTCCTTCCTCAAACGCGCCCTGAAAGAGTCCGGCCATGTGGCCGAATACGCCGGCGATGGACAGACAGGGCTCGAACTCGCCAGAGCCAATGCCTACGACGTGCTGATCGTCGATCGCATGCTGCCGAAACGCGACGGGCTTGCGGTGATCGGCACGCTGCGCGCCGAGGAGATCAGAACGCCTGCTCTCATCTTGAGCGCGCTCGGCGAGGTCGACGACCGCGTCAAAGGCTTGCGTGCCGGCGGCGACGACTATTTGACCAAGCCCTATGCCTTCAGCGAGCTTCTGGCCCGGATCGAGGCGTTGGCCCGGCGCGGCGCGCCGGAGGAGGCGAACACGCGCCTGGTGGTGGGCGACCTGGTGCTTGACCGCCTCACGCATAGGGTGACGCGCGCGGGCGAGGCCATTATCTTGCAGCCGCGCGAGTTTCGTTTGCTCGAATATCTCATGAAGCACGCGGGCCAGGTCGTGACGCGCACGATGCTGCTCGAAAATGTCTGGGACTATCATTTCGACCCGCAGACCAATGTCATCGACGTTCACATTTCCCGGCTTCGGTCCAAGATCGACAAGAATTTCGGCGACCCGCTCCTTCATACGGTCCGCGGCGCCGGCTATAGCATCCGTGACAGCGCTCACTAAGCTCTTCCGGACCACCACCTTTCGTCTATCGCTGACCTATCTTGCGCTGTTCAGCGCCGCAGCGATCCTCGCCATCGCCTATATCTACTGGAACACCACGGTCCTGCTCTCGCGGCAACTCAATCAGACCATCGACGCCGAACTCAAGGGTCTTGCCGAGCAGTACCGGGCAGGGGGACTGGAACAGCTCGTCCGCATCGTGGCCGAACGCAGCCAGACGCCGGGCAACAGCCTCTATCTTGTGGCCGACAGCCAAGGCCACCGGCTGGCGGGAAATCTCAGCGCGGTGGCGCCGCAGCTGTGGAATAGTCTCGGTCCGGTGGAATTCTATTACCGGCGTCCAGCGGCCGGAGGCGTCGAACGACGGCTCGCTTTCGCCAATGTGTTCCGGCTCCCGAGCGATTACCGCCTCATCGTCGGGCGCGATATCGAAGATCGCCTCGAACTTGCACGCCTGGTCCGTTCGGCCATGCTGTGGGGGCTCGGCGTGATGGCACTCTTCGGCATCGGGGGCGGCTATTGGGTGAGCCGCAATCTGCTCGCCCGCATCGACACGCTTGCCGCCACGACGCGCACCATCATGGCCGGTGAACTCGGCGGACGCCTGCCCGTCACGGGCTCCGGCGACGAGCTCGACCGCTTGTCGGAAAGCCTCAATCTCATGCTCGCGCGGATCGAGCAGCTCATGGGGGGCTTGCGCGAGGTCTCGGACAATATCGCGCACGACCTCAAGACGCCGCTCAACCGCCTGCGCAACCGCGTCGAAGCCGCGCTGCGCGAACCTTACGGCGAGCCGGTCTACCGCGAGGCGCTCGAGCGAACCATCGAGGAGGCCGATAGTCTGATCAAGACCTTCAACGCGCTCCTTTCGATCGCCCGCATCGAGGCCGGCGCCGGCGGCGAGAACCGCGAAAGGCTCGACGTCTCGGCACTCCTTTGCGACGTGGCGGAGCTCTACGAGCCGGTCGCCGAGGAGCGCGGGCTCGTGCTCAAGGCCGAGGCGCGCGGGCCGGTCTTCGTCCGCGCCGACCGGCAGCTGCTCGGGCAGGCGATCGCCAATCTCATCGACAATGCAATCAAATATGGAACGGCCGGGGCGGCTCGGAAGGAAACGGGCGCGAAGCCAGACGTGGAGGTCACCGCAACGGAAAAAGGCGATGTCGTCGAGATTGCGGTGACCGATCGCGGGCCCGGCGTTCCGGCTCCTGATCGGGAGCGCGTGCTCGACCGTTTCGTCCGGCTCGAAGCGAGCCGGTCCGAACCGGGCAGCGGACTTGGATTGAGCCTTGTCGCGGCGGTGGCCCGGTTGCATGGTGGCAGTCTGAGACTGGAGGACAACGCGCCCGGGCTCAGAGTGGTCCTCGCTTTGCCGAGCGGGAGCGAGGCGACTGCGAACGGGGTACCGGCTCAGGAGCAGGCGGCATCGGCGACCAGGGCAGCGTAGCGGCGTTCGTCGAGCGCATCACCGAGGCCCCATGCGTGTACGATGCGGCGCGGGGAGCCGACGTTCTCGATAGCCTTAACCGGGCGTTCCGTGACGACTGTCAGTCTGCCCCGGCCGCGGGGCTCATCGCCGAGGCTCCGAAAGCGCGCGATCTTCTAGAAGCGACGTTTTCCGCTTCGCCCTACCTTGCCTCCCTCGCGCTCAGGAATCCCGCCGATCTCGCCGCATGCCTGATGCGGGGTCCCGAGACGCATGTCACCGAAGCACGTTCGGAGCTTGCGGCCGCTATCGCCCAAGCTCAGACCGCCCAGGAGGTCTCATCGCTTCTGCGGCGCTTCAAGCGGCGCATGGCTTTGCTCGCCGGCCTCGCCGATCTCGGCGGCGTCTGGCCGACCGAGGGGACGCTTCATGTGCTGAGCGCCACGGCCGATGCGGTGTTGGAGCAGGCGACCGCGTTCCTGTTCCGCAGGGCGCGCGAGGCGGGGCAATTGGAGCCGCAAACGGAGGCTTCCGCGCCCGGCTATTTCATCATCGCCATGGGCAAGCTCGGCGCCTCCGAGCTCAACTATTCGAGCGATATCGACCTTATCGTCTTCTATGACGCCGACCGCGCGGGGCTTAAGCCCGAAATCGAGCCGTCGACCTTCTTCGTGCGGCTCACGCGCGACCTCGTCCGGCTGCTCCAGGAGCACACGGCCGACGGCTACGTGTTCCGCACCGATCTGAGATTGAGGCCCGACCCCGGCGCGACACAGATTGCTCTCTCGGTCGAGGCGGGGCTGACCTATTACGAGAGCTTCGGCCAGAACTGGGAGCGCGCGGCCCTGATCAAGGCGCGGGTCGCCGCCGGCGATATCGCCGCGGGCGAGGCGTTCCTGCATCAGCTCGCGCCCTTCATCTGGCGGAAATATCTCGACTTCGCCGCCGTCGCCGACATCCACGCCATGAAGCGGCGCGTGCACAGCTTCAAGGGCCATGGCGCGATCGCCGTGGAAGGGCACGACATCAAGCTCGGGCGCGGCGGCATCCGCGACATCGAGTTCTTCGCCCAGACGCAGCAGCTCATCGCCGGCGGCCGTCATCCCGAGCTCAGGACCAGGGGGACCGTCGAGACGCTCGAGCGTCTAGCCAAAGGCGGCTGGATCGCGCCGGATGCCGCGAAGGAACTCAATGCCGCCTATCTCTTTCTGCGCCGCATCGAGAACCGGCTGCAAATGGTGGAAGACCAGCAGACCCACGTCATTCCGGCCGAACGGGCGGAACTCGATCGCGTCGCCCGACTGTCGGGCTTTGCCGAGACCAATGAATTCGGAGATGCGCTGCTTGCCCGTTTCAAGCGGGTCGAGACCCATTACGAGGCGTTGTTCGAGAAACTGCCGGAGGTCCCGACCTCAGCCCCGAGCCTTGTCGTCGGCGCCGACGCGGAAAATCCGGCGGCCCTTGCCGCACTGGAGCGCCTCGGCTTCCGCAACCCGCAAGCGGCAATCGCCGCTGTCAGCGCCTGGCAGTCGGGCCGCTATGCCGCAACCCGCAGCGAGCGCGCCCGGGAGCGGCTAACCCAATTCGTTCCCTCGCTTCTGGATGCGTTCGGCCGTACCGCCGAGCCTGATCTTGCGCTTGTCACCTTCGACCGGGTGATCGGCGAGATGCCGGCCGGGCTCCAGCTCTTCTCGTTGCTCGCCGCCAATCCAAGCCTGCTCCGACTAATTGCCGACATCATGGGGACGGCGCCGAGGCTTGCCCGCATCATCGGCCGACGGCCGCTTCTCCTCGACGCCGTGCTCGACCCCGGCTTTTTCGGCACCGTGCCCACCCCGGCAAGGCGGAAGGAGATTGCCCGCGCCGCGCTCGCCGAGGCCCGCGACTATCAGGAGGCGCTCGACCGGGCGCGGATCGTCGGCCGCGAACAAGCCTTTCTCATCGGCGTGCGGGTGATCTCCGGCACGCTCTCTGCGCGGCAAGCCGGCGCCGCTTACGCCGATCTCGCCGAGACCTTGATCGAGGCGCTGGCCGAGCGGGTCGAGGAGGAACTCGTCCAGAGCCATGGACGCCTGCCGGAAGGCGAAGCGGCCATCGTTGCCATGGGCAAGCTTGGGGGCAGGGAGATGACCGCGGGGTCCGACCTCGATCTCATCGTCGTCTATGACTACGAAGGCGAGAATGCTCAGTCCGACGGGACCAAGAGCCTTCTTGGTGGGCAATACTATACGCGCTTCACGCAGCGCCTGATCGCCGCGCTCTCGGCCGAGACGGCCGAGGGCTCGCTTTATCAGGTCGATATGAGACTGAGACCCTCGGGTAGCCAAGGGCCGGTCGCGACCAAGCTCTCGAGCTTCACCGCCTATCAGAAGGGTTCGGCTTGGACTTGGGAGCATCTCGCGCTGACGCGGGCGCGCGCCTTGAGCGGTCCAGCGCGGCTCAGGCGTCAGATCGACGAAACGATCAGAGGGGTTCTCGCCGCCCCGCGCGACAGGGCCGCGGTCGCAGGCGATGTCAGGACCATGCGCGCACGGATCGCCGACGAGAAGGGCACCACCGATATCTGGGACCTGAAGCAGGTGCGGGGCGGACTGATCGACCTCGAATTCATCGCCCAGTTTCTGCAAATCGTAACGGCCGCGACGCACCCCGAAGCGCTCGATCAGAACACGGAGGCCGCGCTTGCCAAGCTTGCCGCGTCCGGCGCGCTCGCGCCCGGCGATGCCGAGATTCTGGTGCCGGCGGCGCGGCTCTATCACACGCTCACGCAGGTGCTGAGGCTTTGTCTGGGCAAGCCCTTCGCGGCCGACGAGGCGCCGCGAGCGCTGAAAGACTTGCTCGCCCGCGCTGCTGAGATGCCGGATTTCGCCACGCTCGAAGCGACGTTGAAGGACACGCTCGCCGCCGTGCACGAGGCTTTCGACCGCATCGTGGCGTAAGGAGAGGAGGCGGCTTAAGCGGAGGCGGCGAGTTTCGGCTCTTCGTCGGCGATCACGGGCCGCATGGGGAGCGTGCAGATCACGGTCGTGCCCTGGCCTTCGCGGCTCATGATGCGCAGCGTCCCGCCGTGCAGCTCGACCAGCGCGCCCGAGATCGCAAGCCCGAGCCCGCTTCCCTGGTGGCTTTTCGAGAACTGGTTCTCCACTTGCTCGAAGGGCCGGCCGAGCTTGGCGATGTCGGCTTCGGCGATGCCGATGCCGGTGTCCCTGATCGCGATCTTCACGTAGCCGCGCGAACGCGACAAATGCACGTCGACGCTGCCGCCGTCGCGGGTGAATTTGACCGCATTGGAGAGCAAATTGAGAAAGACCTGCTTGAGCGCGCGCCGATCGGCCTCCAGCGGCAGGCGCTGCGGCCCATGACGCTCGAGGACGATATTGCGCTCGGCTGCGCCCTGGCTCACCACCTTCATGCAATCGGCGACAATATCGGCGAGATCGACGCTGCCGACATCGAGCGACATGCGGCCGGCCTCGATCTTCGACATATCGAGAATGTCGTTGATCACTTCGAGCAGATAGTTGCCGCTTGCCAGGATGTCGCGCGCGTATTCCTGGTACTTGGGATGGCCGAGAGGGCCGAACAACGACTGCTGCATCACTTCGGAGAAGCCGATCACGGCGTTGAGCGGCGTGCGCAGCTCGTGGCTGATATTGGCGAGGAACTCGGATTTGGCGCGATTGGCGGCTTCGGCCCTGTTCTTCTCCAGCGCGTATTTCTCGGCGAGATCGACAAGCTGCTGTTTCTGCTGCTCAAGCTCGCGGCGCGAGAGCTTGAGTTCGGCGACACTCGTGCGGAGCTGCTGTTCGCTGTCGGCGAGACGATTCTGGCTCTGCTTCAAGACGGTGATGTCGGTGCCGACGCTGACATAGCCCCCGTCACGGGTGCGGCGCTCGTTGATGTGAAGCCAGCGGCCGTCCTCGATCTGAGCCTCGTAGGTGCGGCTGTCGTCATCGTCGGAACCGGCCACGCTGACGCGCTTGGAGACGATCGGCTCGGACGCTCCGGCGATCACTTCGTCATAGGAGCTGCCGGGCCGGACCATGTCGTCGGAGAGGCCGTGAAACTGCTGGTACTTGCTGTTGCACATCACCAGACGATTTTCCCGGTCCCACAGCACGAAGGCCTCGGAAATCGTTTCCACCGCGTCGCGCAGCCGCGCATTCTCGTCGGCCGATCCGATCGGGACGGCGTGGTCGGCGACAACGGCGATGCCGGTCAGGTAGGGCTCGCGATCGTGCTGGCCGCGCGCGATCTGTCCGCGCAGCCTTAAGGTCACCCAATGACCGGCGGCATGGCGGAGCCGGAAGCTGCGGTCGAAGAGGGAGAGTCCGTCGCGCAGGTGCCGGTCGATCTCGCCGCGCAGATCGTCCTCGGGGTGGAGCGCCCGGGCGACGACGCCGAAGGACATGGGCTTGTCGTTCGGGTCGAGGCCAAGCAGCGTGTACATCGGCGCCGACCAGTGCACGCGGCCGCGGGCGAGATTCCAGCGCCATACGCCGCAACCGGGCAACGCCTCGGCCAGCTCGCTCGCAAGCGTGCCGCTCTCCGCCCGCGCCGAGGCAGGCGCGAGATACCACAGCCCCCCGGCAAGGAGCGCGAGCACAAGGCCGGTGAGCACGAGAAGCGTGATCTCGAGGCGCGCTCCCTGCCGCCAATCGGCAAGGGCGGCGCCGACGGGCTGGATGAACGCAAGTTGCGCGTCACGCACGTTGCGTACGGTGACGAGGGCGTCGGTCCCGTCGAACAGTGCGAGACGCAGCACGCCCGCATCCGCTCCGAAGGTGGTGAGAGGCTGCTGGGGCCCGAGAACGGTGAGAAGGTCGCCCGAGGGCGCTTCGAGCGGCGCGCGGGCGCGAATCTTGCCTTCGGCGTCGGCAAGCAGGATGAAGCGGCCCGCCCCGAGCGCACCCTTGGGAAGGCTGTCGGCCAGAGCCTTTTGCCAATCGCTTCCCGGCTTGAGCGACTTGCCCTTGAGGTTGGAGGCGGCGACGTCGGCGATCAGTTCGAGGCGGTGCTCCGCCGTCTCGAAGGCGGCGCGCTTGCCCCCTATCAGTTCGACGGAGAAACCGAGAGCGGCAACGGCGGCGAAGCCCACGAGCAGGAGAGGCACCAGGCGGTGAAGCCGTTCCGCGTCGGGAAGGTACCTGCCGACGGCGATGCGGAGGTCCTGCCATTGCGGTCCCGCAAAAGCGAATCCCTCACGCGCCGAACGCGCCCGAGCCATTCGGTCCCCCTTTTACGTTCTCCTGCTTCGAGCCGGAGACGTGCCGCATCTCCGAATCGCCCTCGTCCATTGGAATCGACGAAGCCGCATTCTGTCCAGAGTAAAGCTGTGGAAATTCGGTTAATAACCCGTTGACGTTTCGCCGACTCTTAGGCCGTGCCCAAGGTTTTGCTGACGATCTCGTAGCTGTCGGTGGATAAAGACCGGGCCGCCAAGCCTTCGAGCGCCGCCTTGGCGTGGGCTCGGCGTCCTTGTTCGAGGATGCGCCAGCTCTCGAAGGCACCGAGAAGCCGCGCGGCCATGTGCGGGTTGAAACGGTCGATCTCGAGCGCCTGACCGGCGAGAAGGCGGTAGCCGGCTCCGTCGGCCCGGTTGAAGCCGGTCGGGTTGGAATGGATGAAGCTTCCGATCAGCGCGCGAATCCGATTGGGGTTCTTCAGCGAGAATTTGGGGTGGGACAGGAGCGCCTGCACGGTCTCGACCGAATTCGGGCGCGGCGCCCGCGCCTGCACCCCGAACCACTTGTCGAGCACCAGAGGCTCCTCCTGCCAGCGCGCATAGAAATGATCGAGCGCGGCATCCCGCTCCGGTCCCGGCACGTGCGACAGAATGGAGAGAGCGGCGATGGCATCGGTCATGTTGGTCGCCTCGCGGTAATGGCGTTCGGCGCGGGCGATCTCCGAAGGCGCGCCGGTGGCGACCAGGAGATCGAGCGTGGCGCTCCTGAGCGCTCTGAGGCCTGCGCTCGCGGCGTCCGGCGAGTAGGGCCCGTTCGGCGCGGAGTTCTCGTAGAGGTCTGCCAATATTTCGCCGATCGCGTTGCCGACGATTGCGCGCAAGGACTCGCGGATCCGGCGCACGGCATCGGTATCGACATTGCGCGCAAGCTCGCGCGCGATATCCGATTCGCCCGGAAGCTTGAGGAACTCGGCGCGATAGGCCGGAAGCAGCGCCGCATCGTTTGCCGTGGCGCCGAGGACCTGCGCGAGCCGCGCGGCCCCTTCGCCTCGCACCAGCTCGGAGCCGTTTCCGTCGCGCGCGGCGGCGGTGAGAAGGTTGGTGGCGTAAGTCTGCGCCGCCTGCCAGCGGTTGAACGGGTCGCTGTCGTGCGTCATCAGGAACTCGATCCTGTCGGCATCGATGCCGGTGGTGATTCGAACCGGTGCGGAGAAGCCGCGCAGCAGCGACGGAGTCGGCGGCGATGGGACATCGCGTAAGGTGAAGATCTGCTCGCGGGCGGTCAACTCGATGAGGCCGTCGCCGAGGGGAGCGCCGTCGAGCTTCAAGGGAAGCTCATCGCCATTGGCGCCGATCAGCCCGAGCTTGAGCGGGATCAGCATCGGCTCCTTCTTCGCTTGGCCGGGCGTGGGCGGAACGACCTGGCTCACCGAAAGCCACGCGGTCTTGGCATGCGCGTCGTAGTCGAGCGCGCAGGCAAGCTCGGGCGTCCCGCTTTGGGTGTACCACAGCATGAATTGCGAGAGATCGCGGCCGGACGCGTCGGCCATCGCCGCGACGAAGTCCTCGACCGTCACCGCCTGGCCGTCATGGCGTTCGAAATAGAGATCGAGCCCTTTGCGGAAACCGTCGCGGCCGAGCAGGGTCTGCAACATGCGGCAGAGTTCGGCGCCCTTCTCGTAGACGGTCGCCGTGTAGAAATTGTTGATCTCGATATAGGAGGCGGGGCGCACGGGATGCGCGAGGGGTCCCGCATCCTCGGGAAATTGATGCGTCTTCAGCATGCGCACCGCGGCGATGCGCTGCACGGGGCCCGAGCGGATATCGGCGGTGAATTCCTGATCACGAAAGACGGTCAGGCCCTCCTTGAGACAGAGCTGGAACCAGTCGCGGCAGGTGACGCGGTCGCCCGTCCAGTTGTGAAAATACTCGTGCGCGATCACCCCTTCGATCGAGGCGTAGTCGGCGTCGCTCGCGGTGTCGGGGCGCGCGAGCACGAGCTTGTCGTTGAAGATGTTGAGGCCCTTGTTCTCCATCGCGCCCATGTTGAAGTCGCTGACGGCGACGATGTTGAACACGTCGAGATCGTATTCGCGGCCGAAACGCTCCTCGTCCCAGCGCATGGCGCGCTTCAGCGAATCCATCGCCCAGGCGCAGCGGTCCTCCTTGCCGGGCTCGACATAGATGGCGAGGTCGACCTTGCGCCCCGAGGCGGTGACGAAACTGTCGGCAACGCGGGCGAGATCGCCGCCGACGAGCGCAAAGAGATAAGACGGCTTGGGGAAGGGATCGTGCCAGATGGCGAAATGGCGCCCCGTGCCGGGGATATCGCCGTGCGCAAGCGGATTGCCGTTCGACAGAAGCACGGGCGCCGCGGCGCGTTCGGCCTCGATACGGACGGTGTAGACGGCGAGCACGTCCGGCCTGTCGATGAAATAGGTGATGCGGCGGAACCCCTCCGGCTCGCACTGGGTGCAATACGTGCCGCGCGAGCGGTAGAGGCCGGAAAGCGCGGTGTTCGCGTCAGGATCGCAGGTGGTCACGATGTCGAGCGTGGACGGCTCGGCGGGGACGGATGGGATGGTGAGCGCGGTCTCGGTGACGGCGTAGTCCTCGGGCGCCAGACGCTTGCCGTTCAACGCGAGGCTCCTGAGGACAAGCCCTTCGCCGTCGAGCATGAGCGGATTTCCGCGCGTCGCTGCCTTGGGATTGGGCTTAACTCTGAGCTTGGCGGCGACGCGCGCGTCCTTAGGATCGAGCGCGACATCGAGTTCGACCGCCTCGATGAGATAGTCGGGCGGCGCATAGTCCGCGAGAAATTTGGGCCTACGAGCGGGCTCGAGCATGGACATCCCTTCGTTGTCGCGCTTGGAACTTTCAAGCGCAGGCGGACCGGTTGAAATACGCTGGAAATGTGTGGTTGCAAAGGCGCTCGGGCGCGCTGAGCGACAGCGGTCCTCTGGCGCGACGGGCCGTACCTGCTTAAAGCCGCGGCCCAGCATGAGCGACGCCGCCCCGGATACCGCCCCGCCAAAGCTGTTCGTGCCGTCGCGGCGGGCGGCGGCAATCATCGCCATTCTCGGGCTTGCCGCGCTCGGTGCCGCGCTCTTCCTGCGCTACGCCATCATTCAGAACTCGGTGATCGGCGTGGCTTGCGAGGCGGGCGAAGAGAGCCTCACCTGCTCGGTCAGGCTTGCCGTGATCTTGCTGTTCGTGCGCGGCATTTTCGGATGGGGGGCGTTGATCGCGGCTTCTATCGCGTTCGTTCGCCCCAACGTCGTGGCCTTCGGGGCAGGGGTCGTTCTCGCGATCCTCGGGCTTGTGCTCTACAACACGCGCAGTTCGGCGCTTGCCGTGGCGCTGCTGGTGCTCACTCTCGCACGGCCTCGGCCTTCAGGCAGGTGAAGGCGAGAGCCAACAGAAGGCCTGCGAAGGTCAAGGCCTGCCAATTGGCAAGGCCCTCATTTATGACAACAAACAGCGCCGAACCCGCCAAGAGAACTGCCGCGACCATCTCGGCAGTCCCCGGTGCTGCAGCCTGGTTACGATTGGCAAAGGCGAGGGCGGACAGCGCGACGACAGGCGGCGCAAGCGCGGCAAAAGGAAAGTCCTTGTAGCGGGGATCGAAGACAAGCCCGAGCGCCACGTGAATGGCGGCGACCACCGTCGCGGCGAGAAGCGCTGCCAGCACCAGTTCAATGCATGCGGACCATCGCCAGCGAGAAGGATCGAGCGCGATCGCGAAGCCTGCGAGCCGGCTTCCCTTCGCCAGGGCAAAGGCGGCCGCGAGTGGGACGACAAGGGCAAGGACGACCATGCCGGCCGCTCTCAACCTGTCCTCGGAGGTCTCGCCTTCGAGCGGCAAGTTGACCGCGGCGAGCCCGAAGACGAGGCCCGCGCTCAACGCGATCGCCGTTGCGCCTGCCTCGTGCTTCCATGAGCCTTCGGCCCGCAAA
Source organism: Methyloceanibacter sp. (assembly GCA_036280475.1). Classification (GTDB taxonomy): domain Bacteria; phylum Pseudomonadota; class Alphaproteobacteria; order Rhizobiales; family Methyloligellaceae; genus Methyloceanibacter. Next base: position 4,512 of record DASUQP010000183.1, on the reverse strand, counting down.
CCGCGCGACGCCGACCAGAAGGCAAGAAAGACGATTAAGGCCGCCCCGATGCCGAGCCCGGCCTTGAGCCGCCAGTCGGGGTGGTTCGACACCGCTTCGCCGAAGCGGAACTTTGGCTCGCGGCCAGCGCCGTCATAGAGCCCCCAATAGCCGCCGACAGTCCCCTCCATGAGCCGCTTCCAGGGTTGGTCGAAAGCCTCGACCAAGTTGACTTTCCAGCCCTCTTCTTGAGCGAGCTGGACGACGCCGCTCACGAAGCGTGCCTGGTTTACGGGCGAGGGGAGCGCCCCCTCGCGCATCCGGCCCCGGCTTGGCCAACCGACCTCCCCGATCACGATCTCCTTGCCGGGAAAGGTCGCGGCGACACGTTGGCGGACCTGCCGCACATGGGCAACGGCCTCTTCCTCCCGCACCGGATCATCCTCCCAGTAGGGGAGGATGTGGATAGTCACGAAGTCGGTGGCCTCGGCAAGCTCGGGCGCCTTGAGCCAGAACTCCCACACATCGGCATAGGTGACGGGGAGGCCGGAACGCCTCGAAACCTCCTCGAGATAGGCCTTGATCTGCTTCTGGGGGAGCTCGCCCCTGAGCAAGGTCTCGCTCCCGACAATCAGGGCCTTGACCGTATCGGGGTGCAGGCGCGCCATCTGGAGCGCCGCCTCGATCTCCCGGCGATTGTCCTCGCGGTTCCGACCGAGCCAGATGCCTTGTAGGACTTCGAGGCCGGCTGCCTCCGCGAGCCTTGTGACGCGCCCCTGGGGACCCTTTGCGGAATAGGTCCTGACGCAGGGTGTCACCGTGCTGAGCCGCCGCAAGTCCCCCTCGATCTGCCGGTCCGGGATCACCAGATTCCAGGTGAACGGAGCCTGGTCGCCATGGAACGGGGCATAGGAGATGCACGTTAGTTTGCCGCCGGAGATTAGCGGCGAGGCCGGCATCGGGATCGGCCGTCCGAGACCATGCCAGGCGAAGGCGATGGCGGCGGCGACGAGGGCAAACAGGCCAAGGGAGCGGAGCATGCTGAGACTTCGCGGGCGGGGATGCGACAAATAGCAGCTGAGGCGTCGGTCCTGAACCAAATTTTCTCGTTTGCGCGTCGGCGAAATGATACGGAGTCGCTTGCCCTCGGGCTGTCAAAATCTCCTGGTCTCGGTGGTAAAAAATGACTCGTTATTGCGGGCTGTGCTCCATGCTGCGCTGCGTTAATTTCACCGCTTCCGCCCTCGTCGCGACGGCCTTTCTCGTCTCTTCGGCCACCGGCTTCGCCCAGCCGCCGAGCGGCGAACAGAAGCCGCCCGAACAGGCGCAGCAGGGCGAGCAGAAGCCCGAAGGCGAGCAGAAGGCGGCAGAACAGGCAAAGGCCGAAGCGGAGGCGGCTGCCCGCGCGACCGCCGAATACGAGGAGGCGGCGGCGAAGCTGCCGCATTCCGCTGGCGCGCCCGAATGCGTTTGGACGGGCCGGCGCATCGCGAGCCTGCTGTGGCGCGACGACATCGACACGGCGCGCCGCTACATCGATCTCTACGACCGCTTCAAATGCTCATCGGATCATTTGAAGCTTGTTTTTCGCTGTGTGATCAAACAGGGCCCAATCGATCCAAAGGCGTCCGACCACCTCGCATCCCGCGTGCACAACTGCTGGATCACACCGGTGGGCGAGACCACGGCCTCGAGCGAAAAAACCAACAGCCCAAACACGAAAGCCGCAACGATACCAAATTAAGAGCCGCAACCATTTGGGCGCGAAAGCGTTCCAGTACTGCGGCCTAGTCTGCCGCCTCACGGACACCAACGAGACTCAAAGCAGAGATGCGCAACGTCCTCGTCGCCGTTGTGGTCGCCGTCGCGACCGCGATGCAAGCTTCAATGTGGGTTTTGCTGCACGAGCAGGTATTGCCCCCGAACGCCAACGGGGCGCTGGCATCGCTGTCGTTCTCTCCCGTCAATCCGAGGCATGACGGCGAGCTCGACAAGACGGCAGAGGCCCAAATCAGGTCCGACCTCGCGGCCATCGCGCCTTACACGCGCACGGTGAGGACCTATAGCGTCGGCAATGGCCTCGATCTCGTGCCGGAACTGGCTTCCCAATATGGCTTGCGCGCCACTCTCGGCATCTGGATCAATGAATTTGAGCATCAAAACGAGGAGGAGATCGAGCGCGCAATCGAACTTGCGAAACAGCATCGCAATATCGACAGCATCATCGTCGGCAACGAGACGATCTACCGCAACAAGGCCATCTACAAGCGCGAGAACGTCGAGGATCTGATCGCCAAGATCCAGCGCGTGAAGCGGAGCGTGCGCGTCCCCGTCACCACCGCCGAGGTGTGGGATATCTGGCTCGAGCATCCCGAGCTCGTCTCGGCCGTCGACTATCTCGCCGTCCACATCCTGCCCTACTGGGAAGGCCTGCCCGGCTCGGCCGCCGTCGATCACGCCATCAAGGTCTATGAGCGGCTGCGGCAAGCGTATCCCGGCAAGCGCATCGTGATCGCCGAGTTCGGCTGGCCGAGCGCGGGACTGAACCGCAAGGACGCCGTGCCGAGCCCCATCACGCAGGCCGAGGTCGTGCGCGATTTCGTCGCGCGCGCGGATGCGATGGGCATCGACTATTCGATCATCGAGGCCTTCGACCAGCCGTGGAAGACCGGCGAAGGCAGCGTGGGCCCGTATTGGGGCATCTTCAACGCCGACCGCGAGCCGAAATTCGCCTTGGACGGTACCGTCGAAACGCCGAACTTCATCTTGAAGATGATGGCCGCGGCCGGCATCGGGCTTCTGTTGTCGATCCCGATCTTCGCTATCCGGGGGGTGACGGTAGCCCAAGCGGGCCTGCTTGCGCTCGCCGCGCAAGCCATCGCAGCCTGGTCGGCGAATGTGGTCGACTATTGGGCGACCCACTATCTCGTGCTGGGCTCGCAAGTGGCGATGTTCGCCGGCGGCCTCCTGCTCATCCCGCTGATCATCATCATAAGGCGGCGCATCGAGGAACTCGCCGCCATCCTCTTCGGGCGCAAGCCCCGCAGCCTGCTCGGGCGGGTCGGCGCGCCGCCGGAGCAGGCCGCCCCGTTCGTGTCTATTCACATTCCCGCCTATCGCGAGCCGCCCGAGATGCTGAGGCAGACTCTTGATAGCGTCGCCACGCTCGACTGGCCCAATTTCGAATGCGTCGTGGTGATCAACAACACGCCGGACCCCGCGCTATGGGGTCCGATCGAGGATCATTGCCGGCTGCTCGGTCAGCGCTTCAAATTCGTTCGCGCCGACCGGCTCGAAGGATTCAAGGCGGGCGCGCTTCGGCTCGCGCTGGAGCACACCGCACCCGAGGCGGAGATCATCGGCGTGCTCGACGCGGACTATGTCGTGCATCCCGACTGGCTCAAGGACCTCGTTCCGGCCTTCGCCGATCCGGCCGTCGGCCTCGTGCAGGCGCCGCAGGACCATCGCGACGCGTCCCGCACCGTCACGCAAGTGGCGATGAACCGCGAGTATGCCGGCTTCTTCGATATCGGCATGGTCGAGAGGAACGAGGCCAATGCCATCGTGACGCACGGCACGATGTGCCTCATCCGGCGCCAGGCCTTGCGCGAAGCGGGAAGCTGGTCGAGCGACACCATCGTCGAGGATACCGATCTCGGGCTTTCGCTGCTCGCGCAGGGATGGCGCGCGCACTACACGCAAACGCGCTACGGCTGGGGGCTGCTTCCGTGCGATTTCGCCGCCTATAAGCGACAGCGGCATCGCTGGGCCTATGGCGGCGTGCAGCTCATCAAGAAGCATTGGCGCGCGTTCCTGCCCGGCCGCAGCCGACTCACGCCGCAGCAGCGCAGCGAATATCTGTTCGGCTGGCTGACCTGGCTCGGCGCAGAGGCGCTCGGGGTGCTGATCGCCGTTCTCAACCTGATCTGGATGCCGCTCGTCGCCTTTTTCGGCATCGCCGTGCCGGAAGCCGTGCTGACGCTGCCGGTGATCGCGACCTTCGCCGTCATGCTGCTGCACTTTATGGTGCTCTATCAGAAGCGCGTGCAGGCGCCGGTCTTCGCCTCGCTCGGTGCGGCGCTTTCGGCCATGGCGCTGCAATTCACCGTCGGCAAGGCGGTCGCGGACGGCCTGATCAAGGACGGATTGCCGTTCGTGCGCACGGCGAAGGGTGGCGGCTCGCGCTGGTCGCGATCCTTCCCGGCCCTGTTCGAGGGCGTGCTTGGCGTGCTTCTCCTCATCGGAGCGCTGATGCTTTACCTCACCAACGAGCAGGGCGTGCATGAGATCGCGATCTTCAGCGCCGTGCTCTTGGTGCAGAGCCTGCCTTTCCTTGCCGCAGTCGGGTTGGCGCTACTGGAGCGCTCGCCCTTCAATGCCTTCGCCACGTGGCGGCGGCTTACCGCTCCCTCGACCTATCTGCCCCGGCTTCCGCGCGGACCCGCGCCGACGTCCGGCTCGCCCGAGGGTGAGGGCGCCAGCATCATGTCTTGAGGCTTAGTCCAGATCGATGCTGCGCAGGCGGAGCGCGTT
>DASUQP010000182.1:0-20011 GCA_036280475.1 Methyloceanibacter sp. | reverse complement strand
GACGCGCTGCTCGCCGCCCGCGCGCGGCTCAACGCCCTCGCGCCGCAACAGGGACCGCGCGCCTTCAAGCTCTCGGTCAACGACTTCATCATCAAGGCCATGGCCATGGCGCTCCAGGGAGTGCCTGCCGCGAACGCGAGCTGGACCGAGCAGGGGCTCTTGCGCCATCGCGCGTCCGACATCGCGGTTGCGGTCGCGCTCGAAGGCGGCGGCCTGCATACGCCCGTGATCCGCGACGCCGAGCTCAAGAGCCTGTCGGAGATCTCGAACGAGATGCGCGATCTCGCCGCCCGCGCGCGCTCCAAGCGGCTTGCGCCGCACGAATATCAGGGGGGCAGTACCACCATCTCCAATCTCGGCATGTACGGCATCGACCGCTTCGATGCCGTCATCAATCCGCCGCAAGCCTCGATCCTGGCGGTCGGCCGCGGCGAGAAGCGCGCCGTGGTCAAGGACGACGCGCTCAAGATCGCGACCATGATGAGCGTGACGCTCTCGGTCGATCACCGCGTCATCGACGGCGCGCTCGGCGCCGAGCTGCTCGCCGCCTTCAAGGCCCATATCGAAGACCCCGTCACCATGCTGGTGTAGTCTCCGTTCGCATGGACCCTGCGGCCCTGTTCAGACCCGCCACCAAGGCCGACGCTTCCGCGCTTGCGGTGCTCGTCGACATCGCCGGCGAGGGCATGCCCGCTTACATGTGGAGCACGCTCGCCGCGCCAGGCCAGTCGGTGCTCGAATTCGGCCGCGAGCGCGCCCAGCGCGACAGCGGCGGTTTCTCATGGCGCAACGCCGTGGTCGCCGAGGTGAACGGCGAGGTCGCTGCGAGCCTCGTCGGCTATCGCCTCGACGATCCCTACGATCTCGGCGCGCTTGCCGATATGCCGGAAATCGTTCAACCCCTGGTCAAGCTGGAGGCGACGGCGCCGGGCTCCTGGTATGTGAACGTGCTCGCGACCTTCCCGGAGTTTCGCGGGCGGGGCATCGGGGCAAAGCTGCTCGAGATCGCCGAACGCACCGGAAGCGAGACGGGTGCACCTGCTTTGAGCGTAATTGTCGCAAGTTGGAACGCGACCGCTCTGCGTCTCTATCGCCGCGCCGGATATGCCACGGTTGCGAGCGAACCCGCCATCGCGTTTCCTGGATCTCACCGAGAAGGTGACTGGGTGTTGATGGTAAAGTCGCTTGCGAACCGGCGCCTGACGGGAGAAGCGAGAGGTCAATGACCGCGACGCGTTTCGATCTCGCTATCATCGGCGCCGGACCCGGCGGTTATGTCGCCGCCATCCGCGCGAGCCAGCTCGGGCTGAAGACGGCGATTGTCGAGCGCGAGCATCTCGGCGGCATTTGCCTCAACTGGGGCTGCATCCCCACAAAGGCTCTGCTCCGCACCTCCGAGCTCTATCAGGCGATGCGGCACGCTTCGAGCTTCGGGCTCGCCACCGACAATGTCCGCTTCGATCTTGCCCGCGTGGTCGAGCGGAGCCGAAAAGCGGCGGAGCGGCTGTCGAACGGCGTCGCCTATCTCATGCGCAAGAACAACATTGCTGTGATCGACGGGACGGCGCGGCTGATGGGGCAGGGGCGTATCGCCGTCACGGGCAAGACGGGCGAGACGCTGCCCGATATCGAAGCCGCGCATATCATCGTCGCGACGGGAGCGCGCGCGCGAACCTTGCCGGGACTGGAGCCCCACGGCCGATTGATCTGGACCTACCGGGAGGCAATGGTTCCTCAGAGCTTCCCGCAATCGCTCCTCGTCATCGGCTCGGGCGCGATCGGCATCGAGTTCGCGAGCTTCTATCGGAGCCTCGGCGCCGAGGTAACCGTGGTCGAGATGCTGCCCCGCATTCTCCCGGCGGAGGATGCCGAGATTTCGGGGCTCGCGCGCAAAGCCTTCGCGCGGCAGGGCATCGCCATTCGCACCGACACCCGCGTCGAGCGCCTGGTCAAGGGCGCCGACGCCGTGACAGCGCAGCTACGAAAGCCCGACGGCAATTCCGAGGAGCTACGCGCGAGCCGCGTCATCCTCGCAATCGGCATCACCGGCAATGTCGAGGGGCTTGGGCTTGAACAGCAGGGAGTCAAGGTCGAGAAAGGTCACATCGTCGTCGATGAATGGTATCGCACGGCAGCTTCCGGCATCTATGCGATCGGCGACGTGGCAGGACCCCCCTGGCTCGCGCATAAGGCAAGCCACGAGGGCGTGCTCTGCGTCGAGAAGATCGCGGGCGTCGAGGGCGTGCATCTTTTGGATCGGAACGCCATCCCGAGCTGCACCTACAGCGCCCCGCAAGTGGCAAGCGTCGGCTTGACCGAGGAGGCGGCGCGGGCGGCAGGCCGCGACTTGAAGATCGGCCGCTTCCCCTATTCGGCCAACGGCAAGGCGATCGCCCTCGGCGAAACCGAAGGCCTGGTCAAGACTATCTTCGACGCCAGGACCGGCGCGCTGCTCGGGGCTCATATCATTGGCGCAGAAGCCACCGAGCTGATCCACAGCCTGGTCATCGCCAAAACCCTGGAGACAACCGAGGCCGAATTGATGGCGGCCATCTTCCCCCACCCCACATTGTCGGAGATGATAGGCGAATCGGTACTCGACGCTTACGGCCGCGCGCTCCATATCTAGGCGGCCGACGACGGCATTTGGATTTTGGCTCCCGCGCACGCTGACGACGCAGCGGCGCGAAGACTTCGAGGAGGTCGACAATGGATAACGCGCAAACCTTGCTCGCTATGCCGGGCGTGGGATTTATTGGCATGCTGATCATCGGCATCATCGCCGGCTATATCGCCGAGAAGGTCACCTCAAGCGACCACGGCCTCCTGACCAATCTGCTCGTCGGCATCGCCGGGTCTTTCGTCGGGGGCAATTTGGCCTCCGTTCTCAACGTGGAATTCTACGGCTGGCTCGGTAATTTGCTGGTGGCCTCGATCGGCGCCATCCTCATCTTGTGGATCTGGCGTGCCATCAGAGGCCCGTCGGTCTAGACCGAAGGCGGCTTGAGTGGCTCCATGGTGACCGTGATTGAGCGTTTGGATCGGGTAACGCCACGGCCGCGCCATCCGGAGAAGGCGCGGCTGCCCGATACGCCGGTTCTGAGAAAACCGGACTGGATCCGCGTGCGGGCTCCAGGGGCGCGTGCCTTCGAGGCGACGCGCGCGATCCTGCGCGACCATCGTCTCACCACGGTGTGCGAGGAGGCGTCCTGTCCCAATATCGGCGAGTGCTGGGGCAAGCGCCACGCGACCTTCATGATCCTGGGCGACACCTGCACGCGGGCTTGCGCCTTCTGCAATGTGCGGACCGGCAGGCCCGGCGCGCTGGATTCCGAGGAGCCCGCGCGGGTGGCGCAGGCCGTTGCCGCGCTCGATCTCGCCCATGTCGTCGTGACCTCGGTCGATCGCGACGATCTTGCCGACGGCGGGGCGGGGCACTTCGCCGCCACCATCCGCGCCATCAGGGCGGCGTGCCCCGCTGCCAGCGTCGAGGTTTTGACCCCCGACTTCCGGCGCAAGGACGGCGCGCTCGAGATCGTGCTCGATGCCGTGCCCGACGTGTTCAACCACAATGTCGAGACGGTGCCCTCGCTCTACCGGCGCATTCGCCCCGGCGCCGACTACCGCCATTCGCTGCGGCTCTTGTCCCGTGCCAAGTCGCTCCGCCCCGACCTCTTCACCAAATCGGGCATCATGGTGGGCTTGGGCGAGACGGAAGGAGAAGTCGTCGCGGTGATGGACGACCTCCGCGCCGCTGCTGTCGATTTCCTCACCATCGGGCAATATCTCCAGCCGACCCGCAAGCATGCGGCCATTGACCGCTTCGTCACGCCGGAGGAGTTCAAGTCTTATAAGCGGATCGCCGAGGACAAAGGATTCCTGCTCGTGGCGTCGAGCCCCTTGACCCGCTCGTCCTATCACGCGCCGCAAGACTTCGCCCGGCTCAAGGCGGCGCGCCGCGCCGCGCGCGGCGCCTGAAACGGCGCACCGGCGGGAAACGTCATGCATGTCTACGAGACCACCCACCCCGTGGCGCATTCGGCCGATGAGATGTTCGCGCTGGTTGCGAGGGTCGAGGACTATCCGAGATTCCTGCCGCTCTGCGAGGCGCTCGAAATCAAGCGACGCGACGTGAGCGACGGCAAAGAGGTGATCGTCGCCAAAATGACGGTCGGTTACGGCCTGATCCGGGAAAGCTTCACCACCAAAGTTCACCTCGACCCGCCGGCGCGCAAGATTCTGGTCGAGTATCTCGACGGTCCCTTCACATTTCTGGAAAATCGCTGGCACTTTCAGCCGCGCGGCAGCCATTCCTGCGACGTCGCGTTCTACATCGCCTACGCCTTCAGCTCGCGCCTGTTCGAGCGCCTGGTCGGGCGGCTCTTCGCCAAGGCGGTGGAACGATACACGCGCGCATTCGAGGCGAGGGCCGACGCCGTCTATGGGCGAAACGCGGCCGCGCTCGCTTCACAACAGTGACAGCAGGAGATCGATCGCCCGCTCGACGCTCCGCCGCCTGATTTCCGTCCTGCCGAGATCGCCGAAGCTCACGCATTCGCTCTGGATCGGCGCATCCCGCCTTCCGGCGGCGAAGCAAACGAAACCGACCGGCTTCTCTTCCGTCCCGCCATTCGGTCCGGCAATTCCGGTGACCGCCACGGCAAGGCTCGCATGCGAATGGAGAAGCGCGCCGCCAGCCATGGCCCGCGCCACGTCCTCGCTCACGGCGCCGTGGCGCTCGATCAGCCAGTAAGGCACGCCGAGCAACTCGCTTTTGGCGCTGTTCGAATAGGTGACGAAGCCGCGCTCGAACACATCGGAAGAGCCGGGGATGGCGGTGAGCGTCGCCGCGACGAGCCCGCCGGTGCAGGACTCGGCGGCGGTCACCGTTTCGTTCCGCTCTCGGCACGCGTCGAGCAGTTTCGCCGTCCGGGCGAGGAGCTTCGCGTCGATTTCCACGCGATCCGTCATGGCAGGCTGACCGTAGCCGTCGCAATGGCCGCGATGCCTTCGCCCCTGCCGATCGAGCCGAGCCCTTCATTCGTGGTGGCCTTGATGCTCACTTGCGCCACGTCGAGACCGAGCATGCCGGCGATGCGCTCGCGCATCCGGTCGCGGTAGGGCCCGATGCGCGGGCCCTCGCAGATCAAGGTGACGTCGACATGCACGATCGTTCCGCCACGCTCCACGATCATCGCTGCGGCGTGCTTGAGGAACAGCTCCGATGCGGCGCCGCGCCAGCGGGCATCGGAAGGCGGGAAGTGTACCCCGATATCGCCCTCGGCAATGGTGCCGAGGAGAGCGTCGGTCAGCGCGTGCAATCCGACATCGGCATCGCTGTGGCCGACGAGCGACTTGGGATTGGGAATGCTCACGCCGCACAGCGTGACCGCATTGCCGGGGCCTAGGGCATGGACATCGTAGCCTGAGGCGACGCGTATGGTGCCCATGTCCTTTGCGCGCTTCGGCCGCAGCAGTTCGTCGGCGATGCGAAGATCCTCGGCCGTGGTGAGCTTGCGGTTGCTCTCCGCACCTTCGACCAAGGCGACATCGAGGCCGAACCACTCGGCAATGCCGGAGTCGTCGCTGAAGTCGCGGTCCGGCTCCCGTTCAGCCGCGGCGAGGTGCGCCGCGAGGATCCGGCCGAACGCGAACCCTTGCGGCGTCTGCGCCTGCCACACGCTCTCGCGCGCGACCGTTCCGGTCACGCGGCCCGCTTCCGCGCGCTTCAAGCTGTCGGTGACAGGCAGAGCGGGGAGGGCGCCTTGATGGACTTTAAGGCTGTCGATGACGCGGTCGATGAGTTCGGCCGGGACGAAGGGCCGCGCCGCGTCGTGGATGAGGACGGAGGAGGGCGCGACGTTTGCGAGCGCCTCGAGACCGGCCCGCACCGAGTCCTGGCGCCGCGCGCCGCCCGCGATCGGCGACCGCAGTCGCGCCGCATAGGGCTCGCTTGCTTCCCCGTAGAGCGCCGCGTCGTCGGGATGGATCACGACGAGGATGTCGTCGACGCGTGGATGATGGGCGAAGGCGGCGAGAGTATGGGTGAGCATCGGCGCGCCGCCGATTGGGCAATACTGCTTCGGGCGCCCTCTGTCGCCCGCCGCCCGGGACCCCCGGCCCGCAGCTACGATCAGGGCTGCCACGGTCACGAAGAAGTCCTCACAAGACAGAAAAAAACAAAAAATATCAATTTGTTGCCGCACTGCGGCAAAACGATTATTGCCGCGGCAGAAATTGGCCAATATCGTGCCCAAGGAAAGGTCATGGCATTTTCTTGCATAAAAATTATGCACAAGCACGCGCGGCCGTGGAGGCCTGCGCCCCAAGGATACACCGCTTGATCGGCTCGGCCAAAAAGCTCAATGCGCGGCGCGTGGTCGAATTTCCGCCGATCGAGATCGCACTTCTCGGCGCACTGCCTCATCCGCTGCTCGTGATCGGCGAAAAGCTCGCCATCGATTATGCCAACACCGCCGCCGAGGATTTCTTTCAGATGAGTGCAGGCGTGCTGTGCCTGCGCGCTCTCACCGAAATCGTCGCTTTCGGCAGTCCGCTGATCGCTCTCGTCGAGCAGGTGCAGCGGAACGGCGCGACCGTCAATGAATACGGCGTCGAGCTCGGCTCGGTTCGCTTCGAGGCGCCGAAGCTGGTCGATCTTTACGGCGGGCCTGTCGCCGAGTTGTCCGGCCGCGTGCTCGTGATGCTGCAACAGCGCAGCATGGCGCAGATGATCGAGCGCCAGCTGACCCATCGCGGCGCCGCGCGTTCCGTTTCGGGTCTTGCCGCCGTGCTTGCCCATGAGATCAAGAACCCGCTCTCCGGCATCAGGGGAGCGGCGCAATTGCTGGAGAGCGAGCGCGTAGATTCCGATCGCACCTTGACCCAGCTCATCTGCGCGGAGTCCGATCGCATCTGCAAGCTCGTGGATCGCATGCAGATTTTCGGTGATGAGCGGCCGTTGCAGCGCGAGCCGGTCAACATTCATGACGTGCTCGATCACGTGAAACGGATCGCCGCCACCGGCTTCGCCCGCAAGGTGAAGATCCTCGAGAACTATGATCCGTCGCTGCCGCCGGTGCCGGGGAACCGCGACAAGCTCATTCAGGCATTTCTCAATCTCGTCAAGAACGCCGCCGAAGCGATCGGCGAGGAGCGCGCCGACGGCCAGATCACGCTCACGACCTCGTTCCGGCCCGGCGTGCGCCTCTCGGTGCCGGGGAGCCAAGCCCGCGTCAGCCTGCCGCTCGAGATCACGGTCGAAGACAACGGCGCGGGCGTCTCCGCCGACTTGATGCCGCATCTGTTCGATCCGTTCGTCACCACCAAGCCGTCGGGCACGGGGCTCGGTCTTGCGCTGGTGGCCAAGATCATCGGCGATCACGGCGGCATCATCGAGTGCGACTCGCGGCCGAGGCTGACCGTGTTTCGCGCGCTGATGCCAATGGCAGAAGGCGCAACGCCGCCACGCACCGTAGAGGGTTAGCATCGCATGACCAAGGGCAACATCCTCATCGCCGACGACGACGCCGCGATCCGCACCGTGCTCAACCAGGCGCTCGCGCGCGCCGGTTACGCGCCGCGGGTGACCGGCAACGCCGCGACGCTGTGGCGTTGGATCAGCCAGGGCGAAGGCGACCTCGTCATCACCGACGTGCTGATGCCCGACGAGAATGCCTTCGATCTCATTCCCCGCGTCAAGAAGGTGAGGCCCGATCTGCCCATCATCGTCATGAGCGCGCAGAACACCTTCATGACCGCCATCACGGCGGCGGAGCGCGGCGCCTATGAGTATCTGCCCAAGCCCTTCGATCTCAACGAGCTCGTCGCCGTGGTGGGGCGCGCTCTCGCCGAGCCGCGGCGAAAGGCGCAACGGCTCCCCGCCGAGGCTCCCGAAGGTCTTCCGCTGATCGGACGCTGTGCGGCAATGCAGGAGATCTACCGCGTCCTCGCCCGCCTCACGCAGACCGATCTGACCGTCATGATCACGGGGGAGTCGGGCACCGGCAAGGAACTCGTCGCCCGCGCGCTGCACGAATACGGCAAGCGCCGCAACGGATCCTTCGTTGCCATCAACATGGCGGCGATCCCGCGCGAGCTGATCGAGTCGGAACTGTTCGGCCACGAGAAGGGAGCTTTCACCGGCGCCCAGAACCGCCACATCGGACGCTTCGAACAGGCCGAAGGCGGCACGCTCTTTCTCGACGAGATCGGCGACATGCCGATGGAAGCGCAGACGCGTCTCTTGCGCGTGTTGCAGCAGGGCGAATACACCACGGTCGGCGGCCGCACGCCGATCAAGACCAATGTCCGGATCATCGCCGCGACCAATCGCGATCTTCAACAGCAGATCGATCAGGGCCTGTTCCGCGAGGATCTGTTCTACCGCCTGAACGTCGTGCCGCTCCGCTTGCCGCCGCTCAGGGAACGGCTCGAGGACATTCCCGATCTCGTTCGTCACTTCCTCGCCATCGCCGCGCGTGAAGGGCTGCCGCCGAAGGGCTTCGAGCCCGCGGCGATCGACCGGCTGAAGCGCTATCACTGGCCCGGCAACGTTCGCGAGCTCGAGAACCTGGTGCGCCGGCTTTCGGCGATCTATTCCCAGGACATCGCCACCGTCGACATGATCGAGAACGAATTGGCGAGCCCGGCCCGCGCGCCGTTTACCAATGCGGCAGAGGCAACGGGCGATCTCTCCGAGGCGGTCGAGCGCTATCTCGCCGAGTATTTCATGAGCTTCGGCAGGGACCTGCCGCCGATCGGCCTCTACGGACACATCCTGCGCAAGGTCGAACTGCCTCTGCTCACGGCCGCGCTGGCCGCGACACGGGGAAACCAAATTCGCGCCGCCGATCTCTTGGGGCTTAACCGCAACACTCTGCGCAAGAAGATCCGCGATCTCGGCATCAAGGTGATCCGGTCTCAAGGCGGGTGACGCCCCGGCTTTCCGCAGGCAATATCGTGGTTGGATTGTCCTATCGAGCCTTCGCGATCACGAGGTTTGGTCCCATCGCGACTCGAAATATCACTTGTCGCCAAAGCGCCACATTGTGATATTATTGCATCATTTCTGAGGCAATAACTCCCAACGGCAAGTCCGAGGGAGAGCGGGGGCATGGCCTTTCGTGGCGTCTTACAGTCCATGTACGCTGGAGCCGAGCGTTCGGCGCTTGGCGGTTCGCGCGAGACGATGACCCATCCATCCACCCGGACCAAAGACGCCGCACCGGCCGGAACCGCGGCCGGATGGGACGAAGGGCGCCGCCGTCTGCCCTTCACGCTTGGCCTCATCACCGCGGTGCTTTCGCTGTGCTCCGGTCTTGCCACTTATGTGATCCTGACAGGTCTCACGCCCATCAAGCCGACCGACAACGTCGTGGTGGTCGTGCTTTTCATCAATCTCGTGCCGGTCCTGGCGATGATCGCCATCATCGCCTGGCAGGTCACCGGGCTATGGCTCGCCCGCCAGCGCCAGGCTGCCGGCGCCCAACTGCACGTCCGCATCGTCAGCCTCTTGAGCGTGATCGCGCTCGTGCCAGCGATCCTGCTCGCCATCTTCGCCAGCATCTCTCTCGGTCGCGGCCTCGACTATTGGTTCTCCGTCCGAACCCAAGCCATCGTCCAGAATTCGATGGAGGTCGCCGAGGCCTATCTGGAGGAGCATGAGCAGGTGATCCGTGCCAATACCGTGGCTATGGCGAGGTATATCGACGAGGGTGCGGGGCTCGCTAGATCCCTGCCGCAAAAGTTCGGCGGTTTCCTCAGCACCCAGGCCGCCATGAACGGGTTTCCCGTCGCATACCTCATCGACGGCGAGGGGAAGGTCCTTGCGACAGCGGCAGAACTTCGAGATCTCCCCTACAAGAAGCCCCCGGAAGAGGTTATGGCGCGCGCCAAGAAAGGTCCGCCGGTCCCGATCTCACTCAAAGACACCAACATGGTCGGCGCCATCAAGAGCCTCAACAACTTCACCGACACCTATCTCTACGTGATGCGCCCGGTGAACCTGCGCGTGCTGCAGCACCTCAGCGCCACGCGTGCCAATGTCGCCGAGTACCAGGGGCTCGAACAGCGGCGCACCAACTTCCAGATGGCTTACGGCCTCATCTATCTGGCGCTCGCGTTAACGCTGCTCGCCTCGGCGATCTGGATCGGCATGTGGTTCGCCAACCGCCTGGTCGCCCCGATCCGCCAGCTCATGGGCGCGGCCGAGCAGATTTCGCGCGGCAACCTCGGCGTCAATGTCGATGTTCGCCCCGCCGATGGCGATCTCGCGGTGCTTGGCTCGACCTTCAACACCATGACCGCGGAGCTCAAGAGTCAGCGTGACGAGCTGATCGGCGCCAATTCGAAGCTCGATGAGCGCCGCCAGTTCATGGAGGCTGTGTTGTCAGGCGTGACCGCCGGCGTTGTCGGCGTCGACAGCCACGGCGTCGTCACCTTGGTCAATCGCTCGGCCGAGACGCTGCTGGAGATGAAGGAGGCCGTTCTCGTCGGTCAGCCGCTTGCCAAGGCCGTGCCGGAGTTCGCCCAGGTGCTCAAGCGGGCGCAGAAGCAGGGAAAACGTCTCGTCACCGATCAGGTCACGCTGCGGCGTCAAGGTTCGGAGCGCAATTTCGCCGTGCGCGTCACCAGCGAAGGCCAGGACCAGGACGTGCAAGGCTTTGTCGTGACCTTCGACGACATGACCGAACTCGTCAGTGCGCAGCGGAGCACGGCTTGGGCCGACGTCGCGCGGCGCATCGCTCACGAGATCAAGAATCCGCTGACCCCAATCCAGCTTTCCGCCGAGCGCATTCGCCGTAAATACGGCAATTCGATCACCAAGGACCGCGAGGTCTTCGATCAGTGCACCAACACCATCATTCGTCAGGTGTCGGATATCGGCCGCATGGTCGATGAGTTCTCGGCCTTCGCCCGCATGCCGAAACCGGTGATGGAGCGTCACGACGTGCGCGACATCGTGCGCGAGGCGGTCTTTCTGTTCCAGGTCTCGAGACCCGACATCGCCTTCGAGCTTGATCTGCCCGAGACGCCGGTGGTTGCGCTGTCCGACCGGCGCCTCCTGTCCCAGGCCGTCACCAATCTCGTCAAGAACGCAAGCGAGGCGATTGACTCGGCCGTCGAGGGAGACGCTTCCCGCGCGGGCTCGGGACGTATCGTGACCAAGGTCCGCACCAGAGCAAACCGGGTGCAGATCAGCGTCCTCGACAATGGCTGCGGTCTCCCTGCGGAGAATCGCGAGCGGCTGGTCGAACCCTACATGACCACGCGCACGAAGGGGACGGGACTCGGGCTTGCGATCGTGCAGCGGATTACCGAGCAGCATGCCGGGACGCTCACGCTGGCCGATGGGCCAAAACGCAACGGCAAGGTCGAAGGGGCTTCGGTGCGTATCGATTTTCCGACGGGCGAGCGGGAAGGGACGAGGACGGAGGAGGTCATGCCCGAGCAAGGCGCCTCCGTCCCTGCGCCCGCCCCCGAGCATCCCGCCGAGGCCGAGGAGGAAGAAGGAGTGACCCATGGCGTCTGACATTCTGGTCGTCGATGACGAAGCCGATATCAGGGACCTAGTCGCGGGCATTCTCGAGGACGAAGGTCATTCGACGCGGCTCGCCAAGGACAGCGACGAGACGCTGAAAGCGATCGAGGAACGGCGTCCCTCGCTCGTGATCCTGGACATTTGGCTGCAAGGCTCCAAGCTCGACGGCCTCGAGCTCCTCGACCGCATCAAGAAGGCCCACCCCGACCTCTCGGTCATCATCATCAGCGGCCACGGCAATATCGAGACCGCGGTCGCTGCCATCAAGCGCGGCGCCTACGACTATATCGAGAAGCCGTTCAAGGCGGACCGGCTCGTGCTCATCACCGCCCGCGCGCTCGAAGCTTCGCGGCTTCGCCGCGAAAATCGCGAGCTGCGCGAACGGAGCACCTATTCCTTCGAGATGATCGGCCGCTCGGCCGCGATCAACCAGTTGCGCCAGGCGATCGACAAGGTGGCCCCGACCAATAGCCGCGTTCTGATCACCGGGCCGTCGGGCTGCGGCAAGGAGCTTGCCGCGCGCGTGATGCACGCCAAGTCGACCCGCGCCGAGGGTCCCTTCGTGGTGTTGAACGCCGCGGCCATGGTGCCCGACCGCATGGAGCTTGAGCTGTTCGGAACCGAGGAGGGCGCTGGCGCGGGGCCGCGCAAGGTCGGCGCGCTCGAGGAGGCCCATAACGGTACCCTCTATATCGACGAGATTGCCGACATGCCGCTCGAGACCCAGGCCAAGATCCTGCGCGTGCTGGTCGAGCAGCGCTTCCAGCGGCTAGGCGGCGGACCCAAGGTGCATGTCGATGTGCGCGTGGTGTCCTCGACGAGCCACGAACTGCAAAAGGAGATGAGCGCCGGCCGCCTGCGCGAAGATCTCTATCATCGTCTCAATGTCGTACCAATCAGAGTTCCAGGCTTGGCCGAGCGGCGCGAGGACCTTCCGGAGCTGGTGCGCTATTTCGTGCAGACCATTTCGGTGGCATCGGGCCTCCCGCCGCGCCGCATCGGCGACGACGCCATGGCTGTGCTGCAATCGCACGACTGGCCCGGCAACGTCCGCCAATTGCGCAACAACGTCGAGCGGCTCATGATTCTCGTGGGCGGCGATCCCGATTCGGTCATCACCGCCGACATGCTTCCCGACGAGATCGTCTCTCCGGTCCCGCTATCGGCAAATGGGGCAGGGGGCGAGCATCTGATGTCGCTCCCGTTGCGCGACGCGCGCGAGATCTTCGAGCGCGAGTATCTTCTCGCCCAAGTCAACCGGTTCGGCGGCAACATCTCGCGCACCGCGGAGTTCGTGGGCATGGAACGCTCGGCGTTGCACCGCAAACTCAGAGCGCTGGGGGTGAACTCGAACGAGCGGGGTACGGCCTTTCGCTGATCCCTTGCGGTCGCGGGGAGGGACGGAGAGGCGAGCGGGACGAAACTCTTTGGCATCAGAACTACTTGCGGGACGACCTCGTAATCGCGTCTAATAGCCGTCAGAGGCCCGGGCAGAGAGACCCGCGCCAAAGAACAGCGTAAGCGTGACCAAAAGGGACGGGGAAGCCCATGGCAACAGAACGCGCGCAAAGCCTGCAAGACACCTTTCTCAATCACGTCCGCAAGAGCAAGACACCGCTCACCATATTTCTCGTCAATGGTGTCAAGCTGCAGGGCGTGGTGACGTGGTTCGATAATTTCTGCGTCCTGCTGCGCCGCGATGGACATTCGCAGCTCGTCTACAAGCACGCGATCTCGACGATCATGCCGGGTCAGCCCATTCAACTCGCGGAGATCTCCGACGCGGAAGGTGCCGCTGAGTAATTGCGTCCGACCGACCCGAAGAAGCTGAAGCGGAAGGGCCGGCGGACCGCGCGCGGGCCGAGCCGCCGAGCGCGGCAAGGGCCGATGAGGGCCATGGTGCTCTTGCCCGTCCTTGGCGGCAGGCGGGGGAGGGCTCCCCGCGCACAGCGTGCCGATACCGTCGCGCGATCGCCGCAAGCGCGTCTTGAAGAGGCGATCGGGCTTGCCGCTGCAATCGATCTCGATGTGGTGGCAAACGGGCTCGTTCCGCTCGAAACCCCGCGACCGGCGACGCTGTTCGGGTCCGGCAAGGCCGAGGAACTCGAAGGTGTCGTGCGCGCCGAGGATGTCGGGCTCGTCATCGTCGACCACCCGCTCACCCCGGTGCAGCAACGCAATCTCGAAACCGCGTGGGGAGCCAAGGTGCTCGACCGCACCGGGCTCATTCTCGAGATCTTCGGCCGAAGAGCGCGGACACGGGAAGGGCGTCTGCAAGTCGAACTCGCCCATCTCGTCTATCAGAAGAGCCGGCTGGTCAGGTCGTGGACGCATCTCGAGCGACAGCGCGGGGGCTTCGGCTTTCTTGGCGGCCCGGGCGAGACCCAGATCGAAGCCGACCGGCGCATCATCGGCGAGCGCATCGACAGCATCCGCAAAGAGCTTGAGCGGGTGCGCCGCACGCGCGGCTTGCATCGGGCGTCGCGGGAGCGCGAGCCCTATCCGTCGGTCGCGCTCGTGGGCTACACCAATGCCGGCAAGTCGACCCTGTTCAACGCCTTGACCGGAGCCTCGGTGCTCGCCGAGGACATTCTGTTCGCAACGCTCGACCCGACGATCAGGTCGCTCCCGCTGCCCGGCGGCTCGAAGGCGGTGATGTCCGATACCGTGGGCTTCATTTCCGATTTGCCGACCACGCTGATCGCCGCCTTCCGAGCCACGCTGGAAGAAGTCCTGGAGGCTGACCTGATCCTGCATGTCCGCGATATCGCCGGGCCCACAAGCGGAAGCGAGCGCGAAGACGTTAATGCGGTGCTGTCCGAGCTTGGCATCGAGGCGGACGCGGAGCCGGGCCGGCTGATGGAGGTCTGGAACAAAGCCGACCTTCTCAAAGATCCCGCCGTGCGGCAGGAGAACAGCGAGGCATCGCGCACGGGCGCCGTGCTCGTCTCGGCCGTAACCGGCTACGGCCTAGATGCCTTGCGCGACGAAATCGAGCGGAGGCTCAATCTCAGGAGCGAGACGCTCGAGATCGCGCTCAAGCCCGAGGAGGGCGCGCTGTCGCACTGGATCCACGAGAATTGCGAGGTGATCAAGCGCCGCGCCATGGGCGAGGGGATCACGGCGCTTCGCGTCCGCGTGGCGCCGGAAAAGCGGGAGAGGCTTGCCCGCCTCGCCGGCGCGGCGCGGCTCAAGCTCGCGGCGGAATAGCGCGGAGTCCGGCTCCGGCGCTAAATCTTCCGTTCGGCGGCCTTGGCCTCGTCCCAGAGCCGATCCATCTCCTCGAGCGTTGCGTCTTCGGCCTTGCGCCCGTCCTTCGCCAGGGCCTCTTCGACGGTTGCGAAGCGGCGCAGGAATTTCGCGTTGGCATCGCGAAGCGCAGCCTCGGGATCGACGCCGAGATGCCGCGCGATATTCGCCACGGCAAAGAGGAGATCGCCGAGCTCCTCACGTGCGCGCGTCGCCGGGCCCCTATCCGACTCATCGCGCGCGGCGACCGCACCTTTGAGTTCGGTCAGTTCCTCTTCCGCCTTGGCGACCACCGGGGCGACGCTCGGCCAATCGAAGCCAACCTCCGCGGCCCGCTTTTGAAGCTTGACCGCGCGCGCCAGCGCGGGGAGCGCTAGCGGCACGTCATCGAAGCGCGAGCGCCGGCTCGTGGAACCGCGCTCGGCCTTCTCCGCCTCCTTGATGCGGCCCCACATGTTCTTCGTTAAGAACTCATCCCGGCTGGCCTCGCCGAACACGTGCGGATGCCGTCGCACCATCTTCCGCGTGATCGTGTCTACGACGTCGTCGAAGCCGAAGCGCCGTTCCTCCGACGCCATCTGAGCGTGATAAGCAACCTGGAGGAGGAGGTCCCCGAGTTCTTCCTTGAGCGCATCGAGATCCTCGCGCGCGATCGCGTCAGCGACCTCGTAGGCTTCTTCGATCGTGTAGGGCGCGATCGTGCCGAAGCTCTGCGCGATGTCCCATGGACAGCCCGCATCCTTGTCGCGCAGCCGCGCCATGACGGCGAGCAGATCGTCGAGCGTGTAGCGCTTCTCCGGCCCGTCACTCATGTCTCTTCCCGGTGCTGCCGGGCAACCGCCCCGAAAGCGACCTGCGCAGAATTAAGCTTTAGCATCCGATGGATAGCCATACGCCAATTGTCGGCCCCAGATGGGAGATTCGCATAAGCTATATTATGGAAAATTAGTTTTTGGCCCGGTCGCGCTGGGTCGCAAAGCCAACGGGCTCTCACGGCCTCTCAGTGTCGCTCGTAATGCTCGGAAATCAACCGGTCGAGCAGGCGCACGCCAAATCCCGATCCCCAGCTTCGATTGATCTCGCTGTCGACCGACGACATCGCCGTGCCGGCGATATCGAGATGCGCCCACGGGGTTCCTTCCTTGATGAAGCGTTGGAGGAACTGCGCGGCGGAGATCGAGCCGCCCCACTTGCCGCCTGTGTTCTTCATGTCGGCGAGCTTCGAGTCGATCATCTTGTCATATTTCGGCCCGAGAGGCAGACGCCACAGTTTCTCCCCGGTGGCCTCGCCCGCTTCGATCAACCACCCGGCAAGCTCGTCGTTGTTGCTGAACAGGCCGGCATGCTCTTTGCCGAGTGCGACCATGACGGCGCCGGTGAGCGTCGCAAGATTGATCACCGCTTTCGGCTTGAAGCGATCCTGCACGTACCACAGGCAGTCGGCGAGCACCATGCGGCCCTCGGCGTCGGTGTTGAGCACCTCGATGGTCTGTCCCGACATGGCGGTGACCACGTCGCCGGGACGCTGCGCGGTTCCGCTCGGCATGTTCTCGACGAGACCGATGACGCCGACGGCGTTAACCTTCGCCTTGCGCGCCGCCAGCTCGTGCATCAGCCCGACAACACAAGCCGCTCCCGCCATGTCGCCCTTCATCTCTTCCATGCCGGCAGCGGGCTTCAGCGAGATGCCTCCGGTATCGAAGGTGACGCCCTTCCCGACGATGGCGATCGGTTCGCCCTTCGCGCCCGCGCCTTTCCACTGCATGACAACGACGTGACTTGGCCGCGCGCTTCCCTGTCCCACGGCGAGCAGCGCGTTCATGCCGAGCTTGCGCAAGACTTTCGGGCCGAGCACCTCCACGCGAACGCCGCGCTTCGAAAGCGCCCTTGCGCGCGTGGCGAATTCTGCGGGGCCGAGCACGTTGGCTGGTTCGTTGACGAGATCGCGAGCGAGCGCCACGCCCTCGGCCATGGCACGCTCGGGAGCGAAGGCGCGGCTTGCCGCTTTGGGATCGGCTGAGTGGATCACGATCTTCTTCAGTGTCCTGTCGTTTGTTTCCCCGCCTTCGCCGTTTTTCTTGCGCGACTTGGTTTTGTATTTTCTGAAATTGTATCCGCGGAGCTGAAGCCCGAGCGCAAAGCTTGCAATGTCCGCGGGCGTCGCGTCGCCATCGGCCGCCTCGACGAAAATGTGAGCGGCGGGGGCCTCCTTGCCGCTGAGAAGCCCCCGCACGGTGCCTCCGAGATTGAGCCAGTCCTCGCTGCGATAGGCGCTCGCTTTCCCCATGCCGACGAGAACGAGCCGCGCGAATTTCAGTCCTTGCGGCGCAAGAAGATCGACGGTCTGTTCCTTCTTGCCTTTGAACCCGGTGATCTCGGCGGCCTTGGACAGGAGACCCTTCGATGTCTTGTCGAGATCCTGGGCCAATGGACCAAGCTTGCGTCCTTCTTCGGCGAAGATCACGACGACGCCTTCGGCCGGCGCGGTCGTGCTTTCAAAGGACACGTTGGCTTGATCGCTCACCAAAAAACTCCTTCGCTGCCCTCGCCGCTTGGCTCGGGCAATCGATCGGCACGGCGTCCCCGGCGTAGCGTCGGAAGCGCTGACTGATGCAGTATTGCAACAGCGGCAGGAAATAACAGCGGCTTTTGGTAAATCCAGTCTCAGACGAAAGCAAGCCATTCCAAAAAGGCCGAAATTCCGCCATCTTGAACTGGTGAGAATCGTCTTTGGCACCAGGGGGTTGGCGTTGCTCTGAGCAGGCTTCGCCAAGGCGCCATAGCGGGGGAATTGCGGGACGGCGATGACCATCTTCGGCCGCTATTTGTTTCGGCAGACGGCGAACGCTCTGCTCGTCATTCTGCTCACCCTGACGCTCGTCGTCTGGCTTGCTACAGCATTGAAAGAATTGAACTTAATCACCTCGCGCGGTCAGGGCATCCTGCTCTTCCTGCAGATGACCATGCTGAGCCTCCCGAGCCTGATGGCGCTGATTGCCCCGAACGCCATGCTGATGGCGGCGCTCTACACCCTCGACCGGATGAATGGCGACAGCGAGCTGATCGTTATGACGGCTTCGGGAGCGCCCATCTGGCGAATCGGCGCCCCCCTCCTCGCCCTCGCCTCGATCGTCGCCATCGCGGTCCTGATCGCCAATCTGATCGTGACGCCGGCGAGCATGCGGGCCTTACGCAGTTTCATCACCCATGTGCGCGCCGACCTGATCTCGCAAGTCCTTCAGCCAGGACGTTTTTCCAGCCCCGAAGGGGGGCTGACCTTCCACATCCGCGATCGCAGCCTGAACGGCGATTTGCTCGGACTCCTCGTCCATGACGAGCGCGACGACAAGCAGGTGATGAGCTACCTCGCCGAACGCGGCCGCATCATCGACAACGACGAGGGGTCTTACCTGATCATGCTCCGGGGCTACGTCCACCGGTACAACAATGAAGCGGAAGAAAAAGACGTTCAAATCGTTGCTTTCGACCAGAATATGCTCGATCTCTCAGAGTTCAGCCCAAAGGATAGCGGGGGAAAAGAGCTGCGGCCGCGGGAGGCTTATACCAGCGATCTTTTCAGTCCTGACCTGACCAACGCTGCGGCGCTGCGGAATTATCCTCAGCTCAGAGCGGAACTGCATGAACGCCTCGCAACGCCGCTCTACCCCCTCGTCTTCGCCTTCGTGGCTATCGCCTTTCTCGGCCATGCCCGCACCACGCGGGAGGGGCGCTGGGGGCAGATTCTCGCGGCTTTCGGCATCGCAATCGGCTTGCGCGCGGCAGGCATCGCCGCCGGCAACATGGTCGCCCTGTCTCCCTGGGCGATCGGGCTTGTTTACGGCCTTCCCGTGGGGGCGATTATCATTGCGGCCTGGGCGGCGCACGCTAAAATGGTTCCACAGCTGCGGTCCAGGTTGAGCTTAGGGGCTAAGTTCCAGCCAAAAACGATAAGATTTTGGGCCGGTAGAGGGATGCAAACGACGTGAGAGCGCAGATGCCAGGCATCAGTGCAGTGGGCACGCTTGCGCGCTACTTTTCGCTGCGCTTCCTCATCGCCATGCTGGCGATGTTCCTGATCTGTTGCGTGCTGATTTTCTTCGTCGACTTCATCGAGATGCTCCGGCGTGCCGGCAACTATTCCGGCGACGTTCCAGGTGTCCTCCTCGCCTGGATGTCGCTCTTGCGTCTGCCGTCCTTCTCCGAACTCGTTCTCCCCTTCGCCGTTCTCATCGGCACCATCGGCATCTTCCTGATGCTGAGCCGCTCCTCCGAACTCGTGGTGCTCCGTGCAGCCGGCATTTCGGTGTGGCAGTTCACGCTCCCGGCAATGATCGTCGCCTTCCTGCTCGGTGTCGGGTTTGTGCTGTTCTACAATCCGATCGCGGCGGTCGCGCGCGCCGAAGCGGAACGTTTGTACGCCACCGCGTTCGGCCGCGGCGAGTCGTTGCTCAAGACGAAGAATGCCGGTGCTTGGCTGCGCGAGGACGGTGCCGACGGCCCGTCCGTCGTCCATGCGCTCGAGGTGCTCAACCAGGGTCTCGAGCTCACGGGCGTCACGGTGTTCCAATACGACCGCAACCACGGTCTGACCGAGCGCATCGAGGCCAAGAAAGCGGTGCTCAAGGATGGCCGCTGGGAACTCGACGACGTCTGGGTGAGCGCCGTGGGCCAAGAGCCCGCGTTCTACAAACGCTATCTGCTCAGCACCTATCTCACGCCGACCCAGGTGCGCGACAGTCTCGGCACGGTGTTCTCGATCTCGTTCTGGGACTTGCCCAACTTCATCCAGATCGCCGAAAAGGCGGGACTTCCCGCCACGCAATACCGCGTGCAGTACCAGCTCTTGCTGTCGCGGCCGTTCCTCCTCGTCACCATGGTGCTGATTGCCGCCACCTGTTCGCTCAGGGGATTCCGCTTCGGCAACGTCCAGATCAACGCCGTGTTCGGACTTGCTGCCGGTTTTGCCTTCTTCGTGTTCGCCGAAATCTCGCGCAACTTTGCCATGGCGGGTCTCACCTCGGCGGTTGCTGCCGCATGGGTGCCGGTGATCGTCGCGGCCTCGCTCGCGCTCACCGTTCTTCTGTACAAAGAGGACGGATGATGGCCGGCGCGCGCGCAAAATTGACCTGCATGCGCCGGGCTGAGCCCGGCCTTGCCGCGTCTAAAGGCAGGGTGTTTGCGCGCCTGCATCGGGCGCTTTTTGCCTGCATTCTCGCCGCC
>DASUQP010000181.1:0-2542 GCA_036280475.1 Methyloceanibacter sp. | reverse complement strand
CTTCACTTCTTCAATCTTCTATCTGGCGGCTATAGCAGCCTG
This sequence comes from Methyloceanibacter sp., assembly GCA_036280475.1. Classification (GTDB taxonomy): domain Bacteria; phylum Pseudomonadota; class Alphaproteobacteria; order Rhizobiales; family Methyloligellaceae; genus Methyloceanibacter. Next base: position 2,500 of record DASUQP010000181.1, on the reverse strand, counting down.
GAACCACGCCTTCCCATCCCGAACAGGACCGTGAAACGGGTTTGCGCCAATGATAGTGCGCAATCGCGCGCGCGAAAGTAGGTTACCGCCAGGCCATCTCAAGCGAAAAAGCCCGGGCTCGAAAGAGCACCGGGCTTTTTTGTTATTCGGGCTTCGCGCCGGAGGACCGCACGATCGGGTGCATGCGCTTCACCTCAGCGTCGATCATGGCGCGCATCTGCTCAGGCGAGCCCCCGATGACTTCGAAGCCGAGCTCGCTCATGCGCTTCATGAACTCGGGCGCTTTGACTGCTTTCTGTCCCTCGGCATTCAACTTCGCGATGATGGCTTTCGGCGTGCCGGCGGGCGCGAGCAGCCCGATCCAGACGCCTGCTTCGTAGCCCGCGAGCCCCTGCTCGGCGATGGTCGGCAGTTCCGGGAGGACGGCGGCGCGCTTCGAGCCGGTGGTGGCGAGCGCGCGCAGCTTGCTCGACCTGATATGCGGTAGCGCCGAGGGAATGTTGTCGAACATCACGTCCACGCGGCCGGCCATCAGGTCGACCAGGGCGGCGACGCTGCTTTTGTAAGGCACGTGCGTCATCTGCACGCCTGCCATGTTCTTGAAGAGTTCTCCCGCCATGTGCACCGAAGTGCCTACGCCCGCCGAGACGAAAGTGAGCTTGCCCGGTTGCGTCTTCGCGAGCTCGATCAGGTCCTTCATCGACTTGGCGTTCACCGACGGGTTCACGACGAGGACGTTGCTCACGTTGGCGAAGACGATGATCGGCTCGACGTCCTTGTTCGGGTCGTGTTTGAGCGTCTTCGTGTACAGCGCCGCCGCGATGCCGTGCAGGCTGCTCGCCGTGCCGAGCAGGGTGTAGCCGTCGGGCGGCGAGGCGGCGAAGGCCTCGAAACCGATCGTCGCGCCCGCGCCGGTGCGGTTCTCCACGATGATGGCTTGCCCGAGCTGCTTCGACATCTCGTGCACGCCCGCGCGCACGACGATGTCGGAGGCGCCGCCGGCGCCGTAAGGGGTGATGACCCGGATCGGCTTCGCCGGATATTCCTGCGCCGAGGCGATGAGCGAGAGGCAGGCGAGCGCTGCGCCCGACATCAGAAGCTGCAGTGTTCTCATGGCATCGAACCTAGCATAGCTCCGCCGCGCGAGCTGGTGCAAGAATCGCGACGCATACCGGCTCTCGAAAGGATTTCCCATGGCGCGTCTCCTTGTTTGCGTGACCTTCGATTTCGATGCGATGTCCGGCCTCATGGCGCGAGGCCTCACCACGCCGAACTACATATCGCGCGGCGAGTTCGGTCCGGCGGCCATCCCGCGCATCCTGGCGCTCCTGAAAAAGTATGGGGTGAAGAGCACGTTCTTCAGCCCCGGCTTCACGATCGAGACCTATCCGGCGCAGAACGAGGCGATCCTGAAAGCGGGGCACGAGATCGGCCATCACGGCTGGACCCATCTTCCGCCGCACAAGATGACGCGCGAGCAGGAGGAAGCGAATCTGGTGCGCGGCAACGAGACGATCAAGAAGCTGACCGGCAAATATGCGCGCGGCTACCGATCGCCGTCCTGGGATCTCTCGCAGCACACGATCGAGCTCCTCGTGAAGCACGGCTTCCTGTACGAGAGCAGCCTGATGGGCGACGACTACACGCCTTATCGATGCCGCCACGGCGACGTGGTCGACATCAACAAGCCGCTTGTCTTCGGAAGACCGACGCGCCTGATCGAGATGCCGATCGCCTGGAGCCTCGACGACTTTCCGCACTTCGAGTTCCTGCGCATGGAAACACAACTCAAGCCGGGGCTCATGAACGCGAACCATGTGATCGAGAACTGGATCAACGACTTCGTCTACATGAAGGCGAATTTCGAGTGGGGCGTGCTCACGTACACATTGCACCCATACGTCATCGGCCGCGGCCACCGCATGATGGCGCTGGAGAAGCTCCTCAAAGCCGTCGCCGAGGGCGGCGTTTTCGTCACCATGGAGGAGGCCGCGCGTGAGTACGACGAGCGCCAACCCTTCCGCGGCTGAGCGCGCCGCGCCGGCGAGGCACACGTTTGCCGCCGCCGACGGTTTCAAGATCGCCTACTGGGTCGACGACTTCACGGACCCCTGGCGCGAGCCGGAAACCGTCCTGCTGCTCCACGCGGCAATGGGTCACTCGCGCCGCTGGTTTCGCTGGGTGCCGCGTCTTGCGCGCCGCTTTCGCGTCGTGCGCATGGACCTGCGCGGCCACGGCTTCTCGCAGAAGCCTAAGCCCGAGGAGCCGTTCTCGCTCGACCAGCTGGTCGGCGATGCTGCCTGTCTCGTCGAGATTCTGGGCTGCGGCCCCACGCATGTCGTCGGCCTCTCCGCGGGCGGCTACGTGGCCCAGCAGCTCGCCATCCGCCATGCGGGGAAGGTGAAAACGCTCGCGCTCTACGCCTCGACGCCTGGTCTCAAGAACAGCAAGGCCGCGAGCTGGGTCCCGCGCATCAAGAAAATCGGACTCAAGCAATTCC
>DASUQP010000180.1:0-2246 GCA_036280475.1 Methyloceanibacter sp. | reverse complement strand
CGTCTCAAGGCCCCAGTCAAATGGGGCCGTGAGCCGCCCTTTGCCACCTATCCGTTGGCCACGCCCGTTCATGCCGCGATGCATGCGCCTTCCTCTTGTCGATGCGGAAAGGGCGAATAACGCGCGAAGAAACACGCTTTTCCGGGCTGACGGGGTCCATGGAGGGCCCATGAAAACGGGGCACAGCCGCGCGGCGGCCCTTTTTGTTTGACGGCCATTCGTATACTTTACGCGCGCGCAGTAGGGAGGGGTGGAAATGCGGATTCTTCTCATTTTGATACTTATTGCCGCCGCTTATGTCGTGTATCAGGCACAGACGCGCGGCTGCAAATACGACGCGACGTTGATCAATTGCGTATTCGGCACTTCGGGGGGTGAGAAGCCGGCAGCCGAGATGCCGGCACCGACACCGGCACCCGAGCCGGCGGCACCGGCCCCCGAGACACCGGCACCGGCACCGGCACCGGCGCAGTAGGGACTTCGCGCCGAGAGGCACAACTCAAAGACCGCGCGTTCCAAACGCGCGGTCTTTGGCGCGTTATGGCACCGGCCTTTCGGCCGGTCCTTTCGGCTTTTCTCCAGAGGCTGACCGCAAAAAAAACCGGATCAGCGCGGCGGCGGAACGTCGTCATTGGCGGGGAGCCGGCGCGCACTTTCCCGCAAGGCCTCCTTCAACGAGACCGGACGGTGGTACTTGGCAAGGAGATCGGCGAAGGCTTCGTCGGCGAGGTCCTGCATGCTTCTGCCGGTGTCCCTGGCGAGCAGGTCGAGCGCGAGCCAGAGTTCGGGCGCGAACTCGATGAGCTTGCGTTTGATATAGCTTGGGTGCGGGCGAAGGAACATGCTCGATCCCGGTGATTCGCGCCTGACGCCAGCATACCCGATTCGCCCCGGCTCAAGCGAACCCGGCGCGAACCAGCATGGTTTATCCGCCTTAGGGCGCCGCGGGCACGATGACGCGAAGAGCGTGTGGGCGCGAGCGATAATGCAGGGGCGTCCGCATGATCGCGATCTCGCCATCGAGCGCGACCGGCAGCCGGCTTGCCTTGGCGTCGACCACCGCCTCCGTGAGCGCGAACCTGTCGAGGTCGCGCGCCTGGTCGATACGGCCAAAACACAGGCGGCACACCATCCAGAAGAATTCGAGCGGCGTGCGCGGCTTCACCACATAGAACCACAGCCTGCCGTCATCGAGCCGGTGCCGCCGTCTGAAGGTGAACAGCTCCATGCCGTATTCCTTGTTGCCGACCAGCAGGCAGGGCGTCCGGTAAGGCCGGGCAAAATCCTTGGCCGAGATCCTGAGACGCCGCCGCGGAAAGTTGCGCAGCATCCGGACGAAGGCCGGCGCCATGGCAAGCCACTTGGCGACTCCGTGACGCGCCCTTCGTCGCTCGCGCTCGATGACGAGATACGGGTAAATGCCGATCGAGGAGTTGTTGATGAAGGTCTCGCCGTTGACCTCGCCGAGATCGACCAAGCGCGTCTGACCGGCTGCGATCGTGACGGCCGCGTCCTCGACCTCCAGTGGCAGTCGAAGGTCTCTGGCAAAGTGATTGCGCGTGCCGAGAGGGACGATCCCGAGCGGCACGTCCGTTCCGGCAAGCACGCTTGCAACGGCGCGCACGCTCCCATCGCCGCCCGCGACGATGATTGCGTCGATTTCCCCGCGTCTTGCTTCGGCAAGTGCCCGTGAGGCCGCCTCGCGCAGTCCTCCGCCCTGCACGTACCGGATATCGGCGGCAATGCCGGTTTGCGCCAAGGCATCGACAAGCCTCCACCTGAGATCGGCAGAAAGCGCCTGGTTGAAGGCGCCGGCGCCGGCATTGGCAAGCACGACCGCGCGCCGCACGCTGACCCGCTGACGCTCAACGGAACGAAGATCGGCTGATGTGGCTTCCTCCATGGGAAAACTCGTCCCGCCTCGCGGGATGTGAACGGCCGGCCTGCTAGGCGCCCGGGCCGACGCTGGAGCTGCGGGCTTCCTCGATATAGAGGTCGCGGAAGCGGTTCGCCACCGGACCGGGGCGCCCGTCCCCGATTGGAACGCCGTCGATCGCGACGATCGGCAACACGAAGGCCGAGGCCGCGGTCATGAAGGCCTCACGCGCGGAAAGCGCCTCGGCCACGCTGAAGGGCCGCTCCTCGAGCGCTGCCCCCTCGAGCGCCGCAAGCCGAAGCACGGCGCGTCGCGTCACGCCCGGCAAGATGTGGTGGCCGAGCGGCTGGGTGCGGATCACGCCCTTCGC
>DASUQP010000179.1:0-18081 GCA_036280475.1 Methyloceanibacter sp. | reverse complement strand
CCCGAGACCGTCTCGGTGACGCCATCCACGTGATCGAAGGCATCCTCGACGCACCAGAAGCAGCCGCCCGCGAAGACCGCGGTCTTGGTCGCCTCCGCGCGCGCCTCGTATCCGCCGAAGGCAAGCACCAGAGCGGCCAGGAGGGCCGCGGCCAAAGCCGTGCAGACCGATTTCGCGATCATGGAATTCTCTCCGGAACCCGAATCTCGCAGCCACAATAAGAATTGCCGGAAACGCGGCAAAGTGGCTCTCGCGCGACCGTGAAATGAATTGATCCCGGTATTGCCCCCGATAAGCGCTTGGGCGCGCTTGGGCATCTTTGCTATTGAGGGGCCATGCAGGAACGGCTCTCCTCGCCGCAAAGCGCCATCAGCCGCGCCTACGACGTGGTCGTCGTCGGCTCGGGCTATGGCGGCGGCGTCGCCGCCTCGCGGCTTGCGCGCGCAGGCCAGAGCGTCTGCGTCATCGAGAAGGGCAAGGAGTTCCTCACCGGCGAATTTCCGAGCCGCCTCCCCGAGATCCGCCGCGAGCTTCAGCTGAACGGCGCAAAGCTCCGTTCGGGCTCGCGCACGGGCCTGTTCGATTTCAGGCTCGGCGCCGATATTCATGTGCTGGTCGGCTGCGGGCTCGGCGGCGGCTCGCTCATCAATGCCGGCGTCGCGCTGAGACCCGATCCGCGCGTCTTCGCCGATTCGGCCTGGCCCGAGGCGGTGAGCGGCGACGGATTGCTCGATCTCGGCTTCGCGCGAGCCTCCGCGATGCTCCGCCCGTCGCGTTACCGGAACGCGCCTTCGCTGACCAAATACCGCGCGCTCGAGGCGGCAAGCGCGGCCTTCGACGTTCCCCCGGTCGCGGCCCCCGTGGTGGTGAGCTTCGAGGATGTCGTCAATCCGGCGGGCGTCGCCCAGCCCGCCTGCACGCTCTGCGGCGATTGCTGCTCGGGGTGCAATGTCGGCGCCAAGAACACCGTCGCCATGACCTATCTGCCTGATGCGAAGGCGCATGGTGCGGCGATTTTCACCGAGCTTAGCGTGACGCATATCGCCAAGGAGGAGGGCGGCTGGCGCGTCCATTTCGTGGCCTCCGACGATCGGGAGGCCAGCCCCGCCTTCGTCGATGCGAGGACCGTGGTGCTTGCCGCGGGCACGCTCGGCTCGACCGAGATTCTGCTGCGCTCACGCGAGTATGGACTTTCTCTCTCCGACCGGCTCGGCGAGAAATTCTCCGCCAACGGCGACATCATCGCGTTTGCGCTCGGCGGCAGCGAGAGAGTGAACGCCGTCGGCGTGGGTCACCCGCCGAAATTCTTGGGCGATGCCATCGGCGCCTGCGTCGCCGGACAGATCGAGCTTGCCGACGGCGAGGTTCTCGATCGCAGCATGATCTTGCAGGAAGGGGTGATGCCGTCCGCCCTCGCCCCGCTGCTGCCCGTGTTCTTCATCGCCGGCGGCAGGCTGCTCGGCGCCGCGCAGAGCCTGATCAAGGGCGTCTATCACGGTCCGCTGTCGCATCTGCATACCTTCTTCGTCGTCTCGCACGACGAAGCCGCGGGCCGCATCACGCTTCACAATGGCGGCGCCGAGGTCCAATGGCCTGGCGTGGCCGACCAGCCGGTCTATGCCCGCGTCGATGACGCCCTGACCAAGGCGGCGAAAGCGGTCGGCGCGCGCTACATCAAGAGCCCGCTTGCCGCGACGAGCGTCGGAACGAAGCCCGCGACCGCTCATCCGCTCGGCGGCTGCGGCATGGGCGAGGACGCGGGAAGCGGCGTCGTGAACCACAAATGCCAAGTGTTCGACGGCAGGGCCCGCGACAGCGTCCATGCCGGGCTCTATGTCTGCGACGGCGCGGTGATCCCGCGCTCGATCGGCGTCAATCCGCTCCTCACCATCAGCGCTCTCGCCGAGCGGGCCATGGTTCATCTTGCCCGCGACCATAATCTGGGCTTCGATGACGGTGCGCGTATTCGCCAGGAATTGGACCAGGCACTGAGTTGAGGGGCGACTTGTGCACGGCCGGCTGAAGTCTCGTGTCATGGTTGCGGCGGGCGCCGTGCTGCTCGCCTTTGCCGCGAGCATACCCTCAGCCGCGACACGCCCCGGCCCCTGCGATCGGCCCGAGCTCCCTGCTGCGATCGGCGCGGGCGAACCCGCGCAGCGCGCCTCGCCCGACCGCCTCACCATCGTGCTCGCCGGCGACACCGGCTTCAACACGACAGACGCCAAGGTCGATGCCAAGGGCATGCAAAAGGGCAAGCAGGTGACGAGCTTCGCCGACTCGCTTGCTGGCGTCGCGAGCGCCGTCGACGGCGACCTTGCCTTCGTCAATCTCGAGACCGTCGTCACCGACCGCAACGATCTCGCGCCTGAAGGCAGGGGCAGGGGAACGTTCCACTTCAGGAGCCACCCCGACGCGCTCAAGGCGCTGATCCAATCAGGCTTCAACCTGTTCTCGCTCGCCAACAATCACGCTTACGACTATGGCGCGCAAGGCATCGAGGAGACGCTCTATCACCTCGCGGTCGCCAATGCCGAGCGCGCGATCGCCTTTGCCGGCACCGGCAGCAATTTCGAGGAGGCGATCCGCCCGGGCTGCCTCGACGTCGGCGGCGCGCGTATCGGCTTCGCGGCCATCGGCATCCTGACCGGCGATCAGCCCCAATCGCGCGCGGGTCCGAACAAAGCGGGCCAGGCTTCCTACCGCGACCGGCCCGACTTCGTGGCGGTGGTGGACAAGCTCGCATCGATGCCCGCCGATTACCGCATCCTCTCCCTCCATTACGGGGTCGAAGGCCGCGTGGTGCCCGATGAGCGGCAGCTCGACGATTGGCGCAAATTCGCGGCGGAGGAAAAGGGGATCGATCTCATCGTCGGGCATCACCCGCATGTGGCGCAAGGCGTTGAGCTCAACGGAAAGTCGCTGATCTTCTACGGCCTCGGCAATTTCCTTCATCCGGGCACCTTGGAACCTGCCCGTTTCGGGCTCTGCCGCGATTACGGGCTGATGTCCAAAGTGCATCTCGCCCGCAGCGGCGGCGCCTGGCGGGTCGAAGCCATCGAGGCGATCCCGCTGACCAACACGCAGAGCCGGCCCGAGCGCTTCGTGGCCGGGGAGGGGACGAAGCGCATCCATGCGCTCAATCACCTCGCGGCGGGGCTCGACGACGGCAAGAACGCAAGAGGTGTGCGCTTCGCGCCGCGACCGGACGGCTCTGGGCTTTATTGCGCTGACGGCGCGGCCGCTCGCGGCGGCGAAATCGGAACGCTGTGCCAGGGCTGGCAGCCGCCGGCCGATCCCGACAAAGCGCTCGCCGCGACGATCGCGTCCGCCTGCGAGGACAAGCCGTTCTACGGCAAGCCGGCTTTGGTCAAGCGCCGGGTGCCGCAGCGGCGGAGGGCTGGTCCGTCGTCTCCGTCTCCCTTCGGCACCGTCGGTCCCCAATAACTTTACGTCATCCTGAGGTGCGACCTGCCTGCGCGAAGCCGGGGCTTCGCTCCGGCGAAGGCAGGGCGGAGCGAGCCGCGAAGGATGACACAATTTTGCGTGCCCCTGAGGGCCGCTTCGCTGCCGCGGCGAGCCGGATAGGGGAATCGAACGTGACGCGGCTTCGCCGCTGCCCCCTCACCGCGCGCCAAATGGCGCGCGTGCTCTCCCGCAAGGGGAGAGCGTGACTTTTTGTGAACGGCTCTGCCGCGAAGAGTAACGCGACACAGGCATGGGCCATGACTGTGAGCGGGGCTAGCCGCGCAGTTCGCCGCCCGTTGCTTTCTTGACCGCGGCCACGACCTTCTCGGCGACCGCATCGATCTCGGCGTCGGTCAGCGTCTTGTCGCGCGGTTGCAGCGTCACCTCGATGGCGAGCGACTTCTTGCCCTCGGGCACGCCTCGCCCGGTGAACACGTCGAACACGCCGACATCGCTGATGAGCGCACGGTCGGCGGAAAGCGCCGCGCGCACCACATCGCCCGCGGCAATCTCTCCGTCGATCACGAAGGCCAAATCGCGCCTGACCGGCTGGAGGTCTGAGGCCTCGAGCGCCTGGCTTGCGCTTCTGCGCCGGCTTGCTGGAATGGCGTCGAGGAAAAGCTCGAAGCCCGCGATCGGCGGATCGATGCCGAGCTTCGCGAGAAGGTCGGGATGGAACTCTCCGAACACGCCCAGCACCGTCTTGGGTCCGAGCATAAGCGCGCCCGAGCGGCCGGGATGGAACCAAGCGGGCGCCTCGCGCGTGCCGGCCAAGTTTGCCTGGTCGAGCCCGAGCGCCGCGAGCACGGCGACCGCGTCGGCCTTTGCGGCGAACACATCCGCGGGAGGGGCCTCGCCCGACCAATGGCGGCCAGAGCCTGCGAGCGAAGAGCGGCCGAAGCGAACGCCGGCCGCCGTCACGAACTGATCATCGGGCTTAGGCCCCCGATAGGCTTGACCGATCTCGAACAGCGCCCCGTCGGCAAAGCCCCTGTCGCGATTTCTCTGCGCGGCCGCGATCAACGCGGGCAGGAGCGAGGGCCGCATCGCCGCAAGCTCGGTCGAGATCGGATTGCTCAAGGTCAGCTCGGGCGCGCCGCCTCCGAACAACGCCGCATGCTCGGGCGGAATGAAGGACCAGGTCACCGTCTCGACGAGACCACGCGCCGCAAGCACGCGCCGCGTGAGCCGCTGCCGCCTCTGCGCGTCGGTGAGCACCGGCTTTGCCAGCCCGGCGTCCCGGCGCATGGGAGTGGCGGGAACCGCATCGATGCCCTTAAGTCGCACCACCTCCTCGACGAGATCGGCAGGGCCGGTGATGTCGGGGCGCCATGAGGGGGGTGCTGCTTTGAGGTGCTTCCCTTTCCCGTCGAGCGCGATACCGAGCGCGTCGAGCAGCCGCTTGATCTCGCCCCTCGCGAGATCGAGTCCGGAGAGCCGCTCGACCAAGGCGGGATCGAATTTGAACGGCTTGTTCGGCTTCGGCGGTCTGCCCGCGAGGGCGATCTTGCTCGCCGCGCCGCCGCACAGACGAAGCACGAGATCAGTGGCAAGTTCGAGACCCGGCACCACGAATTCGGGATCGACGCCGCGCTCGAAGCGGAAGCGCGCGTCGGACTGGATGCCGAGCTTCCGCCCCGTGCGCGCGGTGCGCTTGGGATCGAAATAGGCCGACTCGATGAAGACGTTGGTGGTCGCCTCGGTCACGGCCGTGTCCTCGCCGCCGATCACCCCGCCAAGCCCAAGCACGGCGCCATCGTCGGCGATGACGCACATGTCCTCGTCAACCTCGTAAACCTTGCCGTCGAGCGCGAGGAATTTTTCGCTCAAGCGGCCCATCCGCGCGCGGATCGTGCCGTTGAGCTTGTCAGCGTCGTAGACATGGAGCGGGCGCCCGCGGTCGTAGGAAACGTAGTTGGTGATATCGACGAGCGCGTTGATGGGGCGAAGCCCGATGGCCTTGAGCCGCCGCTGCAGCCAATCGGGGGAGGGGCCGTTCTTGACGCCGCGCACGATGCGCCCGGCAAAGACCGGGCAGGCGCCCGCGCTGGCCTTGTCGAATTCGAGCGCGATGGGGACCGGATTGGCGAAGCCGCCCTTGACCGGCTTGACCTTATCCTTTTTCAGCGTGCCGAGACCGGCCGCCGCAAGATCGCGCGTAACGCCGCGCACGCCGAGGCAGTCGGGGCGGTTCGGCGTGATGGCGATGTGAAACACCGCGTCGTCGAGGCCGAGCGCCTTGGCGGCCGGACTGCCGACCTTGGCATCGCGCGAGAGCTCGATGATGCCGGTATGCTCATCGGACAGCTCGAGCTCGCGCTCCGAGAGCAGCATGCCGCTCGACTCGACGCCCCTGATCTTCGCCCTGGTCAGGGTGAGGCCGATGCCGGGCACGTAAGCGCCCACGGCTGCAAAGACGCCCTTCATCCCGGCCCGCGCATTCGGCGCGCCGCACACGACCTGAACCCGTTCCGCGCCGGTGTCGACCTCGCAGACGCTGAGCTTGTCGGCATTGGGGTGCTTCTCGCAGCGGACGACTTCCGCGACGCGGAACGGCTTGAGCGCCGCGGCGGGATCGAACACCTCCTCGACCTCGAGACCGATGCGGGTCAGCGTCTCGGCGATCGCCGCGACGCTCGCCTTGGTGTCGAGATGCTCCTTGAGCCAGGAGAGCGTGAATTTCATGGCTCAGGAGAGTCCCGCGGCAATCGTGGGGATGGCGAGCGGCGGGAAGCCGTAGTGCTTGAGCCAACGGAGATCGCCGGCGAAGAAGGCGCGCAGATCCGGCATGCCGTATTTCAGCATGGCGATGCGGTCGATGCCGAGCCCGAAGGCGAAGCCCTGATAGCGCTGAGGGTCAAGCCCGACATTCTTGAGCACGTTTGGATGCACCATGCCGCAGCCCAGGATCTCGAGCCACTCGTCGCCTTCGCCGATCCTGATCGCGTCGCCCTGCCGCGCGTAGCCGATATCGACCTCCATCGACGGCTCGGTGAAGGGGAAATGGCTCGCGCGAAAGCGCATCTTGACCGTGGGAATCTCGAAGAAGGCCTTGCAGAACTCCTCGAGCACCCATTTCAGGTGGCCGAGATGGGTTTCCTCGTCGATCACCAGCCCCTCGACCTGGTGGAACATCGGCGTGTGGGTCTGGTCGGAATCGCTGCGGTAGACGCGTCCCGGCGCGATGATGCGCAATGGCGGCTTGGTCTTGAGCATGGCTCTGATCTGCACCGGGCTCGTATGGGTGCGCAGAAGCGCGCGCGTGCCGTCGGGCGCGGGCGGGAAATAGAATGTGTCGTGGTCCTGCCGCGCCGGATGCTCGGCCGGCATGTTGAGCGCGGTGAAATTGTTGAAGTCGGTCTCGATGTCGGGACCCTCGGCGATCGAGAAACCCATATCGGCGAAGATCTCGGTGATCTCCTCGGTCACCTGGCTGACGGGATGGATGCGCCCCTCGGCGAGCGGCCCTTCGCGCACGGGGAGCGTGACGTCGGCGCGCTCATGCACCAATCTCTCTGCGGTCGCACTGCGCCCAAGTTCCTGCCGCCGCGCTTCGAGCGCCTCGCCGACCGCTGTCTTCAGGCTGTTGACCACCTGGCCGTAGGCCTTGCGCTCGTCCGGCGGGAGCGAGCCGAGCGCCTGCATCAGCTCGGAGATGCGGCCCTTCTTGCCGAGCGCGGCGATGCGGACCTCTTCGAGCTTGTCGAGATCGGAAGCTTCAGCGATGGCGTGAAGCAGCTCGGTCTTGAGACTGTAGAGCTCAAGCGCGCTCATGGCTCAGGCTCCTAAAGCGCGAGGCCAGGCCCGCTTCGCGGGATCAGGCCCGCGGCGCAGCAGCAGACGCAGCCTCGACCAGGCTCTTGAAAGTCGCCGGCTCGCGCACGGCAATGTCGGCAAGCACTTTGCGATCGAGTTCGATGCCGGCCTTTTTCAGGCCGTCGATCAGCCGCCCATAGGTCAGACCGTTGGCGCGCGCGGCGGCATTGATGCGCTGGATCCACAAGGCGCGGAAGGTGCGCTTCTTCACCTTGCGGTCGCGATAGGCGTATTGCCCGGCCTTCTCGACCGCCTGCTTGGCGACGCGGATCGTATTCTTGCGGCGGCCGTAATAGCCCTTGGCCTGCTTGAGCACCTTGCGGTGGCGGGCATGGGAGGTGACGCCGCGTTTCACACGGGACATGAGGGTGCTCCTTCGACTTTTGCCCCGAGCCTAGCGGCTATAGGGCAGGAAATGCTTCTTCACGATCTTGGCGTCTTCGTCAGACAGCACCATCGTCCCGCGCGCGGTCCGGATGAACTTGGTGGGGCGCTGGATCATGCCGTGACGCTTGCGCGAGGCCTGGCATTTGACCTTGCCGGTCGCCGTGAGTTTGAAGCGCTTCTTGGCACCGCTCTTGGTCTTGAGCTTGGGCATTTGGCTTCCTTGGGTTTGGCCCCGGTCCATAGCGGGGAGCGAGGGGCGCGTTTCGACGATTGGAAAGCATGCGAGCCGCCACGGCATGCCCCGCCGGGCGGCTCCTTCGCGCGACCTTATAGGGTCGGTCCAGGCGCAAATGCAAGGGATTCCGGCGGTAGATGCCGCTAGCGGGGCGCGAGCACCATCACCATCTGCCGGCCTTCGAGCCGCGGCTCCGATTCCACCTTGGCGATGGTCGAGGTGTCCTGCTTCACCCGGTCGAGCAGCTGCGCGCCGAGCTCCTGATGCGCCATCTCGCGGCCCCTGAAGCGCAAAGTGACCTTGACCTTGTCGCCCTCCTCGAAGAAGCGGCGGATCGAGCGCATCTTCACGTCGTAGTCGTGGGTATCGATGTTCGGCCGCATCTTGATCTCCTTGATCTCGACGGTGCGCTGCTTCTTGCGCGCCTCGGCTGCCTTTTTCTGCGCCTGGTATTTGTACTTGCCGTAATCGAGGATCTTGCACACCGGGGGCTCGGAGTTGGGCGCAATCTCGACGAGGTCGAGACCGGCCTCGGCCGCGCGCGCGAGGCCTTCGGTAACGGCAACCACGCCGACATTATGGCCGGCGGCGTCGATGAGCTGGATGTTTGGAGTTTCAATGCCCTCGTTGATGCGGGGCCCCCCCCGATCGGGCGTAAGCTTCGTCGGTCGCCTTACGATGTTTTGCTCTCCTCTTTGGGAACGGCGGCGGCAGACCCCTTCAAAAAGGCGGTTTTGCGCCGCAGTCCGAGTTGACACGCCATGCGTCTTCTATAGCAACGAAATTGCGCCTGACAAGTCAAGCCGGACCCGCCCCCTGCAAGCCTGCGCGAAGATTCTTTTCCTTAAGAAGAACTTGACGCCGGGAACGGCTTCGCCCGTTGCTCGAAACGGGCGGCAAGCGACGTGCCGAGCAGTTCGTCATAGACCGAGAGCGTTGCGCGCTGCATTTGGCCTAAGGTGAAATTGGCGGCGACATGACGCTGCGCGCGCGCACCGAGTTTGGCCCGCGCTTCCGGCGAAAGCGCCACGGCCCCCGCGATGCGTTTGGCAATTGCCGCAGGATCGCGACAGGGAACCACCCAGCCGGTGAAGGCTTGCCGATCCGATGAGACGGGCACCACCGTTTCCGGCGCGGCGCCGATGTCGGTCACGATAACGGGGCACCCCATGGCCTGAGCCTCGATGCTCGTCCGCCCGAAGGTTTCCGGTTCCGTCGAGGCCACGACCGCGACCTGTGCAAGCGCGAAGGCGGCAGGCATGTCGGCGCAATGGCCGACCAGTTTCACGCGGCCGGAAAGCCCTGCAATGAGCTGCTCGAGCTCTTGGCGATAACCCTCCCTCCCTTGAGCGTCGCCGGCCAAGATGAAGACGCCGTCGCCGACCCGATCCTCGGCGAGCAAGAGGAGCGCCGCCTCGATGACATCGACCTGGCCCTTCCATCTCGTCAGTCGCGCGGCTTGCAGGACGATGGGCTGCGTCTTGTTCACGCCCCAGGCCGACCTCAATCGGGCAAGTCGATCCTCGCTGACGGCTCCGGGCGCAAATTTGGCGAGGTCGACACCGCGATAGATGATGCGGATGCGCTCCCGCGCTTGTGGATTGCGCGAGGCGATGAGGTCTGCCGTGTAGCGGGAGTTGGCGATGACGCGGTCGCCGCGGCCCATGACGCTGTTATAGGCGCTCTTGAGCGGGCCCGGATCTCCATAAGCGCCGTGATAGGTGGTGACGAAGGGACGCCTCGTGCGGCGGGCGGCAAGGAATGCGCTCCAGGCCGGAGCCCTGCTTCTCGCGTGGACGAGGTCGACGCCGCGCTCCGCGATGAGGCGCGCGAGCCTCCGCGCATTGGCAAGGATGGTGAGCGGGTTCTTGCTCGCAACGGGGAGCGGGATGATCTCGCCGCCCCCGTCGGTGATGGCGGTTGCCATCCGGCCTCCTTCGGTGGCAACGAGGGCGGACGCGCCGGCGCCTACGAGCGCTTCCGCGATCTCGAGCGCCGCCTGTTCGCTGCCTCCGGCATCGAGGCGCGGAACGACCTGCAATATGGTCACCTCCGGCATGGAACAAGGTTCTTAGGATGGGCGCAGGCGAACCGCAATTCCTCGACTTCGGCGACGGGCCGCGATTGCGCCGCCTCGCCTATCGCTTGGACGAGGCGGGAGGCGGCGGGGGGCTTGGGCTCATCTGGCTTCCAGGCTTTCTCTCCGACATGGCGAGCACCAAGGCGCTCGCGCTCGCGGCCTGGGCCGAGGACCAGGGCTTGCCGATGCTCAGCTTCGACTATTCGGGCCACGGGCTGTCCACAGGCGACCTCAAAGAGGGCGCGATCGGAGATTGGCTTGCGGAGGCTTCCGCCATGCTCGGGCTTCTCCTCGCCAAGACGCCGCGGGCGATCGCGATCGGCTCGTCGATGGGCGGATGGATTGCGCTTCTTCTTGCGCGTTCGCTCGCGCTGGAAGGGGCGGTGAGCAAGCTTGCCGGTCTCGTGCTGATCGCGCCCGCCTGGGACATGACCGAGGAGCTTATATGGAATCGGATGACCGACGAGGCAAAGACCGCGCTCGCGCGCGATGGCGTCTTCCATGAGCCCTCCCTCTACGGCGATCCCTATCCCATCACCAGGCGCTTGATCGAGGAGGGGCGGGGGCACCTGATTGGGGCCGGTCCGCTCGATCTCGATCTGCCGGTGCGCATCCTGCAAGGCATGCGCGACCCCGACGTGCCGTGGGCCCATGCAATCAAGCTTGTGGACCGACTCCGCTCGGAGGATGTCGAACTCACCCTCATCAAGGACGGCGACCACCGCCTGTCGCGGGAGCAGGATTTGCGGCGCCTCGAATCGACCGTCGCTTCGCTCGTGGCTTCGTCATCCTGAGGTGGCCGCGCAGCGGCCCTGGAAGGACGCAGAGTGTAATCGTCATGCTTCAGGCTCGCCATGAGCTTCCCCTCTCCCTAGGGAGAGGGCTTCCCGCCCGACGCGCAAAGCGCGGCGAGTGGGGGGAAGGGTGAGGGTGAATCTATCTAGCGGCGCTTCGCGCCTGCCCCCTCACCGCGCGCCAAGTGGCGCGCGTGCTCTCCCCGAGGCGAGAGCGGGAATTTGCTGTATGCTTGCGCCGGACTGACGAAGAAAAGTGCGCTCACTCCCGCTGAAGTTCCGTCACCATCGGGCAGCCGAGCGTCTTCTCGAAGGCCGCTTGCAACTCGTCCTCCGTCTCGACGGTGAGATAGAGACCGCCGTTCCGCTCGGCGAGGCATTTCGTTTCCAGGAGGCTCTGCTCCCCCATCCAGGTGTAGCCTTTCACGCGAAGACCGACGACATGGACCGTGAGCGCCGCAGCCTCGCCGCTCAGTTCCTTGCCGAGATCGCAAGGCGAGCCCCCGCACGTCTCCTCGCCGTCGGTGAGGAGCACGATGAGGCCGGGCTTGGCGCGGAAATCGAGCACGTCGGCGGCTTGCGCCACGGCCGCCGTCAGCGGGGTCTTGCCCGCGGGCGTCAGCGCGTTGATCGCCGCCATGATGCGCGTCGCCGAGTTCGCTTCCGGCGCAAGGCCGAGCCGCACGTTGCCCGGTTCCAGACGCCGGGACCGTAGGTGATGAGACCGACGCGGCGATGCCGCGTGACGCTTGGGAGAATCTTCGCAAGCGAGGCGCGCACCTTGTCGATGCGGCTCACTTGGCCCGCGGTTTCGCTGCCATAGCCCCAGCCATTGCCCGCCATCGAGCCCGAGGCGTCGAACACGATCATGGCGTCCTCGGTGCAGGGCGCACGCTCCCCGGCGCCTTGGGCGATACCGCCGCCGAGTACCGCAACCGCGGTCGAGATAATCGCCACGGCGCGCAAGCCATGGAGCGAAGATGCCGTGTTAGAGGTCAATCGTTTGAACTCGAACTTGCGTACGACTAGTCGCGCCGGCCGATCGCCTAACCTTCTTCCCTGGTCACGTCGTCGAGGCCGACGCCGAGCGCGGTGGCGATGGCGCGCAGCGTGGCGACGTCTCCGGTCTTGCGGCCGGACTCGATGGCGGAAAGATAGGGCTGGCTGATGCCCGCCTTGGCGGCGAGCGTCGCTTGCGTCAGCTTGCGCCACTTGCGCAACGGGCCGACCGGCGAAGGCGCGGCCTCGATCTCTTCCCACACCGCGACCGGAATGGCCACGGCGCCGGCGCGCTCCTCGAAGATGCGAACGCTCATCGCGTCCTCCGCGGCCTCGTCGCCGAGGCGGGCGCGCATGGCGTCGTACTCACGGCGGGTGAGCACGACGAGCTCCTCGCCCTGCTCGGTGTTGATGATCTGGGTCTTGCTCATGATAGCGGCCTTCTAGATGTAGGCGTCCTTGCGGTGGCGCACGGCGATGACTTCGATCTGGGCCGGAGTGATGCTGAACAGCACCCAGTAATCCCCGATCCTGAGCCTCCGCGCCGCGGACCGCCTGAACATTTGTCATGAGTGCCACACAGCGCCGGCAAGTCGGAAGGAGAATGACAGCATTCTCGCCGGAGATTCACGCCTCGACGTAGTCCGCGATGCTCGGTGGAGCAGGAACCTCAAGACCCTCAGCCTTCAGCCCATCGATATGGAAGCGAATCGCAGCGCGGATTTCCTCTTCCACCGCGGCGACCGTCTTGCCCGTTACCACGCAGCCGGGAAGGTCCGGCACGTATGCCGAGTCGTTTCCGTTAGCCTTCTCGATCACGACCGCGTATCGCATCACCGTCTCTCCTTGAGGCCAGCCTGCTTGAAGATGCTGTTGAGCGTGCCGGGCGCCAAGTCCTCCGAGGGCTTGCCGGCTATTGTAACACGACCAGATTTGCTCGGATGTCGATATTGACGGTGACTTCCGCGCGTGGCGACAAGAGCCACCGTCGGCTTCGATAATCCGAATGACTTCGCGGACCTTCATTGCGCATGGTCTGCAAGCAGGGCGGCGAGGCCTTCGCGGTAGGTGGGATAACGCAGCTTGACGCCGAGTTCCGACTTGATGCGCGTGTTGCGAATGCGCCGGCTGCCCTCATAGAAGCTCCGCGCCATGGGCGAAAGATCGGCTTCGGCAAACGCGACCTCAGGCGGCGGCGGCATGCCCATCAGCTCCGCCGCATAGGCCACCACGTCACCGGGCGCCGCCGGCTCGTCGTCGGCGACATTGTAGATCGCCCCGCTGCGCGGCCGGGCGATCGAGGCTTCTAGCACGCTTGCGATGTCCTCGACATGGATGCGGCTGAACACTTGGCCGTCCTTGTTGATCCGGCGCGCCGTGCCTTCCTTAAGCTTGTCGAAGACGCTCCGCCCGGGCCCGTAGATGCCCGCGAGCCGGAACACGTGCACCGGAACGCCGGTCTCCTGCCCGAACCGGAGCCAGGCCTGCTCGGCTTCGACGCGGGCGTCCGTACGTGCACTGTTCGGCTTGGGCTCCGTGCTTTCGTCGACCCAGCCGCCTTCCTGGTCGCCATAGACGCCGACAGTCGAGAGATAGCCGATCCATGCGAGCGAAGGGAGCGCGGCGATCGCCTCGCGATACGATGCCAATACGGGATCGCCTTTGGCGCTCGGCGGAATGGAATGGAGGAGCTGGGTCGTGCCGGAAAGATGGTCCACCAGCGCCTCGTTGCGCGCTTCGCCGGCAAAGCGGACGGCATCGTAGCCCTCGCGCTCCAGCCCTTCGATCTTGCCTTCGTCGCGCGCGGTGCCCGCGATCTGCCACCCTTTGGCCGAAAGGCGCCTCGCCAGAGCCAGAGCCGAGAAACCGAGGCCGAAGGCAAACAGCCGGCTCATGCCGCTTCCTCCAGCCATTCGCTTCTCACCGCCTGATCGGGCTCGGCTGCGCCCTGCATGCCGCGCAAGGCGTTGAAGCGCCGGGGCGCAAGGCGCGCCAGCGCCCACACGGCCATGGCGCGCACCAAGGGCGAATCGTCGTGAAGCCGCGCCTCGACCAGAGGCACGAGCGCCGCGTCGCCGGAATTGCCGGCGGCGATGAGAACGTTGCGCAGGAATCGGTCGCGCCCTGTGCGCTTGATCGGCGTGCCGCGGAAGCGGGCGCGAAAGGTTGCATCGTCGAGAGCGAGAAGCTCTGCGAGCGGCGGGTTGTCGCTTCCCGCTTTTACGCTGAGCTTCGCCTCGCGCGCGGCTTGCGCGAACTTGTTCCAGGGGCAGACGGCGAGACAGTCATCGCAGCCGAAGATGCGATTGCCCATCGCCGCGCGGAAGCGTGGCGCGATATGCCCCTTATGCTCGATGGTGAGATAGGAGATGCAGGCGCGCGCATCGATTTGGTAGGGCGCGGTGAATGCCTGCGTGGGACAGATGTCGAGGCAGCGCCGGCACGCCCCGCAATGATCCTCTTCCGGCGCGTCGGGAGCGATCTCGGCCGTGGTGAAGATCGAGCCGACGAAGAGCCATGACCCAAGCTCGCGCGAGACGAGATTGGTGTGCTTGCCTTGCCAGCCCAAACCGGCGCGGGCGGCGAGCGGCTTCTCCATCACGGGGGCGGTATCGACGAAGATCTTCACCTCGCTTTGCGTGAGATCTTGCACGCGTGCGGCGAGCGGTTTCAGCTTCGCCTTGAGGACCTCGTGGTAATCGTCGCCTTGCGCGTAGATCGAGATCGCGCCGCGCGATTTCTCGTTCAGAATGGCGAGCGGATCGGCGGCGCGTCCGTAATTCAGTCCGAGCAAGATGACGCTCTTCGCCTCGGGCCACAGCGCGCGCGGCGCCTTGCGGCGCTGCGAGGTCGTGGCAAGCCAGCCCATGTCGCCGTGCCGTCCCTCCGCCAGGAACGCATCAAGCGAGGCGCCCGCGCCCTCCACGGCATCGGCTGACGTGAAGCGCACGGCATCGAAGCCGAGGGCCTCGGCCTCGGCCGCGATCCGTTGTTTCAGCGTCTCTGCCATGCCCAACATGTCGGAGCTGATGACTCAAAAATCGAGATCCGCGTAGGTGCCGGAGGGGGTGAAGCCCGCGAGGCGGTCCTGGAGCAGCGGCCGGAACGACGGTCTCGACTTCAACAGCGCATACCAATTCTTGGCCTGCTCATGCTCCTCCCACGGCACCTCGCCGAGATAGTCGAGCGCCGAGAGATGCGCGGCCGCGGCAAGATCGGCGAAGCTCATCGCGTCGCCGGCAAGCCAACTCCGGGTCTCGGCGAGATGGCCGATATAGGCGAGATGATAGCGCAGATTCTCGTGGCCTGCCCGCATCGCCTCCATGTCCGGCGAGGTACTGCGCGGGCCGAACCGCCGGTACACTTTCTCCTCGACGAGATACGCGGTGACCTCGTCGTGAAACTTGCGGTGGAACCAGTCGACCAGGCGCCGCGTCTCCGCCTTCGCCGCTTCATCGCCCGGGAACGGTTGGAACAGGCGGGGGTCGCGCTCATCGGCGGTGTCGCCCAGATATTCCGAGATGGCGTAAGCGCCCACGATCGGCCCGCGCTCGTCGTCGATGAGCACCGGCAGCGTTGCGGCAGGGTTCAGCGCCACGAACTCCGGCCGCCACTCCCACGGCCGTTCCTCGGCGAGCTCGGCCTCCACCCCGCACTCGGCCAGCGCGAGCCGGATCGATCGGGAGAACGGGCAGAGCGGATAGTGCAGAAGCGTCGCCATCGACCCGTGCGGCGGCCAGTCGTTGCAAAATGAATCGCGCGAGACTTGAGCCTCGTATAGAACCTGCACGCGCAGGGAACAAGCGGGGAGCGGGGGACCTCATGACGATAGAGCAGATCATCGTCCTTGCCTTTGTCCAGGGGGTGACCGAGTTCCTGCCCATTTCCTCCTCGGGGCACCTCATTCTGGTTCCCAAGATCTTTCATTGGCAGGACCAGGGGTTCGTGGTCGATGTCATGACCCACCTCGGCACGCTGTTCGCCATCCTCATCTATTTCTGGCGCGACGTGGCGCACATCGTGCGGGGTGCACTCGAATTGCTCAAGGGCAAGATCACCGATGAGGGCCGGCTTGCCATCTACATCGTTCTGGCCACCATCCCCGCCATCGCCTTCGGCATTTTCCTGAAGGAGCTCGGCTACACCGATCTCGAACGGAATGTCGCGGTCGTGGCCTGGAACACGATCTTCTACGGCATCTTGATGCTGGTGGCCGATATGGTCGGCCCGCAGAACCGTACCATGGCGAACATGACGCTCGGCAGCGCGCTCCTCATCGGCGTGGCGCAGGCCTTGGCGCTCATTCCCGGCACGAGCCGCTCCGGGGTGACGATGACCGCGGGGCGCTTTCTTGGCTTCACGCGCCCGGATTGCGCCCGCTTCTCCTTCCTGCTCGGTATCCCGGCCACGGCGGGAGCGATCGTCTTCACCATCGGCGATGCGATGGCGAGCGGCGAGGGGATCACCATGGATGCGGTCTACTGCGCGGCGCTGACTTTCGTCGCCGGCATTCTCGCCATCGCGTTCTTGATGAATCTGCTCCGCCGCATCAGCTTCCTGCCCTTCGTGCTCTATCGCATGGTGCTGGGCGGCTTTCTGTTGGTGCTTCTCTACACCTGAGGGTTCAAGCCTCAGGGGCGGTAGTCGGAGAACTGCCCGCGCGGACGGAATTGCTCGAGATAGCCGGGCACGACCGCGGCGATTGCCACCGGCTCGATGCCGAGGCCTTCGAGCGTGCGGCCGCCCCTCTTTGCGTCTTCGCTCACGACGTTGTCGCTCTCGAGCAGCCGCACTTGATCGATGGTCAGCGGTGGAGCGGGAAGGAATTGCAGGAAAGCTGCCTGGAGCTTGGCGAACCAGAACGGCACGGGCACGAGCCAGCGGTCGCGCATCGAATAGGACAGCACGCGTTCCATCACTTGCTTCAGCGTGAGCAGCTCCGGTCCCCCGAGCTCGTAAGGCGCACCCGCATCCGCCCTGCCGGTAAGCCCGGCAAGAACGGCCTTAGCCACATCGCCCACGAACACGGGTTGAAACCTCGTCCGGCCGCCGCCGATGAGGGGGAGCGCCGGCAAGAGTCTCGCGAGAGCGGCGAAACGGTTGAAGAAATCGTCTTCGGGCCCGAACACGACCGACGGCCTGAGGATGACGGCGCCGGGATAGACCTCTTTGACCGCGGCCTCGCCTGCGGCCTTGCTCCGCGCGTAAACCGAGCGCGACCGTTCGCTCGCGCCGATCGCCGAGACATGAACGAACGCCTTGGCGCCTTCCGCCCATGCAGCCTCCGCCACATGCCGGGCACCCTCGTCCTGGACCGCTTCGAAGGTCTGCTTGCCGGTCCGGAACAGGATGCCGACAAGGTTGATGACCGCGTCTGCGCCGCGCGCCGCGGCAAGAAGCGACTCCGGATAGCGCACATTGGCCTGCACGGCGTTGATCTGGCCGACACCGCCAAGCGGCTGGAGGTGGCCGGCGAGCTCGGGCCGTCTCACGGCAACGCGCATGCGCGCGCCGGTCTTGGCGATGGCGGCGACCACATGGCGGCCGATGAAGCCCGAGCCCCCGTAGACGGTCACAAGCGCCTTGTTGTCGAGAGTGATGGCCACGCGCTGTCCTCGCACCCCGCTCCTTGATGCGAGCTTTACACGAGGTGGCCGAACCCTGTGAAGCGCCGCCGCTCTCGTGACGTCGACATCTTAGAGTCGCGGGGGGCAGGGCTGATTGACTTTCGCAAGTCCCGATCGTACCTCAAGGGGCCTCAAGCCCAGGTGGCGGAACTGGTAGACGCGCTAGATTCAGGTTCTAGTGCCCGAAAGGGCGTGGAAGTTCGAGTCTTCTCCTGGGCACCATCGGCAAAATATAGCTCTGTTTTCATTGGGCTTTTACCGCTCGCGCCCGCACCCTGAGGACAAGGTGCGGGAATAGATGTTGCCAATTTGGACATCGCCTGGGCGGCAAGCCGCTTCCTGTTGGCGGTGCGCGTGTAGTGCGCCGCCATCTTCGGATCAGTCCATCCGAATATCGCCATCAACTCCGCTTCCGTCGCGCCAGCATTGGCCGCCGTGGTCGCCGCGATCTTGCGGACACCGTGCGCTGAGCCTGGAACGCCAGCGGCCTTGCAGGCGGCCTTGAACACATTGCCGAAGGTCTCCTTCGTGAGCGGTCGGCCATTCTCGCCCACGATGAAGGTGAGATCGCCACAAGGCCCGGCATCAATGGTCTTTTGAAGCACCGGCAGGATGATGACCGGAACCTCGACCTTGTAGCCGCTCTTCTCGGTCTGGATGGAACCTGACACATGCTGG
>DASUQP010000178.1:0-4301 GCA_036280475.1 Methyloceanibacter sp. | reverse complement strand
CCGAGCGGGCCGCAGGCCTCGCCGCCAAGAGTTTCGAGCTCACCTCGTTTCTGGTCGATGTCCTCGGCCTCACCGCGGTCGATGCGGCTTTCGCCGGGACCGTGACCTATCACGATTCCTGCTCCGCCTTGCGCGAGCTTCATGTGCAGGACGCGCCGCGGCGGCTCTTGGCAACGGTCGAGGGTCTCTCGCTGGTGGAACTTGCCGATCGCGAGGCGTGCTGCGGTTTCGGTGGCGCGTTCTCGGTCAAGTATCCGGACATTTCGGCCGCAATCGTTGACGCCAAGCTGCGCGACATCGCCGGGACCGGCGCGGCCACGGTGCTCTCCGGTGATCTCGGCTGCCTCCTGCAAATCGCCGGCAGACTCGCGCGGGAGCATGAGACGATTGAAATCCGTCATGTCGCCGAGGTGCTGGCCGGCATGACGGATGAGCCGGCGATCGCCGCGCCCCGGTCGGGGCGCTGAGGCCGGCATGGCCGAGACCCCACAGGCGTTCAAGCAAGCCGCCGGCCGGGCGCTGGCCGATCCCGCGTTGCAGAAAGCGCTTCTCAACGTCAAGCGCGGCTTCGTGACCAAGCGCGACATGGCAAAAGCGAACCTGCCAGAGTTCGACCTGCTGCGCGAGGAGGCGCGCGCCATCAAGGATCACACGCTCGCCCATCTCGATCTCTATCTCGAAGCCTACGAGCGCAAGGTGACCGAGAGCGGGGGTCACGTGCACTACGCGCTCGACGCCGCCGAGGCTCGCGCCATCGCGCTTCGCCTCTGCCAAGAGGCGAAAGCCAAGCGTGTCGCCAAAGGCAAGTCAATGGTGTCGGAGGAGATCGGGCTCAACGCCCATCTGCAGGCTTCAGATATTGAGGTTGTCGAGACCGATCTCGGCGAATATGTCGCGCAAGCGCGGGGCGAGCGCCCGAGCCATATCATCGCCCCCATCATTCACCTCAACAAAGAGAGCGTCGAACGCGATTTCCGCCGCAAGCATCGGCACCTTGCGCCGCAGCGCAGGCTCGACCAGGCCGAGCATCTCGTGGCAGAGGCGCGACAAGTCCTGCGCGAGACGTTCCTGACCGCCGATGCCGGCATCACCGGCGCCAATTTCCTGATCGCCGAAACCGGCTCCGCGGTGATGGTCACCAATGAGGGGAACGGAGACCTGACCGCGACGCTGCCGCGCCTGCATATCGTCGTCGCCTCGATCGAGAAGTTGGTGCCGACGCTCGAGGACGCATCGACGCTGCTCAGGCTCCTTGCCCGCTCGGCCACCGGCCAGGACATCACCACTTATACGACGTTCGTTACCGGTCCGCGCCGGGACGGCGATCCCGACGGCCCCGCCGCCTACCATGTCGTGCTGCTCGACAACGGACGGAGCGAGATGCTCGGCACCGAGTTCGCCGCCATGTTGCGCTGCATCCGCTGCGGCGCCTGCCTCAATCACTGCCCGGTCTATGGCGCCATCGGCGGGCATGCTTATGGCTCGGTCTATCCCGGTCCGATGGGCGCGGTGCTGACGCCGCAGCTTCAAGGCATCGATCGCGCCCGCGATCTCCCCAACGCCTCGAGCTTCTGCGGACGGTGCCAAGCGGTCTGTCCGCTCGACATCCCGCTCCCCGACATGATGCGGGCGTGGCGCGAGCGCGATTTTGCGCGCGGGAACCCCCCGTTCAAGGAGCGTCTTGTCCTCAAGCTCTGGGCGTTCGCGGCCAAGCGGCCGCGTCTCTACCATGCGTTGACGCGCGCCGCCGCCCGGCTCTTGGCGCGCCGGGCCGGGACCCGCGGCAGGCTAGGCGGCCTCCCTCTTCTCAAGACGTGGACGGGTTCGCGCGACCTTCCCGCCCCGCAAGGCCGCACCTTTCACGTCCTCTATGCCCGGGCGCAACGCGGGAAGACCTCATGACGGTTCAGGACGGAGCACGCGCGAAGATCCTGGAGCGCATCCGCGCCGCGCTTGGCGCCGAGCGCCTCGACAGGGCGCGCCGAAGCGCGGTCGCGCGAAGGCTCGAGCGTCATCCAAGCGGGACTGTTCCCTCTCGTGCCAAGCGGAGAGGCGATGAGCGGGTGGCGCTCTTCGCCGACATGCTCCTGAAACAAGGCGCCGACGTGCGCCGCGTCGCCACGCCGAAGGAGGCGGTCGGCGCCATTGCCTCCTATCTCGGTACCTGCAACTTGCCGGGCCGCTTGCGCATGGGCGCAGATCCAGTCCTTGCCGCGCTGCCTTGGCGCGAGGCGTGGGACATCGAGCGCTCTTTCGGCGCTGCGGACCCTCGCGACAGGGCCTCGCTGTCGCGAGCGGCGGCGGGCGCGGCGGAGACCGGGACCTTGTTCCTCCTCTCGGGCCCCGACAACCCGACCACGCTCAACTTCCTGCCCGAGTGTCATACCGTGCTGATCGGAGCTTCCGACATCTTCGGCTCCTACGAAGAGGCTTGGGACCGGATACGGGCGCTTTCCGGTGCGGGCACGCTGCCGCGCAGCGTCAACCTCGTCAGCGGGCCGTCACGCACGGCCGATATCGAGCAGACGATCGTGCGCGGCGCTCACGGCCCGCGGCGCCTTCATGTGCTGATCCTCGGCTAAGCCCCCACCCCTGAGTGCCTTCGGTTTCCTCGAAAATCCTGGAGCGCAGGCTCACTTCCGTTCGGATTGGGCTTCGGTTATCGTGCAACGCTCTCACGCGCCGTGCGGGTGAGGCGCGTCCGGCTTCCAAGACCGGTTCGGGGTGGCCCTTCATGCGTCTTGCCGTATGGCTAATCGAGCGTCCTCGCTGGTTCAAGCGGGCCGTCTTGATCATCAACGATCTCGCGCTCTTAAGCCTCGCGGTGTGGGCGGCCTATACGCTCAGGCTCAGCCGGATCTATGTGCCGCAGGATCTCGACAAATGGCTGGTCCTGGCGGCAGCGCCGCTCATCGGCGTCATCGTGTTTTATATGCGCGGGCTCTACAAGCTCGTGACCCGCTTTATCGGTCCGGAGGGCACGACCCGCATCTATATCGCCGTGCTCATCGCCGCGGTGTTGTGGGCCGTGGCGGTGCTGATGAGCGGCGTCAAGGACCACCCGCGTTCGGCCATCGTCATCTATGCGCTGATCGCGGCGCTTCTGATCCGGCTGAGCCGGCAGTGGGCGGGAGCCCTTCTGCTCGCGGCCGCGCCGCAGCACAAGCCTGCGAGCTTCGACAAACACAAGAACGTCATCATCTATGGTGCGGGAACCATCGGCATTCAGCTGTTGCGGGCGCTGAACGAGGCGGGCGGTTACAAGACCGTCGCCTTCATCGATCCCAACCCCTCGCTTGCCGGCCAGCTCGTCCACGGCGTCAAGGTGGTGCGGCCCGAAAAGATCGGCAAGGTCATCGCCGACGAGAAAGTGAAGGAGGTGCTGCTGGCCACCCCTACGGCGCTGCGCGGCGAGCGCCGGATTGCATTGAAGGTGCTGGAAGCGTTTCCGGTGGTGGTGAAAACGCTTCCTGCGCTCGAGGAGATCGCTTCCGGCCACGTGCAGATTAGCGACTTGAGGCCGATCGATGTCGAGGATTTGCTCGGCCGCGATCCCGTGACGCCCGATACGGACCTTCTTGCCGCCAACGTACGGGGGAAGGTTGTGATGATTACCGGGGCCGGCGGCTCGATCGGATCGGAGCTTACGCGCCAGCTGCTCAAGCTCGGGCCGAAGACTCTCGTGCTGCTCGAGCTGTCGGAGGTCGCGCTCTACGATATCTCGATGGAAATCGAGAACCTCAAATGGCGTCTCCAAGAGGAGGGAGAGGCTGGAGCCTTAGCCTCCGCCACCGCCGTCATTGCCGTGCTCGGATCGGTGCTCGATCGCAAGCTCGTGGCCCGCACGATTCAACAGCACGGCGTCGAGGTGATCTATCACGCCGCCGCCTATAAGCACGTTCCCATCGTCGAGACGAACCCTTTCGCCGGACTTCAGAACAACACCTTCGGCACCCTGATCGTGGCGGAAGTCGCCAAGGAGCTCGGGGTCGAGCGTTTCGTTCTCGTGTCGAGCGACAAGGCGGTGCGCCCGACCAATATCATGGGCGCGAGCAAGCGGCTGGCCGAGCAGATCCTTCAGGCGCTCGCGCAGGAGCCCGGCACCGGGACGAATTTCACCATGGTGCGGTTCGGCAACGTGCTCGATTCCTCCGGCTCGGTGGTCAAGCTGTTCCGCAACCAGATCAAGGCCGGCGGTCCGGTCACCGTCACCCATCCGGACGTGATCCGCTATTTCATGTCGATTCCGGAGGCGGCTCAGCTCGTGATCCAGGCGGGAACGATGGCGACCGGCGGGGAAG
>DASUQP010000177.1:0-4343 GCA_036280475.1 Methyloceanibacter sp. | reverse complement strand
CGAAGACGCCGGACGACGCGCCGGCGAAGACACGTGACGCCGCGCTCACCAAAGCTCCTGCGGATTTTTCGGTCTTGGGCGATTTTTCTTCGTAGCGCGACGCCCCGCCCTAATAGGCCAGAGCAGCAGCACCGTCCCGTCTTGCCTGGTGATCGTCCGACCGATTCTTCGCCGCCGGCGATCGGCTCGCCCATAGGTGTGCGGGTAGGGGTTGCACCTAGTCCGTGTACGATTCATAGTCTTCCGAGACGCCTCTTGAGAGAGGGCAGGGAGATGGCTGAGAAAGTCACCAGCCTGAAGCTGACCGGCTTCGAAATCGAGGTCGAAGACGATCCCGTGACCTTGCTGTTGCAGACCGACAAGGGCCCCTTCAGCGTGGAGATGAGGAGAAATCAGCTTGAAAAGCTCGTCTATGCGCTCAGCTTTGTTCGCGAAGCGGAGGAACCGTTGCGCAGGCGGCGCGAGAGACGGCAGGCGCGGCGGCTCCTCGCACGCAGACGATTGAAGACCTAACGGGATTAAAGAACCAAGCCGACGATAAGGCCGGAGCTAGTTCCCCCGCAAAACCTCATGCTGAGGAGGGCCGAAGGGGGCGTCTCGAAGCACGTGTTTCAAGGGGACCTTCCGAAAAGGGGCCTTCGGCCCTCCTCAGGGCGAGGAGAATTGCGCGGAGCAGCGCAAAGAGAATATATCGAGGCTTTGCACCAGCGATTTGCCGGCGGTTCTAGCGCCTCAGCCTGCGGTGCCCCGCACCGAGGCAAGACGCTCGGCGATCGAGCGGTAGCGCGGCTTTGCCGGCACCGCCTCGGCCGCGCCGCGCAGCTCAACGAGTCGCGCCTCTGACAGAAGAGTTTCCTCGAGACGACCTTGGTCGAGGGAAGCCTCGGCCAGGGCGCTTTCGGCACGCACGAACTCCGCCGCGGCCTGCTGCTCGGCCTGGAGTAGAGACGCCGCCTCTTTCTTGGCCCTGATGCGCGCCTTCATGCGGAACCATTTTGCTTTCCGCGCAAAGGCGGCGCGCTGCTGTGGCGGAACGCCGAGCCGGTCGGCCGCCGCCTTCTCATAAAGAATCGCGATCCGGAGATGCTGTTCCGCCGTGAGGACCATGGGGCGAGCATGGCCGCTCCGCTTTAAGAGTACCTTAACGCGCCCAAAGCGTGCCGCTCGAGCGACAAATATCGCGCCGCGGTCCCTCCGCTGCAGGACCGCGCCCGGACAAGGAATGACCGCCGAGAGCCGCTCTTCCCCATTGCCGAGTCGGCCGGCGAGGCATTGCCTGACGGCGCGCCGCCCTGCGGCGGCAAAAGCACGAGCACGATCAAGGCGCAAGGCGACTCGCGCCCGCGCGCGGGAAGGCGTATAGTCAATGAGAGCTTCGGCTCGATGGGGCGCACTGGTTTGAGCGACACTCTTGCGTGGGGAGTGGGCCGTGCCTCTCAACGAAATTCCGAAATATTTCAATCCGGAAACGCGCCGTTTCATCGATGCGGTGCTGGAGCAGGCTTGGCAGGAGCTTGACGCACAAGCCCCCGTCGATGCCGCCTCCACGCGCCGTGCCATGGCACGGCGGAAATTGGCAGGCACGATCGTCGCGCTGATCTCGATCGGGGAAACTGACCCGGCCAAGCTGAAGCGGTTCGCTCTCAATGCGGCAAAAGCATGGGACGCAGGGGCGGGGCGCAAGGCCGAAAGCCGCTGATCGGGTTCGGAAAAATCGCGGTCCGGTCGGCAGCCAAATGGCCGTATTGCGCGTTTAGCTGATGTCCGCGCACCGCGGTCTAACATGAAGGAGGAAAGCCATGCTCAAGAAATCCGTGATGGCGGCCGTACTCGCCGTCGCCGTCTTGTCCCCTGCCTATGCCGCGGACCTATGCACCGACGAGCATATGGCGCAGATGGATGGCATGGTCGCCAAGATGACCGACGAGGCCAAGAAAAAAGAGGCGATGGCGGCTCTCGATCAGTCTAAGGCGGCGATGAAGGCGGGCGATAACGCGGGCTGCATGAAGTACATGGACGAGGCGCACAAGGCCATGGGCATGTAGCCCAAGGCCTGCCGAATTCATCGAGGCGCGAGGCGATTCTACCGGTCGCCTCCCGCGCTCGATCGGACGTGGAGATCGCACGCGGGAGCGCTGTGACGGAACCCTACCGCTACCGGCCCGCGCTGTTCTTTGCACTTGCCTACGCCGCGAGTTGGGTTTCATGGCTCGGCGCGATCGCCGCCGCTTCGCGGCCTGCGTTTGCACCATACGCACAACTCCTCAATCTCGCCGGCGTGCTCGGTCCGATCGGCGCCGCGATTGCTACGCCTCGGGCAGTACCTTTCTCAAGCGCGATTTCAGGGACCGGCTGCTCAATCTGCGGCGGATCAGATCAAGCGACGCGCTGCTTGCCGTCTTCCTGCCGTTCGCGGTGATCTATTTTTCGGTTCTTCTGTCGTTGTGGCTCGGAGAATCGCGCGATCAGTTCGGGCTCGCGGGCGGAGGGGGTTTCGTCTCTCTCGTCGTGCTGGCGCTGATCCTCGCGCCGATCTGCGAAGAAGTCGGCTGGCACGGCTACGGCGTGGACAGTCTGAGGGCAGGCGCGGGGATGATGAAGGCGACGCTCCTGTTCGCGCTCCTGTGGTGCGCGTGGCATGCGCCGCTCGTGCTCATATCCGGCACCTATCAGCATCAGCTCGCGACGATGGAGAACAAGATTTTCGTCGCCAATTTCTTCGTGAGCATCTTTCCTGTCGCGATCATCGCCAACTGGTTCTATTACAAAAATGAGCGCTCTATCGCCCTTGCGGTCCTCATGCATTCGATGCTGAACGCGGCATCGGTGCTGATCAATGCCGGACAGGTCGCCAAAATCATCGCCACCGTTCTCTATGCGGCGATCGCTGTGGCGCTGGTCTTTGGCGATCGCCGGCTCTTTGCCCAAGGACCGCGCAATTTCCTTCAAGCCTGACCCGGCTATATCGGCCATATGAGGCGGCGGAGCGGCCGTATTGACGAAGGCGAGGGCCGACTTCGACAAAGGCGAGTATCGCTGGGTTGCCGAAGTGATGAAGCGCGCCGCCTTCGCCAATTCGGACAACGCGGAGCTTCCGCCGATGCCTATGAGCAGCTTGGCTATCAGGCCTTGGCGGGAGCGGTGGTGTCACTGGCAGCGCCGCGCACCCCAAAACCGTTTATAGACGCTATTCTTTACGGGCAGAAAGTGACCTGTCGCGTTCTTCGGCTTCGTGGAGCCTCGCAAGCAAATCAATAAGCCGTTGCGGCAGCTTCTCCCGTCCGCTCGTTTCTAACCGTTCGTTAACGCCTTTCCCAATCGAGTGGGCGATTTTGGTATGTGATGTTTGCATCGAATTGGACTCGGCTTCTGAGTTAATGCGCGAGGTAACGCGACGTTCCCCGAATCTGAATCGGAATTCTGGAACTAAACGCATTGATCGAAGTTGATTCTGCACGGAGTGGGGCTCCTGAAGGGAAAATTGCCATGACTAGGACAATAGGCGGTGTCCCCGTAAAGACTCGTGTTCCACTAGCAGCGTGGACGTTCGCGGGACTGCTGACGCTTCTCTCGTTATCATCTTCGCTGGTGCATTTTGCCGCTGGTGAGGCTGACGTCTCAGCGTCGCAGCAGGTGATCACCACGGCGCGTCACGCCAGCGCCGGCGGGTCGTCTTAGCCGAGGATCATGCACCAACCCTCAGCACGGCCGTAGCCGCCGCGCAGGGGCCTTCGCAATCAACTCACGAGAATTAGCCCGCGGGCATTCCCGGCCGCTATTTGTAGGGCGATGTCGAGAGTGGCGGCGGCGCATATTCGACGGCAGTTTGCCGATGATGGAAGCACGCTGCCAGTACGGCACACCCGATGAGTGCTGCAACAACGCCAGCAATACGCATGACACTATCCCTCACCAAAGAAGAAGCGGCCAGGGGGGTTTCCTAGGCCGCTTCCTTCCAAACCCCATTGACAAAGCCCATTCCCCGGTAGGCAGCACCAGGCTATCGCTCAAATTCTTGCCGTGAGGTTAAGGTCGTTCCTGCCCGGGTCAGAAAGGGGACGCCGGTCGCGTCTCTTTCGCGACGCGGGGGTTCGGCGCTATTTTCATCTCCGCCCCCGCTTCAAAGGCAGATCGGATGGAGGAATGCGGAAGTTCGGAGTTGGACCTGCCGTCCCATCCGCTGCAGGTGCCGCCCCTGCCGCGGTTGGACCGATAGATAAAGTGGCCGTCAGGCTCCGCGAGCCTGGCCGCCTTCCTTGCAGGGGGCTTTTACCGAGAATAATGACACCATGAGCCCACCACGAGAAACCCGATGGAAAGGCATTGCCATCGTGCTCGCGATC
>DASUQP010000176.1:0-2723 GCA_036280475.1 Methyloceanibacter sp. | reverse complement strand
TTAAGGACATTCGAGCTCGGCGCGAAACTATGCGACCGGCGTACCAAGGCCTCAATTCGGGCAAGCAGCTCGTCGAAGTCGAACGGCTTGGTGAGATAGTCGTCGGCGCCGAGCTTCAGGCCCTTGATCTTGTCCTCCAGCGCGTCCATGGCGGTCAGCATCAGGATCGGCGTGTGATCGCCCTGAAGGCGCAAGCGCTGGCAGACGTCGTAGCCGTGCATGTCGGGGAGCATCAGATCGAGAACGATCACGTCGAACTCGCCGGTCTTGGCGAGGTCCACGCCCTCTGAGCCGGACGAAGCGACGGTAACGCCATGATTCTCGGCCCGGAGTCCGCGGTCGATGAAGTCGGCAACACGCGGCTCGTCTTCGACCAAAAGGACGTTCACGCGTTCGCCTCCGCTTTGGCGGCCGGCAATGCAACCGTAACTGTGGTTCCTTCGCCCGGACGGCTTGCCATCTCGATCCTACCCTTATGAGCCTCGACGATGGCTCTCGCCACCGGCAGGCCCAGGCCTAAGCCTTCCTCGTTCATGGCCGAGGCGCTTCCGCCCCGGCGGAAGCGCTCGAAGACCCCGTCAAGATCCTCCGGCGGTATGCCAATGCCGCGGTCCGAGACGCGCACCCTGACCTCTCCGCCATCGCTGCCAATCTCCACCTTCACGGCTCCTTTGGATTTGGAGTAGCGCACGGCATTATCAAGGAGCACAAGGAAAAGTTGCCTTAACCGCGCCGGATCGCCGCGCACGATGTCGTGCGCTCCGTCGACGAAGTCGACATGCACATTCCGCCCATGGGCGATCACCCGGGCGTCGCCACAAACCTTTTCCAAGAGTTCACCGAGATCGATGGGCTGCATGTTGAGGCGCGCGGCGCCCGCGCCTTGCCGGGCTATGAAGAGCAGGTCGTTGACGAGAACGGAGAGATGCTTGGCCTGCTCGACGATCCGTTCGATCGAGCGCTTGTACTCGGCAACGCGCTTATTCGCCCCCCGCAGAGCAATCTCGCCTTCGCCGCGGATGATCGTGAGCGGCGTGCGAAGCTCGTGACTGATATCGGCGAAGAAGCCGCGACGGGTCGCGTCGATCTTTCGCAGCGACTCGTTCGCCTGACGAAGTTCCTCGGTGCGGGCCTCCACCAGCGTCTCGAGATTGGCACGGGCATCCTGCAGCGCCTTTTGATGGGCTTGCAGGTCGCCCGCCATGCGATTGAAGCTGCGGCCGAGATCGGCGAATTCGTCGCGACCGGAGATGGCGATCCGATGAGCGAGATCGCCTTCGGCCAGCTTCGAGGTGCCACGCAGGAGCTCGGCGAGCGGGGTGCGCAAGCCGCGCAGCAACAGAATCACGAGCGCGAGCGTGGCGAGAACGGCGAGCGCCGCATGGATCTGGCTCACGCGTTCGAGCCTGCCCAAGAGCCGGGCCGCGTCGGCATCGATCCTGATGACCTCGGCGGTCTCGTCGGCCACGCCGACCTCGATCAGCTCGTTCAGCTCCTGATCGATGCCGCCTTTGAGCAGATCGGTCAATTGCTGCCAGGCGATGTCGGGCTGGCCGCGGGTGCGTAGCTGCTCGACCGCGCCGAGTTGGTCGAGCGTGCGCTGGAATTCCTGCCTGATTTGCGTGAGCCGCGCGAGCTCCGCGGATTCGGCCTTGCGTTCTTCGTCATCGACGATGGCGAGTTCTTTTTCAATGAGAGTTTGGAGCGCCGAGAGATCGGACTCGATCACCTTGTTGAGATAGGCGGCGCCGAGCGGCCGGTCGGTCATTCCGGTCAGAAGCGTATCCGTCCACGCCTTGAACAGCTGCTGGCTATGGCGGGACAGCTGAAGCTGCCGCTCAAGCTGCTCATGGGCGATGCGCGAGCGCGTCAGATAGACGTGCGACCGGGTGACGCCCCAATAGGCGAGCGCCGCCGCTGAAAGCGACATGGCTAGAAGCAATCCCGCTGCGACGAGGAGCTTCGTCTGATAGCGCATCGGATGGTCTCAACGACTCTGAGCGCCCGGCCGGGCTGGACGGTCATCTTTTGCTGGGCTTGGGCGAAGCCGGGCCGCACCGCAAAAAATGGCCGGTTTTCTATAACGCAGTTTCCCTATACTTGGGGCCATCTTCCGATCGCCATGGTGATTTTCCTCCGGTTATTTTCAGAGTGGCATGGGCGACAGCCTCGATGCCATGACCAGTGGGGAAGCCAGTTTTGCCGTTGGCGCCAGGGGGAGATTTGCTAAGCTAGGCCATAAGAATCGAGGGTTTTAGCAGGGCTCAAAGTCGGGGGCGGCTCTTGGGACAGCATCGCACTTCACTGCGCGGCGCGCAGCGCTTGGCGTTGTCCACCGCGTTTTCCGCGCTGGCTTTCGCTTGGCTTTTGGCAGGCACCACGAAGCCGGCTCTCGCCGAATTGAGATCCAGGAGGCCGGGGTCGAGAAGGGCGAGGTCGAGCTCGAATATCGCGGCGCCGTCCATGACGGGTTCCCGCGCGCCGAGCGCGAAGCGGCGGCAGAGGGTGGGGAAGGCGGAGCGCTTGAGGAAGAGGAGGAGGGCGAGTTCCTCCGTCAAAGCCACGATTTCGAACTCGAATACGGTCTTACCGAACGACTCCTGTTCGCAACTACTCTCTCGACCGACGAGTCGCTGAAAGGGGACTTCGACTTGAGCTCGGTCGAAGTCGAGCTCAAGTACGAGATCCTTCAGCGCGAAGGAAACGGACTCGGGCTGGCATTC
>DASUQP010000175.1:0-21273 GCA_036280475.1 Methyloceanibacter sp. | reverse complement strand
GCGCGACCTCCTGCTCGCCGGGACGCGCTTTGCGCACCCGGTCGCCATCCGGTCCCGCGGCCTTGACCAACGCAGCCTCGATCTTGCCTTGCGGCGGCTTTGGAACGCCGTGCACCAGAGCCCAATAGATCTTGCGCACGGAGCGGGTCTGGAAAGCGCGGCCGAGCTTGGCCGCGACCGCGCGGCGCTTCGCCACCACCAGCACGCCCGAGGTGTCGCGATCGAGCCGGTGCACGAGCCGCGGCCGCGTCTCGGGCCCGTCGCCCAGGCCTTCGAGCAGTCGGTCGATATGGTGCGGGGTCTTGGTCCCACCCTGCACCGCGATTCCGGACGGCTTGTCGAGGATGAGGAGATCGTCGTCCTCATAAAGGGTCATGCTTGCGAGAAAGTCGCGGTCGGACTTCGAGAGATGATGTCGCGGCGGCGGGGCGACATCGGGGAGAGGCGGCACGCGGACTTTTTGGCCCTCGGCAAGCCGCGTGCTCGATTTCGCTCTCCCGCCGTCGACCCTCACCTGCCCTGTGCGCAACAGCTTTTCGAGCCGGCTATGGGGAAGTTTTGGGTAATGGGTCTTGAACCAGCGATCGAGGCGCATGCCGTCTTCGCCCCTGGCGACGTCTTTCGTCTCGACGCCTGCCATGTTCAGCGAGCCCGCATGATGAGAAGGCCTGCGAACAGCGCGGCAATCGAGAGTCCGGCCGAGGCAACGAAGAGAAGCGTCTTCACCGCGGCGCTTGCCTCTTCTTGCGCAACGCGGCGAAGCGGTCGAGACGCGCCTTCAGCTCGGCCTCGAAGCCGTAAGACGTGGGCGCATAGAAATTCTGCCGCGCCAATCCGTCGGGGAAGTAGTTCTGGCCCGAGAACGCCTCGTCCTCGTTATGATCGTAGGCGTAACCCCTGCCGTAGCCTTCCTGCTTCATGAGCCGGGTCGGCGCGTTGAGGATGTGTTTCGGCGGCAACAACGAGCCGCCTTCTTCCGCCGTCCGCTGCGCCGCGCCGAAGGCGACGTAGGCGGCGTTCGATTTCGGTGCGGTGGCGAGGTAGATCGTGGCTTGCGCGAGCGCGAGCTCGCCTTCGGGACTGCCGAGAAAATCGAAAGTGTCCTTGGCCGCGATCGCCTGCACCAGCGCATTGGGATCGGCAAGTCCGATATCCTCGACCGCCATCCGCACCAGCCGCCGGGCGATATAGAGCGGGTCTTCGCCGCCGGCGAGCATGCGCGCCAGCCAATAGAGCGCGGCATCGGGGTCGGACCCGCGCACCGATTTGTGCAGCGCACTGATGAGATTGTAGTGGCCGTCCTGGCTCTTGTCGTAGATCGGCGCCCTTCGCTGCACGAGCTCGATCAGCGCGCCGCGGTCGAGCGGCACTTGGGCGCCCGCGTCCTCGGCCAAGAAGATATCCTCGGCCAGGTTGATGGCGCCGCGGCCGTCGCCGTCGGCCATGTTGATGAGCGCGTCGCGCGCGTCCGGCGTCAAAGGCAGCTTGCGTCCCGCGTGGGCTTCCGCGCGCTGAAGCAGCGTCTCGATGGCCCCCTCGTCGAGACGCCTGAAGGTGAGCACGCTCGCCCGCGACAGCAGCGCCGAGTTCAGCTCGAAGGACGGGTTCTCGGTGGTGGCGCCGACGAGAATGATCGTGCCGTCTTCCATGTGCGGCAGGAAGGCGTCCTGCTGGGACCGATTGAAGCGGTGGATCTCGTCGACGAAGAGGAGCGTGCCGCGTCCCTCCTCGCGGCGCGCTTTCGCCGCGTCGAACACCTTGCGCAGGTCCTGCACACCGGAATGGATGGCCGAAAGCTGCTCGAAATGGAGATCGGTGACCTCGGCGAGGAGCCGCGCCACCGTCGTCTTGCCGGTGCCCGGCGGTCCCCAGAAGATCACCGAGGAAAGCCGCCCGGCCTTGACCATGCGCGACAACATGCCCTGCTCGCCGAGGAGATGATCCTGGCCGATCACTTCGGCGAGCGAGGCGGGCCGCAACCGGTCCGCAAGCGGCCGTGGCGCGGCCTCGGCGAGACCGGCAGCCTCGAACAGGGTGGCCGCGGCCTTCTTCATCGCTCAGCCCTGAATGGCGAGATTGAACACTTTTCCCTCCCGCTCGACCGATAGCCGCCAGCCGCCGCCGGAGGCGACGAGAACATCCGAGAGCTGCGCCACGGATTTCACCTTTTCGTCATTGACGGCCATCACGATGTCGCCGCGCTTGATGCCGAGCCGCGCGGCCGGCGTCCGCTCCTTCACCTCCAGCACGACGACGCCCTCGCGCGTGTCGTCGTCCATGCCGATCTCCTGCGCGACCGCGGGAGAGAGATTGGCGACCTTGCAGCCGGTCAGCGGATGGCGGCCGAGAAGATCGCGCGCATCCCGCGGCGGGTCTTCGACCGGGGCGACGAGCACGATCGTGGCCTTCACCCTTTGCCCCTTGCGCACGACATCGAGTTCCGCCGAGCCGCCGACGCCTTTGGTCACGAAGCGGTATTCAAAGCCCCCCGGGTTTGCGACCGGCTTTGCGTCCACGCTCACCACGACGTCGCCCGCGCGCAAGCCGGCCTTGGCCGCGGGGCCCTTGGCATGGACCTTGGCGATGAGCGCGCCCGCCGGTACCTCCAGCCCGAGCGTATCGGCGATATCGGGGGTGAGCGCTTGCAGCGCCGCGCCGAACCAGGGCCGCTGCACCTTGCCGCCCGTGAGCGCAGACTGAACCACGAGCCGCACCATATTGGAGGGGATCGCAAATCCGATGCCGTGCGAGCCGCCGCTCCGGGAGAAGATCGCGGTGTTGATGCCGACCAGCCGTCCGTCCATGTCGACGAGCGCACCGCCGGAATTCCCGGGATTGATGGCGGCATCGGTCTGGATGAAGAACTGATAGTCGGAAATGCCGACTTGCGTGCGGGCAAGCGCCGAGACGATACCGCTCGTCACCGTTTGTCCGACTCCGAAAGGATCGCCGATGGCGAGCACAAGATCGCCGACTTCCAGACCGTCCGAATCGCTGAACGCGATCGACGGGAACGCGACTTGATCGGCGTCGAGGCGAAGCACCGCAAGATCGGTCTGTTCGTCCTTGAGGATGATCTTCGCTGGAAATTCCCGGCCGTCGGCGAGTGCCACGGTGATCTCCGCCTCCCCGCTTCCCTGAATGACGTGATAGTTGGTGACCACGACCCCGTCGCTTCCGACAAGCACGCCCGAACCGAGCGAGTTCTGAATGCGCTCGCGGGGGATGCCGAAGCGCTCGCCGAACATCCGGCCGAAGAACGGATCGTTGAAGAAGGGCGAGACCATCTGCGTGACGCGATGGCGGACATACACGTTCACCACCGCCGGCGCCGCTCGCTTCACCACCGGGGCAAACGAAAGTTTGAGCGCCTCCGCGCTCTCCGGCGGCCTCCGCTCCGCCTTGCCTTCGACGGACAAAACAAGCAGGCCGATGAGGGCGAGAACGACCGTCGCCTTCAACCTCGCAGCCGATTTTGCCAAGAACGTCATGTGGCTTTCGCTCGGACGCACCCCCGGGCCCGCGGTTTCTATAACGCATGAAACTGGCGCGGAATACCGCCGTTTCAAGGCCCGACAAGGGCTTGCCCAGCCTCGCCTTTTCAATAAGATGCGCCCCCACGCCTCCTGCGAAGTCAACGAAACAGAGTGGAGAGAAAAGCATGCGTATGATGAAGCTGGCCCTGGCCGCCGGTCTTGCTGTCGTGATTGGCAGCGGTTCCGCCTATGCCATCACCGTCAAGAAGAGGATCGAGGCGCCCGGCCAGCCCGCCGATGTGTGGGTCGTCGCCGGCGAGGCCTTTTGCACGATCAAGACCTGGCATCCCGCGGTCGCCGAGTGCGAGGAGACCAAGGAAGGCGACGTGACGTTCCGCACGCTGACGCTCAAGGACGGCGGCAAGATCAAGGAAAAGCTCACCGGCACCGAGGATATGTCCTACAGCTACGAGATCATCGAGAGCCCCCTCCCCGTCAAGAACTACTCGTCGAAACTCTGGGTCGAAGCGGACGACGAGGAGGACCGTTCGGTGATCTATTGGCAGTCCGAGTTCGACGCCGCCGATGGGAAAAGCGACGAAGAGGCAAAGAAGGTGATGACGGGAATTCTCGGGGACGGCGTCAAGGGCATCAAGAAGAACGCCCTCGCCGCCTGGGACAAGAAGCACCCGGAAGACGCGCCCGACAGCGATGACGACGACGACAACGGCAACTAAGACATAATGGGCGGCTCGGAGCACGGACCTAGTTTCCCCCTCTCCCTTGAGGGAGAGGGCTTTCCGCCGCGATCTTGCGTGAGCGTAGCTCTGCGCAAGTCGCATGGCGGGAAGGGTGAGGGGGTTCATGTTTTCGACGCCGCTTCGCGGCTTACCCCTCACCGCGAGCGCGATAATGCGCTCGCGTGCTCTCCCCAAGGGGAGAGCGGAAAAAGGCAATGCCCGTGACGACGACACCAACGCCGTCATGCTGAGATGCGCCCGCAAGGGCGCTTCGCTCAAGCGATGCACCCTGTTCATTTTGCCTTACATCAAGATTTGAGTCTTCTCGCACCCGCGAGCGGTTCGGCCTTGCGACTAGGCGGCGGCCTTGTCGGCTTCGTCGGCCTCGTTTTGCGGCGGTCCGGAATCGAGGCCCTTGGCCGCGGGGTCGCGATCGACAAGCTCGATCAGCGCCATCGGCGCAGAGTCGCCATAACGGAAACCGGCCTTGAGCACCCGCGTATAGCCGCCGGGCCGGGCCGCATAGCGGGGACCGAGCGTGTCGAATAGCTTCGCCACCATGCCTTCGTCCCGGAGCCGGGAAAAGGCCAGACGGCGCGCGTGGAGATCGCCCTTCTTGGCCAGCGTAATCAGCCGGTCGGCTACGCGCCGGAGCTCCTTGGCCTTGGGTAAGGTCGTGGCGATCTGCTCGTGCTTGATCAGCGCCGCGGCGAGACTGGCAAGCAACGCACTGCGATGCGTGGGGGTGCGATTGAGCTTACGGCCCTGGTTGCGGTGGCGCATTTGCGAAAACCTTCGGTTTTCAGGGGTCAGATATCAGTGATCAGTCATCAGAAAAATCTGATTTCTGATTTAGAAAAATCTGATTTCTGATTTCTGATCTCTGTTACCTGTTTAGTAGTGATCCTCGAAGCGCTTGGCCAGCTCTTCGATGTTCTCCGGCGGCCAGTCCGGCACTTCCATGCCGAGGTGGAGCCCCATCGAGGCCAGCACTTCCTTGATCTCGTTCAGCGACTTCCGGCCGAAATTCGGCGTTCGCAGCATCTCGGCCTCGGTCTTCTGGATGAGATCGCCGATATAGACGATGTTGTCGTTCTTGAGACAATTGGCCGAGCGGACCGACAGTTCGAGTTCGTCGACCTTCTTGAGCAGCGCGGCGTTGAACACGAGCTCGGGCTGCCGCTCGAAGGTCGTTTCCTTCTTCGGCTCCTCGAAATTGACGAACACCGAGAGCTGGTCCTGCACGATCCGCGCGGCGAGCGCGACGGTATCTTCGGGCCTGACCGAACCGTCGGTCTCGATCTCCATGGTCAGCTTGTCGTAGTCGAGGATCTGGCCCTCGCGGGTGTTCTCGACGCGGTACGACACCTTGCGCACGGGGCTGTAGAGCGCGTCGACGGGAATGAAGCCGATCGGCGCGTCGTCGGGACGATTGCGTTCCGCCGGCACATAGCCCTTGCCGGTCGAGGTGGTGAACTCCATGCGGATAGAGGCGCCTTCGTCGAGCGTGCAGATGACGTGATCGGGATTGAGAATCTCGATATCGGCACCGGCCTCGATGTCGCCGGCGCGAGCGACGCCGGGGCCTTCCTTCTTGAGCACCATGCGCTTCACGCCTTCGGCATGCTGCCTGAGCGCGATTTCCTTGATGTTGAGGACGATATCGGTCACGTCCTCGCGCACGCCGGGGATGGACGAAAACTCGTGCAGCACGCCGTCGATATGCACCGAAGTGATGGCGGCGCCTTGCAGCGAGGACAACAACACGCGGCGGAGCGCATTGCCGAGCGTGAGCCCGAAACCGCGCTCGAGCGGATCGGCCACGACCGTCGCCAAACGCGCTGGCTCGCGGCCGGGAACGACGTTGAGCTTGGTGGGCTTGATGAGATCTTGCCAGTTCTTCTGCAGCACCGGTGAAGCCCTTTCTTGGTCGATGAGCGGGGCGGTCCGCCCCAGCTTCCGAGAATCTTCATGCAACATTTGCGGCCTAGCCTGCCTTTCCGTTAGACGCGACGGCGCTTGCGCGGCCGGCACCCGTTATGCGGTATCGGCGTCACGTCGCGGATCGAGATGATATTGAAGCCTGCGGCCTGGAGCGCTCGAAGCGCCGACTCGCGTCCCGATCCTGGCCCCCTGACCTCGATCTCGAGGTTCTTCATGCCGTGTTCCATCGCCTTCTTGCCGGCGTCCTCGGCGGCGACCTGCGCGGCGTAAGGAGTGGACTTGCGCGATCCCTTGAAACCCATCGTGCCGGCCGACGACCAGGAGATGGCGTTGCCTTGCGCGTCGGTGATGGTGATCATCGTGTTGTTGAAGCTTGCATGCACGTGGGCAACGCCCGAGGTGATGTTCTTTTTCTCGCGGCGACGAACCCGCGTCTTGTCCTTGGCCATGCTCTAATCCCGCAATTCCGAATTGACGCCGGACGCGAGCGGAGCTCGCGCCGCTTGCCTAAGACCTATTTCTTCTTGCCGGCGATTGGCTTGGCCGGGCCTTTGCGCGTGCGCGCGTTGGTGTGAGTGCGTTGTCCGCGCACGGGGAGTCCGCGGCGATGGCGTAAGCCCCGGTAGCAGCCGAGATCCATCAGCCGCTTGATATTCATGGCGACGTCGCGCCGGAGATCGCCTTCCACCACGAAGTCGTGGTCAATGACCTCGCGGATTTGCATGATCTCCGATTCGGTCAACTGGCTGACGCGCCGCTCCGGAGGAATGGCGACCTTGCCGCAAATTTGCCTGGCGAAGGTATCGCCGATGCCATGGATATACGTCAGAGCCACCTCGACCCGCTTGTTGGTCGGGATGTTCACGCCTGCAATTCGGGCCACGTAGTCGTCTCCTCGTGCACGGCTAACGTGCTGAAATCTAAGCCAGAATAGCCAATCTCAAACACAACAAGACCGACCGCGGACAGGCGCTGCCCCCCGGGGACCGGTCAGTTCCATCTTTCCGTTAGCGGGGCTTATGTAGCGATTCCGCTTGACAAGGTCAACCGGCCGTTTTTGCCCGTTTTTTCCTCATTTATCGTCGATCGCACGGCCGATTTCCTTGGAAACTGTTCCAATATCGGCCATTCCGTCGACGGTCCTGACTTTACCTTGACGCGTGTAATAGTGAATCAGCGGTTCGGTCTGGTCGTGATACGCCTTGAGCCGCGCGCGAACGACCGACTCATTATCGTCAGGGCGCCGGGTGAACTCGGTGCTCCCGCAGCGGTCGCAGCGTCCGGGCACGCGGGGTGTCTTGGAGACGTCGTGGTACCCCTCTCCACAACCGGCGCAGGCAAAGCGGCCGGCAATACGCTCGACCAGTGCCTCGTCATCGACATCCATCACGATGACCCGGTCGACCGCCTTGCCGCGCTCCTTGAAGAGCCGGTCGAGCGCCTCGGCCTGGGCGATGTTGCGGGGGAATCCGTCAAGGATGAAGCCCTGCCCGCCCCCGTCCTGGTCCAGGCGCTCCGCGATCAAATTGATGACGAGCACGTCGGGCACGAGTTGCCCGCGTTCCATGATGTCGCCGGCCTTGCGGCCAAGCTCGGTGCCGGCGGCAACGGCGGCGCGAAGCATGTCGCCGGTCGAGAGCTTGACCAGCGACCGGGATTCTTCCAGGAGCTTCGCCTGCGTTCCTTTGCCCGCGCCGGGAGGGCCGAGTAGGACCAGGTTCATCGCCGCCTCGCCCCTTTGAGCCGCGCCCGCTTGATCAGGCCCTCATACTGATGGGCGAGCAGATGGCTCTGGATCTGCGCGACCGTATCCATGGTGACGCTCACCACGATCAGGAGCGAGGTGCCGCCGAAGTAGAACGGCACGCCCGTGTATGAGATCAGGAGCTCCGGCAGCACGCAGACGGCGGCGAGGTAGAGCGCGCCGACGACGGTGATGCGGGTGAGCACATAGTCGATATATTCCGCCGTACGCTCGCCGGGCCTGATTCCAGGGAGAAATCCGCCATACTTCTTCAGGTTCTCCGCCGTGTCCTTCGGATTGAACACGACCGCCGTATAGAAGAAGGCGAAGAAGATGATCATCGCCACGTAGAGGACGATGTGAAGCGGCTGGCCCATTCCGAG
This sequence comes from Methyloceanibacter sp., assembly GCA_036280475.1. Lineage (GTDB taxonomy): Bacteria > Pseudomonadota > Alphaproteobacteria > Rhizobiales > Methyloligellaceae > Methyloceanibacter. The sequence goes on along the minus strand of DASUQP010000175.1, from coordinate 12,986 downwards.
CATGGCGGTGATGCTGTTGAGCCAATCCGGACCCTGACCGGCGGAGAAATTCGCCAAGGTGATGGGCAGGAGCAAAAGGGAGGACGCGAAGATCGGCGGGATCACGCCGGCGCTATTGAGCTTGAGCGGCAGGTGCGAGGAATCGCCCTGGAACATGCGGTTGCCGATCTGGCGCTTCGGATACTGCACCAGCAGCCGCCGCTGCGCCCTTTCCATAAAGACGATAAAGGCGATCACGAGCACCGCCATGCCCAGGAGGCCGATGATCAACGCCGTCGACAGCGCGCCCTGGCGCCCGAGTTCGAGCGTGCCGATGAGGGCCGAGGGCAATTCGGCCACGATGCCAGCGAAGATGATAAGCGAGATTCCATTGCCGACGCCGCGGGCGGTGATCTGCTCGCCGAGCCACATCAAAAAGACCGTTCCTCCGACCAACGTGATGACCGTGGTGATGCGGAAAAACCAGCCGGGATCGACCACGACGTTGCCGGCGCCCTCCAAGCCGATGGCGATGCCGTAGCCCTGCAGCGCGGCAAGCAGCACGGTGCCGTAGCGCGTGTATTGGTTGATCTGCCGGCGTCCCTGCTCGCCCTCTTTCTTGAGCTGCTCGAGATGCGGCGAGACGGTGGTGAGCAGCTGGATGATAATCGACGCCGAGATATACGGCATGATGTTGAGGGCGAAGATGGCCATGCGCCCGATGGCGCCGCCCGACAACATGTTGAACATGCCGAGGATGCCGGATTGCTGCTGCCGGAAGACATCGGCAAGCGCCTCGGGATTGATGCCGGGGATCGGAATATAGGTTCCGAGCCGATAGATCAGGAGCGCGCCAAGCGTGAACCAGATGCGCTTCTTGAGCTCGTCGGCCTTGGCGAAGGCGGCGAAGTTGAGATTGGAAACGAGCTGCTCTGCGGCTGAAACCATCGAAACACTCTTCATTTAGCGAGGAGGCGGCGGTGCCGCCGCGCCCCGCCTCACTCGGACTTGTCCTTCTTGGCTGGCTTGGCCTGCAGCGTCTTGGCCTCGCCCTCGGCCGGCTTCGACTTCTTGGCGCTGCTCGCGGCCTCAGTCTCGGGCGCAGGCTTGGCTTTGGCGGGCGCTTCGTCCGAAGCCGCCTTCGTGCCTTCCGCCGCCTGAGCCTCCTTGGCCTTGGCCTTGCCGCCCTTTGGCGCTGCCTTGGCGGCGCGTTTTGCTGCCCTGCGCTCGGCCTTGAGCTTGTCGGCGGCAGGACGCTCGCGTCCGGTAATGGATTTGAGTGTCACCGTGCCGCCTTTGGCTTCGACCGCCTTGATCGCGCTTTGCGAGGCGCCGGTGACCTCGAAGGCGAGCTTTGCCTTGAGTTCCCCATGACCGAGCAGACGCACGCCATCCTTCTCGCGCCGGATGAGACCGGCCTCCTTCAAGGACGCAACGGTGATCGGCTTCTTGCCGTCAAGGAGGCCCGCATCCACCGCCTCTTGGATGCGGCCGAGATTGAGCTCGTTGAATTTCCTGGCGAAGATGTTGTTGAAGCCGCGCTTCGGCAGGCGCCGGTGCAGCGGCATCTGCCCCCCCTCGAAGCCCTTCATGGCGACGCCGGCGCGGGCCTTCTGGCCCTTGGTGCCCTTGCCCGCGGTCTTGCCGAGGCCCGAGCCAATACCGCGGCCGAGCCGCTTCTTGGCCCTCGTCGCGCCCGGCCGGTCGGTTAATGCATTCAATCGCATGACGTCTCTTCCTTAAGCCTTCGGCTCGTCATCGACGATCCGGACGAGGTGGCTGACCTTCGCCACCATTCCGCGCACCTGCGGGCTGTCGACGAGCGTCCGCCGCTTATGCATCTTGTTGAGGCCGAGCCCGATCAGCGTCGCGCGCTGGCTCGCGGGGCGCCTGATCGGGCTCCCGATCTGCTCAACGACGATGGTCTTTCTTTTCTCGGCCATGTGGCAAACCCTTTATCCGACGCGCTCTCTTGAGGCTTAGGCTTCCGGAGCGCCCGCGGCGTCGCCGGCGCCGTCTCTCCGCCGCGAGACGATTTCGCTCACCTTCTTGCCGCGGCGCGCCGCCACGCCGCGCGGGCTGTCCTCGTGCCGCAACGCATCGAAGGTCGCCCGCACCATGTTGTAGGGGTTTGAGCTTCCGAGCGACTTCGCGACCACGTCTTGAATGCCGAGCGTCTCGAACACGGCCCGCATCGGGCCGCCGGCGATAATGCCGGTGCCGGGAGGTGCCGCCCTGAGCACGACCCGTCCCGCGCCATGCTGGCCGGTCACGTCGTGATGCAGCGTGCGTCCCTCGCGCAAAGGAACCTTGACCAGGTTGCGCTTGGCGGCCTCGGTCGCCTTGCGGATGGCTTCCGGCACCTCGCGCGCCTTGCCGTGTCCGAAGCCGACCCGTCCCTTCTGATCGCCCACCACGACCAGCGCGGCGAAGCCGAAGCGCCGTCCGCCCTTGACCACCTTGGCCACGCGATTGATGTGCACGAGCTTGTCGATGAATTCGCTGTCACGATCGCGCTCTTCACGGTCTCTTGCTTGCTGGCCTCGTGCCACGGTCGATCCTTTCTTAGGTCGAAACTAGAAGTTCAGGCCTGCTTCGCGCGCGGCGTCGGCGAGCGCCTTCACGCGCCCATGATAGATATAACCGCCGCGGTCGAACACGACGTCCTTGACGCCGGCCTTCAACGCTCTTTCCGCCAGGAGCTTGCCGACGGCCTGAGCGGCCGCGAGATCGCTGCCCTTCGGCAGCGCACCCTTCAGGTCCTTGTCGAGCGTCGAGGCCGCCGCCAGCGTCTTGCCCGCCTCATCGTCGATCACTTGCGCGTAGATATGCCGCGAGGAGCGGAACACCGACAGGCGCGCGCGCCCGTTCGCCGCACGCTTGAGCGTATGGCGAACCCGGCGCGAGCGCCGCATGAAGCTTTCGTTCAACGCGCCCATTTCCGATCGTCCCGCTACTTCTTCTTGCCTTCCTTGCGGAGGATGAACTCGCCCGCATATTTGATGCCTTTGCCCTTATAGGGCTCGGGCGGCCTGAACCGCCTGATCTCGGCGGCAACCTGACCCACTTTCTGCTTATCGATGCCCGTAATCACGATCTCCGTCGGCTTCGGGCATGCGATCTGGATACCTTGCGGGATCGGATAGGCAACATCGTGGCTATAGCCGAGCTGAAGCTGGAGATTTGAGCCCTGCACCGCCGCGCGGTAGCCGACGCCCGAGATCTCGAGCCGCTTGGAAAAGCCTTCCGTCACCCCGGCGATGAGATTGGCGATGAGCGTCCGCGACATGCCCCACATGGCGCGGGCTTCTTTCGTGTCCTCCCGCATCGTGATCTCGATGCCGTCCTTGTCCAGCTTTGCCACCATGGCGTCGGCGAGCACGTGCTTGAGCTCGCCCTTGGGGCCCTTGATCTTGACCTCTTGGCCGTTCACCGCGGCGGTGACGCCGCCGGGAACTGAAACGGGCTTCTTGCCGATGCGCGACATGAATCAACCTTCGTCCGAGCTCGTGACCCTAGAACACGTTACACAAAATTTCGCCGCCGACATTCTCGGTCCTCGCCCGCGCATCCGACATCACGCCTTTCGGCGTCGAAAGAATGGCGACGCCGAGACCGTTGGCGACCGTGGGCAAATCCTTGACCGAGGAATAGACGCGCCGTCCGGGCGTCGACACCCTCTTGATATCCTTGATCACAGGCTCGCCGTCGAAATATTTGAGCTCGATCTCGAACTCCGACCGGCCGCCGCTATAGTCGACGCGCGCATAGCCGCGGATATAGCCCTCCTCGGCCAGCACATCGAGCACACGCTCTCTGAGCTTGGAGGCCGGCGTCGTCACCGTGGTCTTGTGCCGCATCTGCGCGTTGCGGATGCGGGCCAGCATATCGCCTAGTGGGTCGTTGATGCTCATTCGCTCGTCCTACCAGCTCGACTTGATCATGCCGGGAACGAGTCCCTGGCTTCCGAGGTCGCGCAGCGCGATCCGAGACATGCGCAGCTTGCGGTAATAGCCGCGGGGGCGCCCGGTGAGATCGCAACGGTTGCGGATACGCGTGGGCGACGAATTGCGCGGCAGCTCTGCGAGCTTGAGCCGGGCCGCGAACCGCTCCTCGGCCGGCAGAGACCGGTCGGCGGCAATCGCTTTCAGCCGCGTCCGCCTGAGCTTGTACTTCTTGGCGAGGCGGCGGCGCTTCTTGTCCCGCTCGATTGTGCTCGTCTTTGCCATTCAAGTCCTCCTGTCGCAGTCCCGAGCCTTGGCTCAGCTGCGGAACGGAAAGTTCAAACCCTTAAGCAGCGCGCGCGCCTCGTCGTCGGTGCGCGCCGTCGTGCAAACGATGATGTCCATGCCGAGCACGTCTTCCACCTTGTCGTAGTCGATCTCGGGGAAGATGATGTGCTCCTTCAGTCCGAGGGCGAAATTGCCGCGCCCGTCAAAGCTCTTCGGATTGAGCCCGCGGAAGTCCCGCACCCGCGGCAGTGCGATGTTCACCAGCCGGTCGACGAACTCGTACATGCGATTCTGCCGCAGGGTGACCTTGGCGCCAATGGACATGCCCTCGCGGAGCTTGTACGTCGCGATCGATTTCCGCGCCCGCGTGATCACCGGCTTCTGCCCGGCGATCATCCCGAGATCGGCGGCGGCGGCCTGAACCTTCTTGGAGTCGCTGACGCCCTCGCCCACGCCCATATTGAGCACCACCTTCTCCAGGCGCGGCACCTGCATCGCGTTGGTGTAGCCGAACTCCTTGGCGAGCGCTGGCTTGAGCACCTCGTTGTAGTGCTGCTTGAGCCGGGGGATATAGGTCGTCTCAGCCATCGATGACCTCGCCCGAGCGCCTTGCGAACCGGACCTTGCGCCCGTCCTTCAGGAATTTGTACCCGACGCGCGTCGGGTTCCCGTCCTTGGGGTCCTCCAGCGCGAGATTGGAGATGTGGATCGGCGCCTCCTTGGCGATGATCCCGCCCTCCTGCGACGGCGACTGGCGCTGGTGGCGGCGCACCATGGCCACGCCCTTGACGATGGCGCGGTTCTCCTCGGGCATGACCTTCAGGACCTCGCCCTTCTTGCCTTTGTCCTTGCCGGTGATGACGACGACATGGTCGCCTTTCTTGATCTTGAGCTTCGCCATCACAAGACCTCCGGCGCGAGCGAAACGATCTTCATGTGCTTCTTCGCTCTGAGCTCGCGGGTGACCGGGCCGAAGATGCGGGTGCCGATCGGCTCGCCTTGCGGGTTGATCAGGACCGCGGCGTTGCGATCGAAGCGGATGATCGAGCCGTCGGGCCGGCGCACGCCCTTGGCGGTGCGGACCACCACGGCCTTCATCACCTGGCCCTTCTTCACGCGGCCGCGCGGTATCGCGTCCTTGACCGAGACCACGATCGTGTCGCCGATCGAGGCGTATTTGCGCTTCGAGCCGCCGAGCACCTTGATGCACTGGACGCGCCGCGCACCCGAATTGTCGGCGACGTCGAGATTGGTCTGCATCTGTATCATGGCGCTTTCGCCTTCAAACCTAAACTGCCGCTACCGTGCTGCCTGCTCGCGCGGCAAGACCGTCCACCGCTTCTGCTTAGAGACCGGCGGGCATTCCTCGATCCACACCATTTCGCCCACCTTGAACTCGTTATTCTCGTCATGGGCCTGATAGTTCTTGCTCCGCCGCACGGTCTTTTGCAGCACAGGGTGCGTGAAGCGCCGTTCGACGCGGACCACCACGGTCTTGTCGTTCTTGTCGCTCACCACCACTCCTTGCAGAACGCGTTTCGGCATCGTCTTGTCCTAGCTCTTCGCCTTCGTCTTGGGCTTTGCCTTGGCTCTCGCCGCGGTCTTGGATTTCGCGGCCTTGGGCGCCGCGGTCTTGGATTTTTCGGCCTTGGGCGCCGCGGTCTTGGGCTTCGCCTTTGGCGCGGGCGCCTGCTTCGCTGGAGCCTCGGCTGCCGGCTCTTGCCGCGCAATCGTATTGATCCGGGCGATGTCGCGCCTGATCTGTCTCACCCGCGCGGTGTTCTCGAGCTGGCCTGACGCCGCCTGAAAGCGCAGGTTGAACTGCTCCTTCTTCAGCTTGACCAGCTCATCTTCGCGCTGATCGGGCGTAAGCCCGCGGACCTGCTGCGCCTTCATGGCTTGACCTCGATGCGCGCAACCATGCGCGTCTTGATCGGAAGCTTGGCAGCCGCGAGCCGGAGCGACTCGCGCGCGACCTGCTCGGTGACGCCGTCGATCTCGAACATGATGCGGCCGGGCTTGACCCGCGCGACCCAAAATTCGGGCGTGCCCTTGCCCTTGCCCATGCGCACCTCGGTCGGCTTCTTCGATACCGGCACGTCCGGGTACAGCCTGATCCACACCCGCCCCGAACGCTTCATCTGCCTTGTCATGGCCCGGCGCGCCGCTTCGATCTGCCGGGCGGTGATGCGGGCCGGCTCTTGGGCCTTGAGTCCGTAGGTCCCGAAATTGAGCGTGGCCGCGCTCGAAGCCGCACCCTTGATGCGCCCCTTGTGAGCCTTGCGGTATTTGGTCCGCTTCGGTTGCAGCATGATCTAAGTCCTAGCCTAACCTTGCGCTTGCGCCGGCTCGCGGCGCCCCGTGGAGCGACCGCCTTCCTGGGCCTCGAGCGCCTTGTTCTCCTGGGCCATGGGATCGTGCTCCATGATCTCGCCCTTGAAGATCCAGACCTTGACCCCGATGATCCCGTAGGCCGTGCGACCGAGCGCCGTGCCGTAATCGATATTGGCGCGAAGCGTATGCAGCGGCACACGGCCCTCGCGATACCACTCCATGCGCGCGATCTCGGCCCCGCCGAGCCGCCCCCCGCAATTGATGCGGATGCCGAGCGCGCCCATGCGCATCGCCGACTGCACGGCTCGCTTCATGGCGCGGCGGAATGCCACCCGCCGCTCGAGCTGCTGGGCGATGCCTTCGGCCACGAGGGTCGCGTCGATCTCGGGCTTGCGCACCTCGACGATATTGAGGTGCACCTCGGAGTCCGTCATGTTGGCTAGCTCGCGCCTGAGCTTCTCGATATCGGCGCCCTTCTTGCCGATGAGGATGCCCGGCCGCGCCGTGTGCACCGTCACGCGGCATTTCTTGTGCGGGCGCTCGATCACGACCTTGGAGATGCCGGCCTGCTTGCGCGACTCCAGGATGTGCTCGCGCATCTTCAAGTCTTCGTGCAGAAGCCGCGCATATTCGCCGCGCGAGGCGTACCAGCGCGAATCCCAGGTGCGGTTGACGCCGAGCCTAAGCCCGATCGGATTGACCTTCTGTCCCATTACGCGGGCTCCTCGACTTGACGCAGCACGACGGTGATCTGCGCGAATGGCTTCTCGATGCGGCCGGCGCGGCCACGCGCCCGGGCGCGCATGCGCTTCATGACCAGGTTCTTGCCGACATAGGCTTCGGCCACGACGAGAGCGTCGACATCGAGATCGTGATTGTTCTCGGCGTTGGCAATGGCCGATTGAAGCGTCTTTTTCACATCCTTGGCGACGCGCTTGCGCGAGAAGGTGAGATCGGCGAGCGCACGATCGACCTTCTTGCCGCGGATCAGCTGGGCAAGCAGATTGAGCTTCTGCGGGCTCACGCGCACGAGACGCGTCACCGCTCTCGCCTCGTTCTCTTTGAGCGCGCGCTCGCGCTGCGGCTTGCCCATTACGCTTCCTTCGTCACCCTCTTCGCCTTGCGGTCGGCGGCGTGGCCGTGGAAGGTCCGCGTCGGCGCGAACTCTCCGAATTTGTGACCGATCATGTCTTCGGTGACGAGCACCGGGATGTGCTTGTGGCCGTTATGCACGCCGAACGTCAGGCCAACGAATTGCGGCAGGATCGTCGAGCGGCGCGACCACATCTTGATCACCGCGTTCGAGCCAGAGCCGCGCGCCTTCTCGGCCTTCTTGAGCAGATATCCGTCGACGAACGGGCCTTTCCAGATCGAGCGTCCCACGTGAACTATCCCTTCTTCTGGTGGCGGCTGCGCAGGATGAACTTGTTGCTCGACTTGTTCGAGCGGGTCTTCTTGCCCTTCGCGGACTTGCCCCAGGGCGATACCGGGTGGCGACCGCCGGAGGTGCGGCCCTCGCCGCCGCCATGCGGATGGTCGATCGGATTCATGGCGACGCCGCGCACCACGGGCTTGCGGCCCTTCCAGCGTGCGCGCCCGGCTTTGCCGATCGAGATGTTGGAATTGTCGGGATTTGAGACGGCGCCGACGCTCGCCATGCACTCGGACGGCACCATACGCGTCTCGCCGGAATTCAGTTTGAGAATGGCGTAGCCCGCGTCGCGGCCGACAAGCTGCACATAGGTGCCGGCGGCGCGCGCGATCTGCCCGCCTTTGCCCTTCTTCATCTCCACATTGTGGATGATGGTTCCAATCGGCATGTTGGCGAGCGGCATGGCGTTGCCGGGCTTCACGTCGGCGCGGAGATCGGAAATCACGGTATCGCCCACGGCGAGCCTCTGCGGCGCGAGAATGTAGGACAACTCGCCGTCTTCATATTTGATGAGGGCGATGAAGGCAGTGCGGTTCGGGTCATATTCCAACCGCTCGACCGTGGCGGGCACGCCGAGTTTGCCGCGCTTGAAGTCGACCTTGCGATAGGCGCGCTTGTGCCCGCCGCCCCGGTGCCACATCGACACGCGACCGTGATTGTTGCGGCCGCCGGTCTTGCTAAGCCCTTTGGTGAGCGCCTTGACGGGTGCACCCTTCCACAGCTGGCTGCGGTCGATCAGCACGAGCTGCCGTTGCGACGGCGTGGTCGGTTTATAGGTCTTGAGCGCCATCCCGTCAGATCCTCGTCGTCACGTCGATCGTCTGGCCTTCGGCGAGCCTGACGATCGCTTTCTTGACGTCCTGCTGTCTGCCCCTGACGCCGCGGAAGTTCTTCGCCTTGCCTTTGCGGGTGAGCGTGTTCACCGACAGCACCTTGACCTTGAACAGCGTCTCGACGGCCGCCTTGATCTCCGGCTTGGTCGCGTCGCGGCGGACCTTGAACACGACCTGATTGGCCTCCGAAACGGCTGTCGCCTTCTCGGTGATGACCGGCGCAAGGATGATGTCATAGTCGGTGCGGGTGGTCATTTGAACCGCGCCTCCAGCGCCTCGATCGCGGCCTTGGTCAACACCAGCTTCTCGTGCCGGAGAATGTCGTAGACATTGATGCCTTGCACCGGGAGCACGTCGACCTCGGGCAGATTGCGCGCGGCCTTGGCGAAGGCCTCCTGCACCGAGGCCCCGTCGATGATCAGCACCGAGCCGAAGCCGAGCTTGGCGAAGCGCGACTTGAGCTCCTTGGTCTTGCCGTCCTTCAGCTCGCATTTGTCGATGACGATGAGCGTGTCGGATTTGGCCTTGGCCGACAGCGCATGTTTCAGCGCAAGCGCCCTCACCTTTTTCGGCAGGCCGACGGCAAAGCTTCTGGGCTTAGGTCCGAACGCCTTGCCGCCGCCTCTGAAGATCGGCGCCTTCTTGCTGCCGTGACGCGCGCGGCCCGTGCCCTTCTGGCGATAGAGCTTGGCGGTCGTCGCGTTGATCTCCGAGCGATCCTTCACGTGAGCGGTGCCGCTCCGGCGCTTCGCGAGCTGGTAGCGCACCATGCGCTGCAAGATGTCGGGACGCGGCTCGAGCCCGAACAGGTCGTCGGGAAGCTCGACGGTGCCCGCCTTCTTGGCGTCGAGAGTGGTGACGTCGGCCTTCATGACTCCTGGCTCCCGCCTTCCCCCGCCTCGGATGCGGCGCTTTCGGCGCTCTCGGCACTCTTGGTCTTCCTGGCCTTGGCCTTCTTCGCCTGCTCCGGCTGATAGCTCTTGCGGAACGCGCCGGGCTTCGGCGCCGCTTCCGGCAATGCGCGCTTGACCGCGTCGCGCAGCAGCACCCAGCCGCCTTTGGCCCCGGGCACGGCGCCGCGGATCATGATCAGCCCGCGCTCAGGATCGGTCTTCACCACGCGCAAGTTCTGCGTGGTGACGTTCACGTCGCCCATGTGGCCGGCCATCTTCTTGCCCTTGAACACCTTGCCCGGGTCCTGGCGCTGACCGGTCGAGCCGTGGCTGCGGTGGCTCACGGACACGCCGTGGCTCGCGCGCAAGCCGGCAAAGCCGTGGCGCTTCATCGCGCCGGCGAAGCCCTTCCCGATCGAGGTGCCTGACACGTCCACGTATTGGCCCTCGACGAAATGGTCGGCGGTGATCTCGGCCCCCACCTCGATCAGGTTGTCGGGGCTCACGCGAAACTCGGCGAGCTTGCGCTTCGGCTCGACATTGGCGACGGCGAAGTGACCGCGCGCCGCGCGGCTCAAGCGCTTCACCTTGGGACGCCCGGCGCCGAGCTGGAGGGCGGTATAGCCGTTCTTCTCGGAGGTCCGGTGGCCCACCACCTGGCAATGCTCGAGGCGCAGCACCGTCACCGGAATGTGCTCTCCGGCATCGGTGAAGATTCGGGTCATGCCGACCTTTTGCGCGATGACACCTGATCGCATCGGTCTTTAGTCCTTGCCTCGCCGCGTGCCGTTACAACTTGATCTCGACATCGACGCCGGCGGCGAGGTCGAGCTTCATCAGCGCGTCGACCGTCTGCGGCGTCGGATCGACGATGTCGAGCAGCCGCTTATGGGTGCGCATTTCGAACTGCTCGCGGCTCTTCTTGTCGATATGCGGCGAGCGATTCACGGTGAACTTCTCGATACGGGTCGGCAACGGAATGGGGCCGCGCACTTCCGCGCCCGTCCGTTTCGCCGTGTTCACGATCTCCTTGGTCGACGCATCGAGGATGCGATGGTCGAAGGCCTTGAGCCTGATTCTTATGTTCTGACTTTGCATCTCGATGGCCTCAAATTCAGGAGCGCGCCGTTTTCAGGCGGCGCCCTCCTTTCGTCTCTCTACTCGATGATCGATGCCACGACGCCCGCACCGACGGTGCGACCGCCCTCGCGAATGGCGAAACGCAGCTTTTCCTCCATGGCGATCGGCACAATCAGCTCGACCGTCATGGCGATATTGTCGCCCGGCATCACCATCTCGGTGCCTTCCGGCAGATGCACGACGCCGGTCACGTCGGTGGTGCGGAAGTAGAACTGAGGACGGTAATTGCCGAAGAACGGTGTGTGGCGCCCGCCCTCCTCCTTGGTGAGGATATACGCCTCGGCTTTGAACTTGGTGTGGGGCGTGACCGAGCCGGGCTTCGCCAGCACCTGACCCCGCTCCACCGCCTCGCGATCGATGCCGCGCAACAGGCAGCCGACATTATCGCCGGCCTCGCCCTGATCGAGCAGCTTGCGAAACATCTCGACGCCGGTGACCGTGGTCTTGGTGGTCGGCTTGATCCCGACGATCTCCACCTCTTCGCCAACCTTGATGATGCCGCGCTCGATGCGTCCGGTGACCACCGTGCCGCGACCCGAGATCGAGAACACGTCCTCGATCGGCATCAGGAACGGCTTGTCCTTGGGACGGTCCGGCTGCGGGATGTAATCGTCGACCGCCTTCATCAGTTCGACGACCGAGGTCTTGCCGACCTGCTCGTCCTTGCCTTCGAGCGCAGCCAGCGCCGAGCCCTTGACGATGGGGATCTCGTCGCCCGGAAACTCGTATTTGGACAGGAGCTCGCGGACCTCGAGCTCGACGAGGTCGAGCAGCTCCGGATCGTCGACCATGTCCACCTTGTTGAGATAGACGACCAGCGCCGGCACGCCCACCTGGCGGGCGAGCAGGATATGCTCGCGGGTCTGCGGCATCGGCCCGTCGGCCGCCGAGACTACGAGGATGGCGCCGTCCATCTGGGCGGCGCCGGTGATCATGTTCTTGACGTAGTCGGCATGGCCCGGACAGTCGACATGGGCGTAGTGCCGCTTGTCGGTTTCGTACTCGACGTGGGCGGTCGAAATGGTGATGCCGCGCGCCTTCTCTTCCGGCGCCTTGTCGATCTCGTCATAGGCGGTGAATTTCGCGCCGCCCTTTTCTGCCAATACCTTGGTGATCGCGGCCGTCAACGTCGTCTTGCCGTGATCGACATGACCGATGGTCCCGATGTTGCAGTGCGGCTTCGTCCGCTGGAATTTTTCCTTAGCCATGCTGGCTCTCCATCCTTCAACACAAAATAAAACTCATCCGGACGCCTGGCGGGCGCCAAGACCGTCTAGGCGAATTTCGCCTTCACCTCCTCGGCAACGCCCTGGGGCGCTTGCGCGTAGTGATCGAACTGCATCGTGAACTGCGCGCGGCCCTGGCTCATCGAGCGCAGATTGTTCACGTAGCCGAACATGTTCGCGAGCGGCACCATGGCGTTGATCACCGCGGCGTTGCCGCGCGTCTCCTGGCCGCGCACCTGTCCACGCCGGCTGGTGAGATCGCCGATGATGCCGCCGACATAATCCTCCGGCGTCACCACCTCGACCTTCATGATCGGCTCGAGCAGCTTCGGTCCCGCCTTCAGCGCCCCTTCCCGGAAGGCGGCGCGGCCGGCGATCTCGAACGCCATCACGCTCGAATCGACATCGTGATAGGCGCCGTCGGTCAGCGTCACCTTGACGTCGAGGATGGGGAAGCCGGCAAGCACGCCGGATTCCACGACGCTCTGCACGCCCTTCTGAACGCCGGGGATATATTCCTTCGGCACGTTGCCGCCGACCACCTTGTTCTCGAACTCGTAGCCCTTGCCTTGCTCGTTCGGCTCGATCGTCATCTTGACGCGCGCGAACTGGCCCGAGCCGCCGGTCTGCTTCTTGTGGGTGTAATCGACATCGGCGCGCTTGGAGACCGTCTCGCGGAACGCCACTTGCGGCGCGCCGACATTGGCCTCGACCTTGAACTCGCGCCGCATGCGGTCGACGATGATGTCGAGATGAAGCTCGCCCATGCCCTTGATGATGGTCTGGCCGGATTCGTGATCGACGGCGACGCGGAATGAGGGATCCTCCTGGGCGAGGCGGTTGAGTGCCACGCCGAGCTTCTCCTGGTCGCCCTTGGTCTTCGGCTCGACGGCGACCTCGATGACGGGCTCGGGAAA